>NZ_JCAFSU010000003.1:0-414770 GCF_059369555.1 Stenotrophomonas sp. YJH_SMC_21
CCGCTGCCAAGGGATGCCGGTACCGCGCCAGCGTCATGCCCGGTACTGGCCGGCCACCACTAAACGCCGCGCCCGGCAGCTCCGGGCCAGCGGCAACACCGTCAACCAGATCAGCGCCGCGCTGGGTGTCCCGTTCGGGACCGTGCGCCGCTGGGTCTACGAAGGAGCCGCAGCATGACCAGCATCCACGTGAAGCCCGTCTTCAGGGGCGCGACCGACCGCGAGAAGGACCAGGCCCGGCAGAAGCTGGCGAGCGACATGGCGCGCTTCGAAGCCGGCGGCGGCAAGGTCGAAATCCTGGGCACAAGCGGCATCGACAAGAGCACGATCAGCCGCAGGCAGGTGGTTGAATGCGGCGACGGTCGCCGCAGTGCGAAGAAGGCAACGCAGGCATGAGCCGACACATCGCCCGCCGCGAGCCCAAGGAGACGCTGGGATTCGCCTGGGGCCGGTTCCCGACCGCCGACGGCAGCACCATCACCTGGCGCCTGTACCGCCGCGACCAGCGTCGTGCGCTGCACATGCACGCGGAGACCTTCTTTGCCCATGAGGGCCGTGCGGTGATCCTCGAACACCTCCACCTTGCCGCTACCTGCGCGACAAGGTGGACTACATCGACCTGGTTGCGATGGGAGTGGCCGCGTGAATCAGTCGACACTCCCCTCGCGCGACTCATCAGAGCTCTTCTTGATCTTCCTCTCAGCGGTGGCAGCTGCATCATTTGCTGCCTTCACGTCCAGCAGCGCGTCCAAGAGAGCGCGTCCAACGGTGCTGGTCATTCTGTTCCAGTCTCTGTCGGCAGGTGGGTGAGCGAAATGCTCAGCACCCAACTGAAACTGCTTGGTTGTCTCAATGGCGATAACCACTTTGGCAGCCAAATTCAGGTCTACAGCTGGCCACTTGGTGAGATCCACTTCTCGGCTGGTCAAGGCACTAAGCGCCCGGCTCAGAACGAGGAATCGCTTACGCACTTTCCCCTCTTGCTCAAGCATGGATTCAACGGCCCACGAAACGTTCGTGTCGTGGAAAGGGTACTCCTCCGCGATCGTGTTCAGCTTGACCAAGGCAGATATCAAGTCTTTTCTGTACGCCATAGCGAAAAGCGCATCTGCCTTCTTTCTCACAAGCGCGCGGCTAACCGCAGGTCCACAGAGCGCTACTACAACCGCGGCACACGTTCCGACAGCAGCCCAGGCATCCCAGTTCACTTCGCACTTTGCGCCTAGCGGCCAGCAACGGACGAACGTCCACCACAAAAAATCACCCATAAAACCTCCCTGTTTGAATCAATTCTGCCATGAACCACATCCATTCGAACGACCGGGTCTACGCGTTGGAGCGCGCCCTGGCCGCCGCCGTCGCTCAGGGCGAGGACCGCAAGGTGCAGGACGACCTGCGCGAAATCTTGGCCGAAGCCCGGCGCGAGGCCCGGGGATGACCGGCCTGGTGCTGGTGCCGGCGCGGGAGGATCCGGGCATTCCGGCCCGGATGCGGCAGCCAACGAAGGACGCCTATCGGCAGTGGCTGGCCCAGGCCAACGAACGCATCGAGCAGCTGCAGGCCGAGGTGGCCGAACTGCGCGCCGGCGGCAGCACCAGCACCACCCGGCCCGGCCTGGTCGCTGACCTGGTAACGGCCGCAACTGCCCTCGGGCACCACGAAACGCTACGCAGCAGCAGCGACAGAACCATCGACTACTGGCGCACGCGCGTTGAGCAGCTGCGTGCCGAACTGACTGGAGAGAACCATGGCTGAGATCACCCCTATCCGAGACCAGCACGCGAACAACGGCATGGCCGCCGGCGGCCGTCCGATTCGCATCCCCCGCTCGATCGACAGCGTGCGCTCGCACCTGAAGCGCCATCTGCTTGAGGAAGGCAAGCGCATGCAGGACCTGGCCGACGCCTGGGGCTGTTCGAAGCACAACGTCTATGACCTGTTCTATCGCGACCGGCCAATTTCCCCGCAGCACATTGAGTTGGCCGCGGAGATGCTCGGCCTGGACGAATTCGACACCAACGAACTGCGCCTACTCGGGGCCCGCGAGGCCGGCTGGCACATCGACACCAACTTCCTACTGGAGAAGCAAGTATGAGAAATCAGAGACTACGCAGTGGTTTGCGCTCTGTGCCACTTATCTCTTTCCACTCCCGCATTTCCCATCAGGGCCATGCCAAGCAGCAACGCATTCTCAGACGCATCCTCCAGTTCGACATTGAGCCAAGTCGAGAGCTCCACACGCAATGCAAAAAGGCTCACACAGACTGCCTTGTACCAGTCTATTTCGCCTCCCAAGTTGCACGTCTCACCAGGCTGAATTGGTACGACGAATACGCGTCTTTGCCGAGCAGCCGCGAGCATCGCAATACATCGAGCCAGTGCCGCCTCGACATCTTTAGGCAGGAATTCACTGTAAGGAATCAGGTCTGCAACGGTTTGCGGCGAGACCATCGACGAACACCTCGCACATTCTGCGTACTCCCAACTATCCACAGACTCGACGTTGGCGGCAGGTATAAGCATGGCCGCACGAAGGTGGACTTCCTGAATATAGAGATCATCCACCACCACCTTCGCCAGCAGTCTCATCTGCGTCCTGCGCGCATCGCGCGCAAGCCGAATGGGAAGCGCGCCCACAAGCAAAGCGACAACGACCGCAGCGCCTGTTGCCACGGCCGACCAGGCCGTCCAATCAATCGCGCAGGTTTTGCTCAACCACCAGCACTGAGTAACCCCATCCAACACGCTCATTCTCTGATCCGACTCCGAACTGGCCGGCATTCTGCCACGCCATCGCCACGGACGGAGGCAGCCCATGGCTGACCAGCCGCTCACCGCCGCACAGACTCAGCCCTATGAGCGCCAAGGCGAATCCACAGGGCTACGAAGCAGGCGCCCACAGTGCCAAAAGCTGAAGGAGGAAAGAAGCAAACAACAAGATCAACGCGACCTTGCTCATCACGAGGTAGCGCACCTTAAACCAGAAGACCGCGCGCTTTCTACGAGGGTGGTCCAATGGCAAAGCGACACCGGGACTACTGACGTACCCCTCCTTCGTGATCTTCCATCCAGCACTCCCCCAGAAGAACAGCAACACAGCGCTCACCAAGCCAGCCACTTGTCCTGCAATAGTCAGCTGTCGCCCATCGACTCCGATGGCGGCGATCATTTCAGCAATGGGCATAGAAGGGCTCCGGCGAGGTGTCCAGCATGCTGAATCAGTCAATGAAGCCTTACAAGGGCGAAGCAGTGGACTGGACGCAAGATGAGAGCGCTCTGGATGTCGACTACTGCGAAGTCGGCCGGGTGCTGGCCAGCCTGTCGGGAGTGGACCTCGCCAAGGCCAGCAAGGCCACCGTGCGCGCGTGGGAGGCCCGTGGCCTAGCGCTGATCGCACTCTCCCGTGGGGACCGGGCCGAAGCCGGCCGGATCATGGAACCCGTATCGAAACGCCGCCGCGGCACCAGTCTGGCCGCCGACAGGGCACCGAAGGAGGAAGCATGAACGAGAGCACCGCAGTCACACCTAGCCGCCTCCTGCGCCGCGCCGACGTCCTGGCCCGGGTGGGGATTGCTAAGTCGACCCTATATTTGCGCATTTCCGCCGGAACCTTCCCCAAACCGGTCCACCTGGGCAGCTCCGTTCGCGGGGTCGAATCGGAGATCGATTCCTGGATCCAGGACCAGATGGAGCAGCGCGACCAGAGTGGCGAAACCGGGGGTACAAATGGGGGTATCGCGGACGCTGCATAGACCCGAACCCACGCAACTCCAGGGCCTGCGTCGGATCTAAGGTAGAGCCCACCTCCACCATCTGTATGGCCTGTCGAGGCCGCAAGAAGCCGGATCTCCCGTCAATGGAGTTCCGGCTTTTTTGTGCCTGCACGTCGCGCAGGACGCGTGGCGCATAATCGGGATGACACCTCCACACTGCAGCCCCACCCCGCGACCGCCAGAAGGATCTGCCATGAAAGCTTCCCTCACGATTTCCATGCTCCTCACCGCCCTCGCCGCACCCCCAGCCACGCACGCCGCGGCACCGGCCATCGCGCCCCCCGGCACCGCCACGCTGGAAGCCCTGCTGGCCTGCAAGGCCGGCTCGGACTTCAGCGAGGCCGACGCCATCGATGCACTCCAGGCCGCTGGCCTGGCCAGGAAACCGGGTGGCACCTTCGAGCCGGAGGACAAGCCGGTCGCCCTGTTCGGCGGCACCGTCACCAGTGCCGATGTGAACGTGGCCGAGGGCGAGAAGAGCCTCTTCGTCTACTTGAACGGCGTTGACGCCACGCATCTGGCCAAAGCGTGGTCAGTGAACACGGTCAACGAACACGCCAACACGCAGGAACCTTCATACGTGAAGACCACTGACAAGCGCCACACCCTGCACGTGATCGCAGGCGATGACTACGAAGGCTATTCCGCTGCCGTGAAGTGCCAGATCTCTCGATAATGGGTGATGCCCGCTACAGCCAACGCCGCACTCGTTGGCGGAACATCGGATACACGTCGGGGAAGCGGGCCAGCAACGCCCGCTCTTCCGGCATGATCTGCAACCAGGTGATATAGAGCACGAACAACGGCACAGCCAGCAACGCGATCGTGTTCTGCAGGTACAACATTGCGCCAGTGAGGATCGTTGCCTGGCCCAGGTACATCGGATTGCGCGTGTAACGGTACATGCCGCGCGTGACCAGCGCGCTTGATGCCGAAGGGCGCAGCGGATTGACCGTGGTGCGCGCCCGCTGGAACGCAAGCTTCGGCAGCAGGTTCAGCGCCACACCGATCCCAATCACCCCGCCTGACATCAGCGCCCGCATCGGCAGTGGCAAGACCGCCTCCGGCCACAGTCGGCTCCCAAGCCAGCCGATCCCCGCGCACAGCAGCATCACCAGCGGCGGCGGGATCCGGGTCTCAAGCCACGTCATCGCAGTCCCTGCATAACTCCATTCACCCCAGTGTCACACGGAACCGGCTGAATCGCTTGGATGGCAGCGCCTGAGCGCCCCAAACCGACCGCCCGGTATCTTCCGCTTTGACATGCCGACCGCTAGAGTGGCGCCACCGCGCAGGAGGATCGTATGGCAACCACGGGCTTGGGCTTCATCGGCCGCACGACCCTCATCATCACTGTGCTGCTCACCCTGGGCGGCTGCGCCACGTTGCGCCAGTTCGGGCCGTCGGTGCAGGTGGCCTCGGTCACGCCCGGTCAGTACATCGCGCTCAAGCGCGGTGACATCCTCACTTCCGGCAAGCTCAGCGCGGCGACCACGGAGACCTTGCGGGTGGCCGGCCTCGATGAAGGCGTATGCGCCAAACCGGGCCTGCCCTGCATCGAGGCGATGGAAAGCAGCATCGTGGTGCGCGAGGAAGACAAACGCTCCAGCCTGGCCGAGTTGTGGCTGCAGTATGCGATGACCCTGCCGGCGCCGAAGCGTGAGTACTCGGCATCCGGCCGCGCCAAGAGCGCGATCACCGAGCTGGATGCCGATTTCCAACCGCGCCTGGATGCGTGGATGCAGGTCGCGCGCCAGGCCTATGCCTATCTTTTCTTCACCGAGCGCACCGCCAACCAGCGCGGCTTCGAAGATCGCCAGACCCAGGTGCGCGACTACTACAACCTGGCCGTGCAGGAAGCCTCGGTACAGCTGTACGACGCCTATGCCACGGGCCGCGTGCACGGCCAGGCCAACCACTTCCAGCTGGGCCGCTGGACCTTCGTGCTGGCCCCTTCAGGCGAAGCATCACCGCTGGATACGCGTACCCCTACCGAACTGGTACCGGCGGCCTCGCTGTCGTTCACTGGCACGCTGCGCAGCGTGCATCGCCGCGATGGCTTCGGTGCCGAGCTGGTGGCGGTGATGAACGATCCGGCTGGCAGCACGGCCACCCCGCCTTCGGCAGCGACGCCCGCCGCGCAGGCAAGCACCTCGGCCGCGCAGAGCTGGAGCGAGATGCCCTCCCCTTCGATGACGGTGCTGCTGCGCTTCTCGGGAAAGAACCTGTGGGAAGTGCTGCACGACGACGAGCCGGAGCTGGAGATCCACGATCCCTACCAGGTCACGGAAGTCACCCTGCATGGCCAACAGGTTCCGCTGGCCGCGAACTTCACCGCCGGCTATGCGTTGTGGCTGGCCCGTTCCAACTTCAGCCACCAGTCGCTGCGCTCGCTTTTCGGTGGCAAGGGCGGCATCGACACGCCGCACCTGTACATGATGCAGCCCTACGATCCGAACCGCCGCGTGCTGCTGATGATCCATGGCCTGGCCAGCAGCCCGGAAGCCTGGGTGAACGTCGCCAACGAACTGATGCGCGACGACGAGATCCGCCAGGACTTCCAGGTCTGGCAGTTCTACTACCCGACCAACATGCCCATCGCGATGAGCCACGATGCGATGCGTCATACGCTGTCCGAAGTGCTCAAGCATTTCGACCCCAGCGGCAAGGCGCAGGCTTCGCATGACATGGTGCTGGTCGGGCACAGCATGGGTGGCGTGATCGCGCGGCTGATGATCTCCTCTTCCGGCGATCATCTGGTCGACACCCTGCTGGAGACTGCGCAGATGACGCCGGCACAGCGTGAACTGCTGCGTACCAAGGGCGCACCGGTGCTGACTTTCCTGCCGGAACCGGAAGTATCGCGCGTGGTATTCATCGCCACGCCACACCGCGGCACCGACGTGGCGGGCACCCGCCTGGGCCGCTGGATCGGTCGCCTGGTGCGGTTGCCGCTGACCGTGCTGGAAGACGTCGCCACCATCGCCAACGACGGCCAGATCGACCGCAATGATGGCAAGCACGGTTACCAGATGAACAGCATCCAGAATCTGGACAAGGACGATCCTTTCGTCCGCGCGGTGGCCGACCTGCCGATGTCGCCGAAGGTGCACTACCACTCGATCATCGCGCGCGCCAAGGCCGATGGGCCGCTGGAAAAGACCGACGACGGGCTGGTGCCCTACTGGAGCTCGCACCTGCCGCACGCGGATTCGGAGAAGGTGATCGTATCCGGGCACAGCGTGCAGGAAGCCACGCCGGCCATCGTCGAACTGCGGCGGATCCTGCATGAAGACATGCAGCAGCATTCGGCCACGGTGAAGTAGCTGCGCGCGGCTGAGGGAAAACCCTCATCGCCAGTACGCATCAGCCCTTCTATGCTGGATTCCACCACCCCACTGGAGGTCCGCATGAACACGCAAGAGCCCAGCCGCCAGCCCAGCCCCGACCCGGCCGAGCGCGATGCCTTCTTCCCGTCGCCCTACTCGCTGTCGCAGTTCACATCGCCCAAGAGCAACCTGTCCGGTGCCGACTATCCGGACGCACGCCGCGATGGCCGCTGGAAGGTGCTGATGATCGCTGCGGACGAACGCTATCTGCCCACTGCCAACGGCCACCTGTTCTCCACCGGCAACCATCCGGTGGAAACCCTGCTGCCGATGTACCACCTGGACAAGGCCGGCTTCGACATCGATGTGGCCACGCTGTCGGGCAACGCCGCCAAGTTCGAGTGGTGGGCGTTCCCGCGTGAGGACACGGAGATCGGTGGACTGTACGAACGTTACGAGTCGCGCTTCCGCCAGCCGCTGCCGTTGGATGAGGTGGTCGCCGGGCTTGCTGCGGATTCGGACTATGCCGCAGTGTTCATCCCCGGCGGCCATGGCGCCCTGATCGGACTACCGCAGAGCCGTGCAGTGAAGGACGTCCTGCACTGGGCGATGGCCCAGCAACGCCACATCATCACCCTGTGCCACGGCCCGGCCGCACTGCTCGCTGCAGGCGTGGACGAGGCCGACGGCGGTTCGCTGTTCCGCGGCTATCGCATCTGCGCCTTCCCCGATGCGATGGACCGGCAGACGCCGGAGATCGGCTACATGCCCGGGCAACTGCCGTGGTTCTTCGGTGAGCGCCTGGCGCAGCAGGGCGTGCAGATCGTCAATGACGGCATCGATGGCAGCGTGCTGCAGGACCGCCTGCTGCTGACCGGCGACAGCCCGCTGGCCGGTAATGCGCTGGGCAAGCTGGCCGCGCGCACGCTGCTCAACGCCCTGGCCGGGCGCTGAACCGGATGACCGCGCTGGTGCAGGCATTGCTGGAAATGGAACGCGCCCGTTCGCTGAGCGCGGTGGGTGCGGTCCTGCGAGGCATCGCGGCACCACTCGGCTACGACCGCGTGCTGGTGTTCGCCACCGGCACCGGGCTGGAGCGCGGTACACAACGCGTGTACTGGATCGAGGGCGACTGGTTCGGCGATGGCAGCGATACCGACCTTGCGGGCTACCTCCACGCCTGCCCGGTCAATCGCCACGTGCTGGACAGCGACGCGCCGTTCTTCTGGAGCAAGCACCAGGGCGTTCGCGGCGAACGCTACCAGATAGTGAAGCAGCCACGCGGCGAAGGCCTGCATGGTCTGCAGGTGCCGGTGTTCGGCACCACCGGCCTGGAGGGCGCGATCAGCGTTGCCGGTACGTCGATCGACGCGTCGGCCAGCGCGCGCCTGCAGCTGGCGGCTGCTGCAACCGCAGCATTCCGAGCCGCACGCCATCTGGTCGAATCGCCTGCCGAGCTTTCGGGAAGCGCGTTGAGCACGCGCGAGCGCGAAGTGCTGCGCTGGGTTGCCGCCGGGCGCCGTCAGGCTGAGATCGCGGCCACGCTTGGGCTTTCCACGCGCACGGTGGAGAACCATCTGCGCCACGCGCGCCAACGCCTGGGGGTGGCAACCACCGCGCAGGCGGTACGTGCTGCCAATCGACGCGGCGAGATCGAGGACTGATCGCGGCGAGGCACTTCCGGCGGTTTGGCTCGCGTGTTACACACGCCATGCGCATGTGCGCGATTGCAGAAAGCAAGGATGATGCTTATGAAACTGCAACTGGCCGCGATGGCCGCGTTGGTGGTGGCAACTGCAACCCTGGCTCCGGTGGCGGACGCCAACACAGGGGTCCCGAGAGAGAATGTTTCCTGTGTGCCAGTGAATGTGGATCGCAACCGCGTCCACCACCACTGCACGGAAACCTACACCGATGAATTCGGCAACGTCTACACCGCCGAATACTGGATTGACGAGTACGGCAACCCTTACCTGCGCGACTGAGCCGGGTGGAGACCGCGTCGGGCCGCCAGCCGGGCCGGCGCGTACGCAGCAGCTGCCGCACGGTCGCCTGATCTACCGGGGGTAGTTGCATGACACCGCGCAGATGCGCGATTGCAGACACAAGGATGATGCCCATGAAACTGCACCTGGCCTCGATGGCCGCACTGATGTTTGCCGTGGGAGCTCTCTCCACGCCGTCCCAGGCCACCGCCGGCGGTGGTGGCGGTGGTCCGGAGAACACGAACTGCGTCCGGGTCAAGATGGGGCCCTATTACCATCAACGTTGCGAAGTGACGTACTTCGACGAGGACGGCACTCCCTACATCCGGGTGTACTGGATTGACCAGAATGGCCAGTGGTACCTGCCTGCCGACTGAGCACCCATGACCTCCTGATCGCGCCCGCGCGATCCGCCGGGCGGCGCTTTCACCGCCCGTCCGGCATCTCCCAGTCGCCCATCCCGGCATACCGCTGCCCCCACCTTCCATGGCATGCTCCATGAAACCGTTTTCATGGAATGGAGGGATTCCACGATGTTGTCGCGTTTCCGTCGCCCCGCGCTGTGTGCGCTGCTGGCGCTTGCGCTGCCTGCCGCCGCCTGGGCTGCTGCACCGGCGCCACTCAAAGTGATGTCGTTCAACGTACGCACCCCGGCCGATACCGAACCGGGCAAGCGCTGGCCCGACCGCCGCGATGCCATGGTCAAGGTCATCCTCGATGCGCACCCGGCTGTGATCGGCACCCAGGAACTGGTGAAGGAGCAGGCCGACTACCTGTCCGAACACCTGCCCGGCTACCGCTGGTTCGGCGAAGGCCGCCGTGGTGGCAGCGGTGACGAACACATGGGCGTGTTCTACGACAGCAAGGTGCTGGCCATCGAGGAGTCCGGCAACTTCTGGTTGTCCGATACGCCCGACGTACCCGGCAGCATCACCTGGGGCAACCTGTACCCGCGCATGGTCACCTGGGCCCTGTTCCGCCGCCTGGACGATGGCCGTCGTTTCTATTTCATGAACACCCACCTGCCCTACCGCGACGAGGATGAACCGCGCCGGGTGAAGGGTGCCGAGCTGATCGGCAAGCGCGTGGAAGCCCTGCCGGCCGATCTGCCGGTGGTCCTGACGGGTGACTTCAACAGCGAGCCCGGTGGTGACACCTACAAGGCATTCACCCGCCTGCTGCAGGACACCCGTACCCAGGTGAAGGTTCCGCAGGGGCCACGCCTGACCTTCCACGATTTCACCGGCAAGGCCACCGTGCAGCTGGACTGGGTGCTGGTGCGTGGCTTCCATGCACGCAGCTTCCTGACCGATGACCGTCGCATCGACGGCGTGCTGCCGTCGGATCATTTCCCGCTGGTGGTCGAGCTGGACTGGCCGAAGCACTGAACCTGTACGGCAGCCGCAGCTACGGCTGCGGCTGTCGCGACATCAGCCGGTACAGCGCCTGATGCTGGTTGCGTGCCTGGCAGATGCGGGCACCGACCGCCAGAAACACGGAGATGCCGATCAGGCCCAGCCCCAGCATCTGGTCCGGCAGGCGCATGAAGCCGATCGCAGCCGCCATGGTAGCCAACACCATCAGCACTACGACCGCTACCGACAGCCCTGCGCCAGGCGGTCCCGGATCACCAAACAGCATGCGCTGGGTATCACGTTTGTCGTCGCTCATCGCCATCCCTCCCGGAATCTGCCCCACTAGTTACACCGCAGGCCCCGGTTCTGGCAGAGTCAGAAACGTCATGACTGTGACAACGTCCACAGCACGCGACGCGCTACCCTTCCTCCATTCCCGATCTGCGGAGGACGTCATGGCGCACCAGAGCCGTCTGGCCGGATTCATCATCGACTGCCAGGACACGCCCGCTGACGAAGGCGCACGCTTCTGGGCGGCCGCCCTCGGTCTGCAGGCGCAGCCATCGTATGGCGAAGATGGCGCCGAGTACGCCGACCTGCAGGGCGCACCCGCAGGCCTGAACGTGGAAGTGCAACGTGTCGCTCACCCCTCACGGGTGCACCTGGACATCGAGAGCGACGACATCGATGCCGAGGCAGATCGACTGGAAAAACTCGGCGCGCGCCGGATCGGCTTCGTCAAACGCTGGTGGGTGATGGAAGCACCCACCGGCCATCGCTTCTGCATCGTGCGCATGCGCGAGCGCGACACACCGGCCAATCATTGGCCCTGACAGAAGAAAGGGACGGAAGCCACTGCTTCCGTCCCTTGCGGTTACTGCACCTGCGCCACGCTGGGTTGCTGCGGCGATTGCCCCCAGCCACCCAGCGCCTTGTACACGCCCACCACGCTGACATTGACCTCGGACTCAGCCGCCGCCAACGCATCGTCGGCCGCCAGCTGCGTGCGCTGCGCATCCAGCAAGGTCAGGAAGTCTTCCGAGCCCTCGCGGTAGCGGATCTGCGCCAGCGACTCAGCCCGGCGTGCCGCCTGCGCCTGCTCGACCACGATCGCCAGCCGCGCCTGCTGCTTGGAATAGCGGGTCAGCGCGTTCTCGGTGTCTTCCAGCGCCAGCAGCACGGCCTGCTCATACTGCGCCGCCACGCCCTCGGCTTCAGCCTTGCTGGCACGCAGGCGTGCACGCACGGTGCCGAAGTCGAACGCGGCCCAGCTCAGCGACGGCGTCAGCGACCAGGCCTTGTTGTTGCCATTGACCAGGCCACTGGCGTCGCCGCCAAGGAAGCCGACGAAACCGGACAGTGACAGCCGCGGGAACAGGTCCGCAGTGGCCACGCCCACCCGCGCGGTGGCAGCGGCCAGGCGACGCTCGGCCACGCGCACGTCGGCGCGTTGGCGCAGCAGCTCGCGGGTATCGCCCAGCGGCAGCGCCTTGGCAAATGCCGGCACGTCGTGCGGCGCAAGCATGGCGGTCAGCGTTTCCGGACGCTGGCCCAGCAGAACCGCCAGGCGATTGCGCGACTGCGTTTCGGCCACTTCCAGCAGCGGAATATCGGCCTCGATCGCCTTCAGCCGGGCGCGACTGCTCTGCACGTCCAGCTCGCTGCCGGCGCCCAGCTCCCAGCGCGCCTCGGTCAGCTTCTGCGTATCGCGCAGGTTGACCAGGGTGTGCTGGGCCACCGCGATGCGCTTCTGCGTACCGCGCAGCTCGAAGTAGTTGCGTGCCACTTCGGCGGCGACCAGTACCTGCGCATCGGCCAGGTTGGCCTGCTCGGCGTCCAGGTCGGCGCGCGCGGCTTCTGCTGCACGGCGCTTGCGGCCGAACAGATCCAGCTCCCAGCCGGCATCGAAGCCGAGCTGGTAGCTTTCACTGAACACCCGCTGCCCACCCAGCTGCGGATCGGGTTGCTTGCGGCGGTCGTAGCTGCCGCCCGCGGTGATGTGCGGGGCCTGGTCGAAGCGGCTTTCGACGAACACCGCGCGGGCCTGGCTGACGCGGGCCACGGCCACGCGCAGGTCCAGGTTGTCCGACAGTGCGCCGTGCACCAGTTCTTCCAGCACCGGATCATCGAACTGCGCCCACCAGCTGGCCACCGGCGAGGTAGTGCTGAACACCGGCTGCTGCGCCCCCTGCAGCACCACCGGTTCCTGCACCGGCGCCTTGTAGTTCGGGCCGACGCTGACACAGCCCGCCAGCACCAGGCTGGAGACGGCCATCGCCAACGTGCGGATCACCATGGCAGCACCTCACCCAGGTAGGTGAAGCTGCCGCTGGCACCGGATTCACCGATGAGTGCCATTTCCACGCTGGAGCGTGCACCTTCGCTGATTTCGATCTCGCCGTTGCCACCGTTCATGTCGGTCTTGACGTAGCCCGGATGCACGGTATTGACCTTGATCGGCGTGTTGCGCAGTTCGTAGGCCAGGCTCAGGGTCCAGCTGTTCACCGCGGCCTTGGAGGCGTTGTACGCCGGAATCTTGAAGTCATAGATGCCCGAGGAGGGATCCGCGTGCAGGGTCTGCGATCCGAGCATGCTGGACACATTGACGATGCGGCCGGACTTGGCCTGCTTGACCAGCGGCAGGAATGCCTGGGTGACCGCCACCAGCGCATACACGTTGGTGTCGAAGGTGCGCTTCCAGGTCTCGAGCGATTGCTCCGACGGCGCCTGCGCGGGATTCTCGATCATGATGCCGGCATTGTTGACCAGGATGTCGAGGCGGCCATGGCGCTGGCGTACCTGCTCGACCGCTTCGGCGATGCTGGCCGCGTCGGTCACGTCCAGTTGCAGGGCTTCGACCGGCAGGCCTTCAGCCTGGAGCTTCAGCGCCAGCTCAACGGCGATCTCACGCTTGCGACCGGCCAGCAGCGTGTGCACGCCCGCCTGGGCCAGCTGGCGCACGGTTTCCAGGCCGATGCCACGGGTGGCGCCGGTGACCAGCGCGATCTTGTTCTGATGGGTATTCATGGATGCATGCCTTGTGAGGGGGAAGCCGCCGCCGGCCATTGACCGGCGGCGACGGGGTTCCATGTCAGTGGTGGATGGTCGGCTCGCCGTGCTGCACCAGCTGGCCACCACCGTTGCGGGTGACGAACTTGCGCAGGGCCACGTAGAACACCGGGGTGAGGAACAGGCCGAACAGGGTCACGCCCAGCATGCCGGCGAACACGGTGATACCGGTCACCGAGCGCACCTCGGCACCTGCACCGTGCGACAGCACCAGCGGCACGGTGCCGGCGATGAACGCGATAGAGGTCATCACGATCGGGCGCAGGCGCAGGCGGCAGGCTTCCAGCGCAGCTTCAACGATTCCCTTGCCGCCCATCTCCAGTTCTCTGGCGAACTCGACGATCAGGATCGCGTTCTTGCACGCCAGGCCCATCAGCACCACCAGGCCGACCTGCACGAACACGTTGTTGTCACCGCCGGTCAGCCAGACGCCGAACAGCGCGGACAGCAGGGTCATCGGCACGATCAGGATCACCGCCAGCGGCAGCGACCAGCTCTCGTACAGCGCGGCCAGCACCAGGAAGGCCAGCATGATCGCCACCGGGAACACGATGAAGGCGGCCTTGCCCTGGGTCGCCTGCTGGTAGCTCAGGTCGGTCCATTCGGTGGTCATGCCCACCGGCAGCACCTTGCCGGCGATCTCGGTCAGCTTGGTCATCGCCTCGGCCGAGGACAGCAGGCGCGGGTCGGCTTCACCGGCCAGGTCCGCTGCCGGGTAGCCATTGAAGCGCAGCACCGGGTCCGGGCCGAAGGTCTGCTTGATGGTGACCATCGAACCGATCGGCACCATCTCGCCGCGGTCGTTGCGGGTACGCAGCTTGCCGATGTCCTCGACCGTCTCGCGGAACGGACCGTCTGCCTGGGCGATCACCTGCCAGGTACGGCCGAACTGGTTGAAGTCGTTGACGTAGGCCGAACCCAGGTAGGTCTGCAGGGTGTCGAACAGTTCGGTGAGCTGCACGCCCTGTGCCTTGGCCTTGACGCGGTCGACCTCGGCATCCAGCTGCGGCACGTTGGCCTGGTAGCTGGAAATCGGGAAGGCCATGCCCGGCGTCTGCGCCACGGTGCCCTGCATCGCCTGCACCGCATTCTGCAGCGCGCCGTAGCCCAGGTTGCCGCGGTCCTCGATGAACATCTGGTAGCCGTTGCCGTTGCCCAGGCCGAGGATCGGCGGCGGCATCATCGCGAAGGCGAAGCCTTCCTGCAGGCCGGCGATCTTCTGGTTGATCTCGGCATTGATCTGCGCAGCGGTACGGCCATGACGCTCGGCGAAGGGCTTGAGCGGAATGAACGCCACACCGGTATTGGGCGTATTGGTGAACTGCAGCGCGTTCAAACCCGGGAACGAGATGGTGTGAGCCACGCCATCGGTTTCCTGGGCGATCTTGGCCACCTTGCGCAGCATTTCATCGGTACGCGCGATCGACGAACCTTCCGGCAGCTTCACGCCGGCGATCAGGTACAGCTTGTCCTGGGTCGGGATGAAGCCCGGCGGCACCAGCTTGAAGATCACGCCGGTACCGACCAGCAGGATCGCGTAGACCACGAACACCGCGCCACGTCGGCCGAGGATGCGGGCCACGCCACGCTCGTACTTCTCCGAGCTGGACTTGAAGAAGCGGTTGAACGGGCGGAACACCCAGCCGAACAGGCGGTCGATCAGGCGGCTCGGGCCATCCTTCGGTGCGCCGTGGGCCTTCAGCAGGCGCGCGGCCAGGGCCGGCGACAGGGTCAGCGAGTTGATCGCCGAGATCACCGTGGAGATGGCGATGGTGACCGCGAACTGCTTGTAGAACTGGCCGGTGACACCGGACAGGAACGCCATCGGCACGAACACGGCACACAGCACCAGCGCGATCGCCACGATCGGGCCGGACACTTCGCGCATGGCCTGGTGGGCCGCGGCGGTGGGCGACAGGCCTTCCTCGATGTTGCGCTCGACGTTCTCCACCACCACAATCGCGTCGTCGACCACGATGCCGATCGCCAGCACCAGGCCGAACAGGCTCAGCGTATTGATCGAGAAGCCCAGCAGGTACAGCGCGGCGAAGGTACCCACCACCGACACCGGCACGGCGATCAACGGGATGATCGAGGCACGCCAGGTCTGCAGGAACAGGATCACCACCAGCACCACCAGCGCGATCGCTTCCAGCAGCGTGGAGACCACGGCCTTGATCGAGTCGCGCACGAAGATGGTGGTGTCATACACCGCTTCGTACTTCACGTCGGCCGGCATGGTCTTCTGCATCTCGTCCATCGTCGAGATGACCTGGTCACGGATTTCCAGCGCGTTCGCACCCGGCGACTGGAAGATGCCGATACCGACCGCGTTCTTGCCGTCCAGCTGCGAGCGCAGGGTGTAGTCACCCGCACCCAGTTCCAGGCGGGCCACGTCGGACAGGCGTACGATCTCGCCATCGGTGCCGCTCTTGAGCACGATGTCGCCGAATTCCTTTTCGGTCTTCAGCCGGCCCTGGGCATTGATCAGGGTCAGGAACTTGCTGTCCGGCAGCGGTTCGGCGCCGAGCTGGCCGGCCGACACCTGCACGTTCTGCTCGCGCATGGCGCGCACCACGTCGCTGGCGGTCAGGCCGCGCGAAGCCACCTTGTCCGGATCCAGCCAGGCGCGCATGGCGTAGTCGCCACCACCGAAGATCTGCGCATCACCGACGCCCGGAATGCGCGCCAGTGCATCCTTGACGTGCAGGCGGGCGTAGTTGCGCAGGTACAGGGTGTCGTACTTGCCTTGCGGGGAGGTCAGGTGCACCACCATCAGGAAGGTCGGCGACTGCTTCTGCGTGGTCACGCCCTGCCGGCGCACGTCCTCGGGCAGGCGCGCCTGCGCCTGCGCCACGCGGTTCTGCACCTTCACCGCCGCTGCGTCCGGGTCGGTGCCCGGGCGGAAGGTGACGGTCATCTGCAGCACGCCGTCGGAACCGGCGACCGACTTCAGGTACATCATGCCTTCGACGCCGTTGATGGCTTCTTCAAGCGGCGTGGCGACGGTCTCGGCGATGACCTTGGGGTTGGCGCCCGGATAGACCGTGCGCACGACCACCGACGGCGGCACCACTTCCGGGTACTCGCTGATCGGCAGGATTGGAATCGTGATCAGGCCTGCGGCAAAGATCACGATCGACAGCACCGCCGCGAAGATCGGCCTGTCGATGAAGAAACGGGAAAAGTCCATGGAGGAATTCCTGGGAAAGGCATTCGGCGGGCAACAGCCACCCTGCCCCTCGCCGAAATGACGAAGGCAGGGAAGGCTGCCGCTGGCGCCGGCAGCTAAGCGGGGACGCGGATCAGTGCTTCAGGGCAGCGGTGGCATCGCGGCCCGGTGCCGGCGCCGGCTGTGGCTGCATCGCCACCGCCTTGGCCTGCACCGGCATGCCCGGCATGAAGACCTTCTGCACGCCGTCGATGATCACCTTGTCGCCCGCGGCCAGGCCGTGTTCGACAATGCGCAGGCCATCAGCGGTGCGACCAAGCTGGATGTCGCGGCGCTGGGCCTTGCCATCCTTGTCGACCACGTAGACATACTTGCGGTCCTGGTCGGTCAGCACGGCCTTGTCATCGATCAGCAGCGCCTGGAACTGGCCGCTGCCGAGCAGCTGCACGCGGGCGAACAGGCCCGGCGTGAACTGGCGGTCGGCGTTGTCCAGCAGTGCGCGGACGCGGATGGTGCCGGTGCTGCGGGCGACCTGGTTGTCGAGGAAGTCGACCTTGCCCGAGTGCGGGTAGCCCTCTTCGCCGGACAGGCCAACCTTCACCGGCAGTTCGCTGTCACGCTCGCTCGGGCGCTCGCCCTTGCGTGCCATCTGGGCGTAGCGCAGGAAGGTGCTTTCGTCGGCATCGAAGTAGACAAAGACGGTATCCAGCGAGACCAGCGTGGTCAGCACGCTGGCACTGTCGCCGGCGGTGACCAGGTTGCCGGCGGTGACCATCGCGCGACCGGCACGGCCGTCGATCGGTGCACGCACCTTGGTGAACTCCAGGTTGAGCCGGGCCGCGTCCAGCGCAGCCTGCGCGGCCTGCACGGCGGCACCGGACTGGTCGGCGGCCGCGCGACGCTGTTCGGCGGTCTCGGTGGAGATCGCCTGCTGCTCGGACAGTCGCTTGGCACGCTCGGACTCGCTGCGGGCCAGCGTGGCCTGGGTGCGGGCGCGGGCCAGCTCGGCAGCCGCTCGATCGTACTCGGCCTGGTAGCTGCGCGCGTCGATGGTGAAGAGCACTTCGCCCTTCTTCACTTCCTGGCCTTCGACGTAGTTGACCTTGTCGATGTAGCCGGACACGCGCGGGCGCAGTTCAACGCTCTGCACCGCTTCGACGCGGCCGCTGAATTCGTCCCACTGGCTGACCTGCTTGACCAGTACCGGCGCGGCGCTGACCTGCGGCGGCGGCGGTGCACCGGCTTCTTCGGCGTGGCCGCCGCTGCAGGCCGCAAGCACGGCTGCGGCGAGGATCGACACGCCGACCATCGCAATGCGATGGCCGAAACGATGTGGGGTGGTATTGGGGGAAGTCATGGCATGCATCCGTACGGAGGGGTGGTACAGCTATACGAGAACGTGTTGCAAAAATCGGCGGCGTATCCTGCGACCTCAACCATGGTCGAGGTCAAGCGACGCCTGCGGTATCGCGCCACAAAGGGGGAACTTCCAGGTGCAGCAGGCCGCGCGGCAGTTCGGCATCGCTGCTGTCACAGCGGACGATGGCACGGTTGTCGCGGCAACCATCCAGCAGCGACACAACGCGACGACCCACCAACAGCGAGCTGGGCCACTCGATGCAGGCATTGGCCGCATTGGCCGGGGTGCACACCGGGCTGCAGACTTCCAGCATCTGCGCGCGCACGCCCAGCGCCTGCGCTTCCTGGTGCACGACCTGCGCGTACATGCGCAGCGCGGCGGTGGTGATCGAGGTCTCGCCGTAGCCCGCCCATGGTTTGGCGTTGGCCGGGCTGCCGATCATCACGTAGCGGCGCGCATGCACGTTGTCCTGCAGCAGCGGCAGCAGGTGACGCACCGCGTGCACGTGCGGCATCAGATCGGCCTGCATCGCGCCCATCAGTTCGTCACCGTTGCGGTCGACCACGCGACCGCGGCGGTACGGTCCACCCATTGCGGCGATCACCGCCGCCAACGGGCGCGGGCGCTGCGCGATGCGTTCGGCCAGCGCGCGCGCCGATCCGTCGTCGCTGAGCGACCCCAGCAGCGTCTCCAGGCCCGGCTCGTCAGCGAACTGCTCGTGCAGCGCCGCCAGCCGGCCCGGATCGCGGCCGACAACCAGTACCGGGCTGCCGGCCTCCAGCAGCGCGCCAACCACACCCTGGCCGACGGCACCGGTGCCGCCCAGGACCAGGACTTCAGGCGTCAGCATCCCATTCACGGGACATTTCCTCCCAAATCCGGGATAGTCCCGATTCGGCGCAGGCGGTCACCCTTGTGAGGGGCCAGGCGGATGGCACCGCCACGCTGCTGACGCATGGGCGCGGTAAACTCACGAAAGTCCTTGTGTACCAAGGAACTCGGACGGGCTTCGACGGTCATCGCCAGGTCCAGGGTGTTCTGGCCGGCGTTCCGGAGTCGGGCAAGAATGTT
The DNA here is from genome assembly GCF_059369555.1 of Stenotrophomonas sp. YJH_SMC_21. NCBI lineage: Bacteria > Pseudomonadati > Pseudomonadota > Gammaproteobacteria > Lysobacterales > Lysobacteraceae > Stenotrophomonas > Stenotrophomonas sp. YJH_SMC_21. The sequence continues at coordinate 19,115 of NZ_JCAFSU010000003.1, forward strand.
GCGCAGGCTCATGGCGGACGGGCTCCAATTAACGAATGGCGCCACGATAGACCTCAAACCTTTACTTGATTAGTCCTGATTAAGGGGAATAATCATCCCGCTCCCGGTCCAATCGTTCTGTCACGATTGTCCCATCCCCGACGTCCAGGATCCCCGACCATGTCCCACGATCTCAACGAGACGCTGATCTTCGTCAAAGTGGTCGAGCAAGGCAGCTTCATTGCCGCTGCCAAATCGCTCGGCCTGCCCAAGACCACGGTCAGCCGCAAAGTGCAGGAGCTGGAAACGCGCCTGGGCGCGCGCCTGCTGCACCGGACCACGCGCCGCCTCGGCCTGACCGAAGCCGGTTCGATCTACCACGAACATTGCCAGCGCATCGCGCGCGAACTGGAAGAGGCCGAGAGCGCGGTGAGCCAGCTGCAGTCCGGCCCGCGCGGCTGGCTGCGCTTCACCGTGCCCTATTCGATCGGCATCACCTGGATCGCCCCGCTGCTGGGCCAGTTCCATGCGCAGTACCCGGAAATCCGCCTGGACATGCACATGGGCAACGAGAAGCTGGACCTGATTGCAGGTGAAGCGGACCTTGCGCTGCGCGTGGGGGCCCTGCCCGATTCGAACCTGGTCGCGCGCAAGCTGGGCAGCCTGCGCACGCAGGTATTCGCCAGCCCGGCCTACATCGAGCGCTACGGCGAGCCGCTGCATCCGGAAGAGCTGCAGTTCCATCGCATCCTGGCGATGCGCAAGCCGTACCACACCGGAAATTCGCCGCGCTTCACCTGGCAGCTGGGCGAGAACGGCGGCGAGCTGCGTGACTTCCCGGTCACCCCGCTGATGACCGCCAACGACATGTCTGCGTTGAATGGTGCATTGGTCTGTGGCGAAGGCCTGCTGCTGACCGGCGACGTGATGGCCAAGCCGTTCGTTGAATCGGGCATGGTGCGCCGCGTGCTGGCCGGCTGGACCGGCCCGGAAGTGGACTTCAACGCCGTGTTCGCCGGCGGCCGCCTGGTCTCGCCAAAGGTGCGTGCGTTCGTCGACTTCCTGGTCGAAAAGCTCAACTTCGACGCCAATTACATGCTGGCGCAGTGTCCGGGTGCGAAGCTGGCGCAGCAGCAGAAGGAAAAGGAAGACGCCGCACTGGAAAGCAGCGGCAAGCGGATCCTGGAGAAGGTGGCCGCTTCGGCGGCGTAGCCTGCAACAAGAGCGCCTACCCATCTCCTGGTAATTGCCGACCTTGGTCGGCATGGCTTACAGAGGGATGCGCTTTCGGCGTGCCGAGCAACGCTCGGCACCCACAAAAATGCCGCCTGCAAGGGCGGCATTTTCGTTCCGGCCGATGGCCGGACCGGCTCAAGCAGTAACGCTACGCGTTATTGCTTGAGCGGAATCACCCGGATCTCGACGCGGCGGTTCTTGGCGCGGCCGGCGTCGGTGCTGTTGTCGGCAATCGGGTACGACTTGCCGGCGCCCAGCGTTTCGATGCGCACGCTCTGCACGCCCTGGCCGATCAGGTACTGCGCGACCGAGTCGGCACGTTCCTTCGACAGGCGGTTGTTGACCGCATCGCTGCCGATGCTGTCGGTGTGGCCGACCACTTCGATCATGGTCTGGTTGTAGTCACGCAGGGTGCCTGCCACGCCATTGAGCGCGCCGTAGAACTGCGGCTTCAGGGTCGACTTGCCGAAGTCGAAAGTGATGCCGTCCGGCAGGTTCAGCATGATGTTGTCGCCCTGGCGCTGCACATCGATGCCGGTGTTGGCAGTGCGCTCGCGCAGTGCGCGTTCCTGGCGATCCTGGTACTGGCCGACGGCGGCGCCGCTGAGCGCACCGATACCGGCGCCGATCAGGGCATGCTGGCGGCGCTCGGTGGCGCTGTCGCCGGTCAGCAGGCCGGCTGCCACGCCGATGGCGGTACCGATCAGGGCGTTGCGCCCGGTGCGGTTCTGCTGCTCGGTGGGGTTGCCGTACTGGTCACTCTGTACGTAGGAGCCGCCGGTGGCGCAGGCCGACAGGACGGCCGCACTCATCAGGGCCAGTGCGACGTTGCGGGTGGTGTTGCGGATCATGAGGTTCTCCTTGGTTTCCGGTCGGCCGGCGGCCTGCGGGCGCAAAGAGAATAAACAGCCCGATGCGATGCCGGAATGATGATCGGGCTCACCGACAGGGCCGCGTTCAGCTAACTGACCAGATCGCCCAGGTCGCCCTTTACCCCGCCCCCGACTGGCGGTAAGCCGCCAATGCGGCGTCGCGGCCCGCGGCCAGGTCCACCAGCGGCGTACGCGGATAGCCCGGGGCATGTGCCGCCAGCAGCAGCGGATGCTGCCAGGGCGCAAACCGGGCCTTCACCGGCAGCGCGGCCAGTTCGGGCACCCAGCGGCTGATGTACCGTGCCTGCGGATCGAACTTCTCGGCCTGGGTCACGGGGTTGAACACACGGAAGTACGGTGCCGCGTCGGCACCGGTCCCGGCCACCCACTGCCAGCCCATGGTGTTGTTGGCCAGGTCGGCATCGACCAGGGTGTCCCAGAACCAGCGTGCGCCATGCAGCCAGTGCGCGCGCAGGTGCTTGCACAGGTAACTGGCCACGATCATCCGCACCCGGTTGTGCATGTAGCCGGTGTGCCACAGCTCGCGAAGGCCGGCATCGACGATCGGCACGCCGGTGTTGCCGCGCTGCCAGTCGTACAGCTGCGCCTCACTGGGCGTTGCCCATGGGAAGCGATCGAAACGCGGGTTGAGGTTGTCGGTGGGCGTCTTCGGGAAGTGATGCAGCAGGTGGTAGGCGAAGTCACGCCAGCCCAGCTGGCGCAGGTAGCCGTCGATGTCGGCGTCGGTGCCGGCACTACGCAGCCCTTCCAGCGCATGGGCAATCCGCCAGGGTGCGATTTCGCCGAAATGCAGGTGCGGCGACAGCCGCGAGGTCCCGACACGGTCCGGCAGGTCACGCTGCTCGCGATACCCGCGCAGGGCACCGTCTTCAAAGACGGACAGTGCTTCCAGCGCACCGGCTTCACCCGGCTGCCAGTGCTCCCAGAAGCCGGTATCCCAGTCCAGCGTCGGCGCCAGCTGGAGGTCATCCAATGCCAGGCTGTCGGCCGCGTGCGGCGCCAGTGCTTCCGGTGCGGCCTGCAGTGCCGGCAGGCGCCAATGACTGAGCACGTTGCGCCAGTACGGCGTAAATACCTTGTACGGCTGGCCCTGCTGGGTGGCGATGTCCCAAGGCTCGAACAACAGGCTGCCATTGCAGCTCTGCGCATCGATGCCCTGCTCGCGCAGCATGCGCTTGATGGTGGCGTCGCGTGGCTGGGTGGCCGGTTCGTACTTGCGGTTCCAGTACACCGCCTCGGCGCCAGTCTGCGCGATCAGCAACTGCAGGGCCGGCAGGCTGTCACCACTGCGCAGCACCAGCGAGGAACCGCGCGTGCGCAGGTCCGCATCCAGCGCGGCCAGTGAACGGTGGCGCCACGCATCGGAGGCAGCACCCGGCGCCCACTCACCTTCTTCGTGCGGCGCATGGATGTAGACCGGCACCACGTCGTGACCGGCATCCAGCGCGGCCTGCAGGGCCGGATTGTCCTGCAGCCGCAGATCACGGCGGAACCATACCAACGCTACCGACACAGGTACTGCCTTCGTTGTGGAAGGCGCACATGATAGCCAGCGGTGGTGAAGGGGATGCGCGCAGACGCCGTCTGCTAGGCTGCACGGCCGCTACCCGTTGGACTCTGACATGGATGATCTGCACGCCTCATTCGCCCGCTTCGGGCCGCTGCATGCGCAGCACGAGCGTGACTGGCAGGGCCCGTTCCCGCTGCCCACGGCACTGGCGTCGTTCTACGCGCAGGTCGGGCCGCTGGGCGAAGAGATCAATGCCAGGGTTGGCCGCGCCGGCATCACCGTTCCCGGCCTTGATGTCTGGATACCGCCACTGCAGCGCCTGTGGAGCCAGCAGGCCGGCTATCGATGGCATGGCGTCAGCGGCGAACGGATCAACGGCTGGCCATCGAACTGGCTGGTGATTGCCGATCGCGGCGCTGATCCGTTCATCCTCGACCTGGACGACGGCCGTGTGCTGTTCAGCCACCACGGTGCCGGCCTGCTGGATGCCGGCGAGATCACTGCCGATGTGCCGACCTTGATGGCGGCTCTGGCTGCTGCAGGCACGGTGTACCTCGATGCCGGCGATGACCTCTACAACGACGATGACGATGGCGGCATCCGTCCTGAACACCAGGAGGCAGCCGTACAGGCGGTGGCCCGGGTACTGGGCGACCGCCTGCAGGCCGAGTCGTTCATCGAGACGTTGCTGGACTGAATCCAGCCATGGCGTGGATCTATTTTTCGAAGCGCTTCATCGCTTCGCTGATCAGCGTCCGCGCCTCGGCAGCGTTGCCCCAACCGTTGAGCTGCACCGGGTTGCGCCCGGCCGGCAGGTCCTTGTAGACCCGGAAGAACGCTTCGATGCGCTGTCGTTCGATCTCCGGCAGATCGGCCAGGTCGCGGATGTTGGCGTAGGTCGGGTCAACCTTGTCGGTCGGCACGCCGATGATCTTCTCGTCGTGCTCGCCGCCGTCGACCATCTTCAGGTAGCCGATCGGCCGGAAGCGCACGATCACGCCCGGATGCAGGGGTTCACGGGTCAGCACCAGCGCGTCCAGCGGATCGTTGTCGCCAGCCAACGTGCGCGGCATCGAACCGTAGTTGGCCGGATAGGCGACCGGCATCGACTGGAAGCGATCCACATGCACCAGGCCGTCCTCCTTGATCTCGTACTTGGTGAAGCTGCCGGCCGGAATCTCCACCGCCAGGTTCACTTCCTGCGGCGCCTGCTTCGGCTGCGCCACCAGGAACGGGTGCAGCACGCCATCGGCGGCGGCCACCGCGGTCGCGAGCAGGAGCAGGGCCCCGCCGATGGCAGCCATGGGGACAAGACGGTGTACGGTTTTCATCTGAATCTCCTCCTCATTCCCAGCAGCGATCGGCGCGGCCCTTGGCAGTGTGCGCGCGCGGGCAGTCACGCGGCGTGATGCGGCCTTCGGTCAGCTCCGTGCGCTGCTTGCCGCCCTTGGCGTCGCGACGCAGCTCGAAGGCATCGTAGAGTCGCCCGGTCACCGTGCGGGCTTCATAGCGCAGGTGCTGCGGATCGATGTGCAACACCTGGAACAGCTGGGTGTCCTCGGCCACCGGATCCATCGTCCTACGTGCCTCGTCGGAGAGACGGTACTGCTTCGGCCCCGCCACGGTCACCACATACTGCGGCGTCGCGGCCTGTCCTTCACCACGGCGGCCATAGGTGTGATCGTGGCCCTGCAGCACCAGATCGACGTTGTGGCGACGAACCACCGGCAGCAGCACGTCACGCAATGCGCCGTTCTCGCGCCCTTCGCGCGGCGAATAGAACGGCTGGTGCAGCAGCACGAGCGTCCACGGCTGCGGATTGCCGGTCAGTACCTTGTCCAGCCACTGGGCCTGCGCCTTGGCCGTGCCAAGGTCGAGTGCCGACGTGCCATCGACCACGGCGACGCGCACGCCCTGCGCATCGAACCAGTAGCTGGTCTGCTGTGCGGCGGATGCCCCATTGCCCGGCAGCGCGAACGTCACCGGCCAGTGCCTGCCCAGCACGCGGCGTTCCTGCGGAGTGTCCTCGAACTCCTCGACATACTCGTGGTTGCCGATCGCCGGCGCGACCAGGGTTTCCTGCGCCAGCCAACCGGCGGCGGCAAACCATTCGCCCCACTCGCTGTCATCGGCACCATCGCCCCCACTGACCAGATCGCCAGCGAACAGGCTCAGGCGCGCCTCGGGTGCGGCCTTCTGCGCGGCGCGCACCACGCGGCTGACATGGCTCACGTTCTTGTTCTGGGTATCTCCAAAGTACAGCAGGGTCAGCGGCTGGTCGGGCGCAGCCAGCGTGCGCAGCTGGTTCCAGGCGCTCCAGCTGCCGTTGCCCTGCACGCGGTAGACGTACAGGGTATCGGGCCGCAGGCCGCTGACATCAGCGCGGTGGTGGTGCGACAGCCCGTTCTCGGTCTGCAGCGCGCGGGTCGTGGCGCGCACCTGGCGGATGCCCTCGATGGCCGGTGAATCACCGGCAAGGGCAATCTCCAGCAGCGGCGCCTGCACGCTGCCGTCGGTGCGCCAGGCCACGGCGAACCCATGGCCGGGATCGACTGCCGGCGAAGCGACAATGCGGTCCGGCACCGTCGTCGCTGCGTAGTGGCGGCTGCCCGGCGGCACCTGGGTGTTCGCTTCAGCCGCCGCGAAGCACAACGACGGCACCGCCAGCAGCAGGCCCAGCGCCAACGTACGCATCAGGCAACGACCGCTCACGAACCACACTCCAGCGGCAATGCCAACTGCTTGGCGATGCTCTCCCAGTCGAACGCCACCACGCCCTGGTCGTCATGCACCGCATACAACGCGCCGTGCGGGAAGCGCGCGCTGGGCTGCTGCATCATCCAGATGCCATCGGTGTTGGCCACGGTATTGCCCTGGAACGCGCCGACCGGCTTCAGGGTGTGGCGGTCGAACAGGTGGAACACGCTGCGCTGCTTGCCCTGTTCGGTGGTGATCCACCAACCATCCTTGCCGCAGGTGCGCAGGGTTACGCCTTCGGCCTGCGCCTTGAACACGTCGCGGCCGAAGGTGGTGCCGGTGAAACGCCCGGCCAGCGTGTAGACCTTGAACTCGCTGGCGTAGCCCTCGTCCTCTTCGGCGATCAGCAGGCGATCGTTCTCGGGGTCGCCCCAGATCGACTCGACCACGCGCAGGGCACCCGCCTCAGTGGTATCACCGATGCTGGCCACAAGCTTCGCTTCGACCTTCGCGCCATCGCGGGTCACCTGGTACTGGCGCACGCGCTTGTCCAGCTCGGTCAGCGGCGGCAGGATGTCACGGCCCTGTGCATCCTCGCCGTTGTCCCAGGAGTCGGTCACGTAGACGCTGTAGCCATCGGCACGGCGGTCGACCCACAGCCCGTACGGCTTGCGCAGGTCGTCCGCAGCGAAGGTCGCCAGTGGAGTGAAGTCCGGCAGGCTCAGCACCTGCACGCGGTGATTGTCGCGCTCCACGATCCACAGCAGATCGTCGGTCACCGCGATGCCGTTTGGGCGATCGAACTGCCCTGGCGCGGTGCCGCTGCTGCCTACGTCGCGCAGGTGCTGGCCGCTGCTGCCGTCGTAGACCACCAGCTTGTCGGTGGCCTTGGCAGTGGCGATCAGCCAGAGCTTTCCGTCAGGTGCACGCCAGGCGGCAGGCGAATCGATGTTGTCAGCCGGCGTCATCGGTGAAAGGAATGCCTCGGCGATGGTGGTCACCGCACGCTCGTTCGTGGCCTTCGCCCCGGGCTTGGCCACGGCCGGATCATTGCCGTTGGCCGGCGTGCAGCCGGCCACCAACGTCACGGCCAGCATGGTGGCCAGCAGGGTGATGCGAGGCCCGCTCACAGTGCCACCTTCAGGCCCAGTGCGTAGGTGCGGCCATATTCTTCCATCTGCAGGGTGCGCGAGCGCGTGCCCTGGTACAGTTCCAGCGGCTTGTCCAGCAGGTTCTGTGCCTCGAAATACATGCTCACGCGCGGAGTGAACCTGTAGTCAAGCGAGAAGTCGAGCTGGGTGTTCGGCGCTACGTAGATGTCGAAGGCACGGCCGGCACCAAGGGTATCCAGGTACTCGCTGCGGTGTACGGCTGCCACGCGGGTGCTCAGGCCGTACTTCTCATAGCCGATGTGCGCGCTGTACACGTTCTTCGAGGCGCGCGGCAGGGTGAAGTCCTCACCGGCGCGCTTGGCCAGGCCCGGGTCGAAATCAGTGTCCAGCCAGGTGCCGCTGGCACCCACCAGCAGGCCATCCCAGCCAGCCGGGAGGAACGACAGCTGCTGCTGCCAGTTGAACTCGGCGCCACGCACCTTGGCCTTGTCGCCATTGACCGAGGTCACCACCGGCAGGCCGTCGTAGATGCCGTCGGCGCCGGCCTGGCGGACCTGCACGATGTAGCCGTCGATCGACTTGTGGAACACGCCCAGCGAGAGGATGCCGCTTTCGCCGATGTACTTCTCCACCGACAGGTCGATGTTGGTCGACTCGTACGGATCCAGCTCCGGGTTGCCCAGGCGCACTTCATTGTCGTTGCGGGCCAGGCCGATGCGCGGCGAGGCATCGCCGAAGCCCGGGCGCGCCACCGTCTTGTTGGCGGCGAAGCGGAACACCCAGTCGTCGCTGGCGTCGTAACGCAGGTGCAGGCCCGGCAGTACGTTGTTGTAGCTCTTGCTGGCGGTGACCCGGGTCGCGGTGTAGGAGCGCCCGTCCTTGGCCACGTCCACGCGATTGCCTGTGGCGCTGAAGCGGGTGTTCTCCACACGCACGCCGCCGATCACGCGCAGCGCACCGATGTCCCAGGTGCCCATCGCATAGCTGGCGAACACGTCTTCGCGCGCGGTGTAGTCGCCTTCCAGAGACGTCGCGGCGTTGCCACCGACATCCTGCGGACGCGCGCTGTATTCGCCACCGTGCTGCGACCAGTAGCTGCGCATCGCCGATGAGTCCATGCCCTGCCCCATCGGGCCGTGGCGATGTTCCGGCGAGCCGGTCGTCCAGTCACTGAGCTTGATCGCCGGACCCACGCGCAGCGACGCCTCATCGACATTCACGTCACGGTCGCGCCAGCGCCCGAGCAGGCCGAACTTGTAGCTGCTGTTGTCGCCGTCGAAGCGGATATTGACCTGCGCGCTGCGCTCCTCGTCGTCCACCTTCTTCGGCTTGGCCACCACACGGTCGAACTTGTAGTTGGCGTTGTCCAGCCACTGGTCGTTGTCGAAGGTGTAGGCGGGCAGGCGACTGCGCTGGTCCAGCGTGCCATTGAAGGCCTTGCCGTTGAGCTTGAAGCGCGATTCGATCTCGTCGTCCACGCGTTCTTCGGTGCGGGTATAGCCGATCTTGTAGTCCAGTACCGCGTCGGTCAGCTTGTTCTCGCCACCCAGGCTGGCGGCGAAGGTGTTCTCTTCCTTGGTCCGGTAGCGCATGCGCTTGTCGATCGAATCCTTCGGCATGCCGGCAAGTCGATACTGGTCGGTGCCGGTGGCGATCATGTCGGCGCTGTTGAAGTTGAAGATCACGCGCTGGCGGGTTTCGGCATCGTCGAACTGGCTGTACAGCGTGCGCAGGTAGTAACGGCTGTCCTCGTTCGGGCGCCAGTCGAAATTGAGGTTGGCGCCGATGCGCTTGCGCTCGATCTCGTACTTGCGGTTCTGCAGGTTCAGCGCGGTGATTTCGCCCGGGCGGGTGGTGGTCGGATCCTTGTTCCCGCTGACATCACCGTACTCCACTTCGCTGTTGTCCGATTCGAACGTCCGCTTCTGGTAGTTCACGCCGGCGGCGATGCCGAAGGTGTCGTTGAACACTTCGCTGTAGTTGAAAGCGGCCTTCGGGCTGGTCTCGCCCGAAAGCTGCTGGTGGCTGCCTTCGATCTTGCCACGCAGGCTGCGGCCCTCGCGGTCGAACGCCGAGGCGGTCTCGACCAGGATCGCGCCGCCAATGGCGTCGCCCGGCATGTCCGGGGTCGGTGATTTGACCACGCGCAGGCGCTCGGTCGAATCGGACGGGATCACGTCCATCGGTGCGGCGCGGCTGGAGTTGTCCGGTGTGCCGATGGCGATGCCGTCGACGCTGACGCTGTTGAGGTTGGCATCCAGTCCGCGCACGACCACGTAGCGGCCCTCGCCCTGGTCGCGCGTCACGCTGATGCCCGGCAGGCGTTGCAGCGACTCGGCCACGTTCTTGTCCGGGTACTGGCCCAGCGCGTCGGACGACACCGCATCCTCGATGGCGTTGCTGCTGCGCTTGAGGTCCACCGCGCGGATCTGCGATTCAAGCTGGGCGCGCACTTCAATGCGGTCCAGGTCGACCGCATCGGCGGCCACTGCACCGGTGGCGGCGACCGCCTGCTGCCCGGCGGCCTGCAGTGGTGCAGCAGCCCCCATCGCCAGGGTCAGGGTGATGGCAACGGCCAACGGAGTCTTGATATGCACTGGGAATCCCCATTCCTGTTAAGAATGGGTCTGCACGGTATGTCCGCAAGGTTGCATGGCAATGACATGCATCTGCACATTTCATGCGGGCCGTCTCCGGCCCCGGTTTGGGGTTGGGCGCCCAATCCGGCAAAATGGCGTCCTCTCTCCTTATCCCCCTTCCCGACCATGAAGATCGTCGAAGTGCGCCACCCGCTGGTGCAGCACAAGATCGGCCTGATGCGCAACGCTGCGCTCAGCACCAAGGATTTCCGCGAACTGGCCAACGAGCTCGGCACGCTGCTGGCCTACGAGGCCACCGCCGACCTGGACACCGAGCCGCACACCCTGCCCGGCTGGGCCGGTCCGGTCACCGTGCAGCGCATCGCCGGCGCCAAGATCACCGTGGTGCCGATCCTGCGCGCCGGCCTGGGCATGCTCAGCGGCGTGCTGTCGCTGATCCCGGCGGCACGCGTCAGCGTGGTCGGCCTGCAGCGCGATGAGGAAACGCTGCAGCCGGTGCCCTACTTCGAGCGCCTGACCGGCCGCCTGGAAGAACGCGACGCGCTGATCCTGGACCCGATGCTGGCCACCGGCGGCACCCTGATCGCCACGATCGACATGCTCAAGCGTGCCGGCGCCCGCCGCATCAAGGGCATCTTCCTGGTGGCCGCGCCGGAAGGCATCGAAGCAGTCAAGGCCGTGCATCCGGACGTGGAAATCTACACCGCGGCCATCGATGCCCAGCTCAACGACAAGGGCTACATCCTGCCCGGCCTGGGCGATGCCGGTGACCGCATCTTCGGTACCCGCGTCGGCTGAGCCGCCGAACCGGGGTCGGATCCCTTTCGCAGAAAGGGCTCTGACCCCACCCCGGATGCCGGCCTACAGGCCGGCCGCGAACGCTTCCAGCTGGCCGATGACGGTGTTCCAGCCGTCGAAGAAGCCCATCTGCTCATGCTGGTCGCGCAGGGCCTTGTCCGGGTGCATCACCTGCGCGGTGTAACGACAGCCCTGGCCCTCATCCTCCATCGAGATGATGGCGGTGAAGCCCAGCCACGGTGACTGCGGCCGCCAGCCCGGGCCCAGCATCGAGGTGAACACCAGACGCTGCTGCGGCACGATCTCCAGAAAGCTGCCCGGGTTGTCACTGCTGCCGCCGTCGGGGCCCTGCATGAAGGTGTGGAAGGCGCCGCCCGGGCGCAGGTCGAAGGCACGCACTTCGGTGGACCACGGCTTCGGGCACCACCACTGGCGCAGCAGCTCCGGGTCGGTCCACGCCCGCCACAGGGCGGCGCGCGGTGCGTTCAGTACGCGACTGATGACCAGATCGGTCTCGGGGTTGTTACCTGCGTCTACGGCCATGGGCCTGCTCCTGTCGGTGAAGGGTTTCGACAAACTCGACCATGCGGTCGGCGCGCGTTTCCCATATGGCACGTTGTTCGGCCAGCCATTGCTCGGCCTGGCCCAACCGTTCCGGCACCAGTTCGCAGGTGCGCACACGCCCCTGCTTGCGGCTGCGCACCACGCCACTGCGCTCCAGCACGGCCAGATGCTTCATCAGCGAGGGCAAGGCCATCTCAAAAGGCTCGGCCAAGGTCGACACCGTGCGCGGCCCCTGCCCCAGCGCCGCCACGATCGCGCATCGGGTGGGGTCGGCCAGTGCCTGGAACACGTCTTGAATGGCGGGATCATACTTACCCATATGGCTAATTAATACGCCGATCTGAATGCCCCTGCAAGCGGTCGCTGCCGAGGCACGATTCTTCACGTGGCGTTGCTGCCTGCAGGCCAATGCTCCGCGCACCCGCCACCGCCTGGAGTGCTCTCGATGAAAGCTTCTTTCCTGCTGGCCGCTGTCCTGCTGGTCGGCCTGCCCCTGGCTGCCAATGCCACCACGCCGCAGCAGCAGCGCATGGCCGACTGCTCGGCCAAGAACAAGGGCTTGAAGGGTGACGCCTACAAGACCGCGCAGAGTTCCTGCCTCAGTGGCCACGCTGCCGAAGCCAAGCCGGCCAACGCGCAACAGGAACGCATGCGCAAGTGCAACGCTGACGCGGGTGCCAAGAAGCTGGCCGGTGACGCGCGCAAGACCTTCATGAGCAGCTGCCTGAAGGCGTCGTAGCATCGCTCGTCCAGTTCAATCGAATGGGGGCAGAGCCCGTTGCACAGCAATGGCATTCGACCCCATTTGAATATCGATATCTGACAGATGTGCCGACCAACGGTCGGCACCCACCAATAGCCACCGGCCACCTGTCAGAGGTGGGGGCGGTGTGGGTGGGCAGGCGCCGTGGATGGCGCCATCGAGCCCCCATGGATGGGTTTACGGCGTGTCCTGACCACCCACACCGCCCCGCCATCCCACGGAATGCCGTTCTTGATCTTGCTTCGGCTTCTGCAGGTGCAGGGAACAGCCCTGCCGAACACCCGTCACCCCAGCGCGCGCGCCTTCAATTCACCCTGCTCGTGCAGGGTCACGAAACGCCCCTTGTCATCGCGACCCAGCTGCGCCAGCGCCACCTGCGGGTCGTGGGTGAAAAACAGATGCACGTTGCGCGCCAGCTTGTCCTCAAGGAACTGCCGCTTCTCGTCGATCAGGAGCTCGGCATTGCGGTCGTAGCCCATGGTGATCGGCACGTGTACCCATGAGCGCCCCGGGATCAGGTCGGCACAGAACACCACCCCGCCGTGCGCATCTTCGCCGGCGTGCGCGTGGCCGACGATCTCGGCCAGCATCAACCCCGGCGTGTGGCCATCGCTGTAGCTGAAGCGAACGCTGCGACCCAGAACCTTCGAATACTCGCCGTCCACTACTTCCAGGCGACCGCTGGCCTGCAGCAGGCCAGGCAGCTCCGGAATGAAGCTGGCACGGTCGCGCGGATGCGGCTGCATGGCGCGCTGCCAATGCTGCGCACCGACCACATAGGTCGCATTGGGGAACAGCAGTTCCGGCTCACGCCCTTCGCTCCATGCCGCCAGCAGGCCACCGGCATGATCGAAATGCAGGTGGCTGAGCACGACGACATCAATGTCCTCGTGCTCGAAACCTGCTTCGCGCAACGAATCGATCAGTACGTGCTGGCTTTCCTGCACGCCATAGCGCTCACGCATGCGCGGATCGAAGAACGCCCCGATACCGGTTTCAAACAGCACGGTCTTGCCTTCCAGCGGGCTGGCAAGCAGCGCACGGCAGGCCAGCTCGATGCGATTGAGCTCGTCCGGTGCCGCCCATTTTTCCCACAACGCGCGCGGCGCGTTGCCGAACATCGCGCCGCCGTCGAGGCGCTGCGAGTTTCCACGAATAGACCAGAGTTTCATGTGTCGATTATCGGCGCCGGCTCGTTAAATAATCGCTAGAAAGGAAACAGAAAACCCCGCCGTCAAGGGCGGGGTTTTCGGTAAACAGCCAGATTGGCGGCCAGCGGCCGGCACGACCGGATCAGCGTGCCGGCACGACCAGGGCGCTGCCCACCGGGTTGCGCGGGTCGCTGCCGCCAAACAGCTTGTTGGCCTTCCGGTCCCATTCCACGGTCTGCAGGTTGCCCCACACGTGGCTGGACCCGCGGCCCCCGGCGGCCACATTGCCCGGCAGGTCGATCTTGTGACCCATCGCCTGCAGCTGCTTCACCGTGGCCGCGTCGAATGCATCGTCCTCGGCTTCGATCAGGTCCGGCAGCCACTGGTGGTGATAGCGCGGCAGCGCGGCAACCTGCTGCGCGTCCAGGCCGGCGTCGTAGCCGAGGATGCCCAGCAGCACCATGGTGATGATGCGGCTGCCACCCGGGGTGCCCAGCACCACCACCTTGTCGGCGTTCTCCATGAAGGTCGGGGTCATCGAGCTGAGCATGCGCTTGCCCGCCTTCGGCGCATTGGCCTCGTAGCCCATCACGCCGAACGCGTTGGGCGTGCCCGGCTTCAGCGCGAAGTCGTCCATCTCGTTGTTCAGCAGCACGCCGGTGCCCTTCGGAATCAGCCCCGAGCCGTACAGCAGGTTGACGGTCTGGGTCGCGCCGACCCGGTTGCCGTCACGGTCGATGATCGAGAAGTGCGTGGTCTCGTCGTCTTCCAGCGGCGTCGGGTTGCCCGACAGCAGGTCGCTGGGCGTGGCCTTCTCCGGATGGATGGTCGCCCGCAGGCCCTGTGCGTAGTCCTTGCTGGTCAGCACTTTCTGCGGGATCTGCACGAAGTCCGGATCGCCGAGGAAGAAGGTGCGGTCGCGGTAGGCACGGCGCATCGACTCCACCACCAGGTGGGTGCGGTGCGCCGGGTCCATCTTGTTGATGTCCCAGCCTTCCAGGATCTGCAGCATGCTGGCCAGCGCGATGCCACCGGACGACGGCGGCGGAGCGGTGGTGATCTTCCAGCCGTTGTAGTTGAACACGATCGGTTCGCGCTGCTTCACGCGATAGCCGGCCAGCTCTTCAGCGGTCCACTGGCCGCCGGCCTGCTTCACGCCGGCCAGCAACAGCTTTCCGGTCTGGCCCTTGTAGAAGCCATCGAAGCCACCTGCGGCCAAGCGCTCCAGCGTCTGTGCCAGCTCCGGCTGCTTGAACAGGTCACCGCTGGTGATCGGCTTGCCGTTGCGCAGGTAGACCTCACGGGTGCCGGGATAGCGCTCCATCACCTCACGGCGAGAGGCATAGCCCTTGGCCATGCGGTCGTAGACCGGGAAGCCTTCGCGCGCGATGCGGATCGCCGGCTGCAGCGATGCAGACAGCGGCAGCTTGCCGTGCCTGGCCGACAGCTCGACCAGCGCCGCAGGCAGGCCCGGAATACCGGCCGACCACGCACCGTTGACCGAGCGGTCACGGTCGAGGTTGCCCTGCTTGTCGAGGAAGGCCTGCGGCGTTGCCGCGGCCGGCGCGGTCTCGCGCGCGTCCAGCATCACGTCCTTGCCGGTGGCCGCGTCGTGCAGCAGGAAGAAGCCACCGCCACCCAGCCCGGAACTGATCGGCTCGACCACCGCCAGCGTGGACGATACCGCCACCGCGGCGTCGAAGGCGTTGCCGCCCTGCGCCAGGATGTCGATGCCGGCCTGGGTGGCCAGCGCGTGGCCGCTGGCAATGGCCGCGCCGTCGGGGCGCTCGGCACGGGCCGGGCTGTCGGCCCAGGCGATCGGGCTCAGCAGCAGGCCGAGCAGCAACAGGGGGCGGACGATCAGCGTCTTCATTCGGATGGGGGCTCCGCATAGAGTTCGGGGTGATCGTGCTGCAGCTGGCGCAGCTTGGCCAGCAGCTGGTCTTCCGTTTCCACGATCTCCGGGTCCGGATCGATGCACTCGACCGGGCAGACGACCACGCACTGTGGCTCGTCGAAATGACCCACGCATTCGGTGCAGCGCGCAGGGTCGATCACGTAGATGGTTTCACCCATCGCAATGGCCTGGTTCGGGCAGGCCGGCTCGCATACGTCGCAGTTGACGCAGAGCTCGTTGATTTTCAGCGACACGGCGATACTCCTCGCCCGCGCCCTGGGACAAAGGACCGGCCAGCGCGGGCGCGCGGGCCGGTCAGGTCATCGGCGGCGCCCTTGCAGGACGCCGCCCGGGCCATGCCGGAGCATGGCCGCCATGGCTCGGTATTACTTGGCTTCGACGAAAATGTACTCGGCACCGGTCGGCTGGATGGCAGCCTGCACGCGGGCGTTGTCGGCCGACTGGCCGATGAAGACGACACGCACGCCCTTCATCGAATCCGGCGACACGTCCTTGAACACGGCCTGGATCATGTCAGCCATCTTGCCCGAGGCCGACGAACCGAAGGCCAGCATGTTGCCCGGCTGCACGCCACGGGCCACGGCCTGGGTCGCGCTCTCGGTCTGGCGCTCGTACTTGGCCTGGAAGTCCGGGTCCGATTCCGGCGAGAGGTAGTACAGGAACGGGCTGTTGGTGATATTGCCCATGTTCTGGATGGCCACTTCCTGCAGGTACTTCTTCCAGCCTGCATCATCATCCTTGGCCGGGGCGACCAGAGCCTGCTTGGCCTCGTCGACCGGAGCGGCCTCTTCCTTCTTGCAGGCGGTGAAGGCCAGGGCCAACGAAGCGATCAGCATCGCGCGCATGGTGGTGTTCATGGGTTTCCTCCCGGAATGGTGCGTGGTGTTGTACGTAATGGGGTGCGGGTACAGCGGGGCTTACGACTGTGCCGCCTTCGCTTCGCGGACCTTGCGCAGGGCTTCGAGCACCGCGGCCGGCACGAAGCCGGACACGTCGCCGCCCAGGCGCGCGATCTCGCGGACCAGCGAGGACGAAATGAAGCTGTGCTGCTCGGCCGGGGTCAGGAACAGGGTCTCGACCTCGGGGATCAGGTGGCGGTTCATGCTGGCCATCTGGAACTCGTACTCGAAGTCGGACACCGCGCGCAGGCCGCGCAGCAGCACCCCACCCTGGACCGAACGGACGAAATGGGCCAGCAGGGTGTCGAAGCCGATGACCTCGACGTTGCCATGGTGGCCGAGTGCGCCACGCGCCAGCTGCACGCGCTGCTCCAGCGGTAGCGCCGGGCCCTTGGACGGGCTCTGCGCCACGCCCACCACGACCTTTTCAAACAGCGGCGCGGCCCGGCTGACCAGGTCGATATGACCGTTGGTGATCGGGTCGAACGTGCCGGGATAGACGGCAATGCGGCGGTTGGCCACGGTCATGGGCGGATGCAGATGTTCAGATGAGGTCAAAGTGTAGCAGTGGCGCGGCGGTACAGGGCAAAGCGCACCTCGCGGGTGCCGCCCTCGCGGTGCAGCAGCCAGTCCGGCGGCAGCACCGGCACGTGGCCGGCCGGCGATTCCAGGTACAGCCAGGCATCGGCGGCCAAGTGCCGCGGCAGCTGCGCCAGCACGTCCTGCCACAGGCCATCGGCGAACGGCGGGTCGATGAAGACCAGATCGGCCTGCTGCGCGGGCGCGCCCTGCAGCCAGCGCAGGGCATCGGCCTGCACCACGGTGATCTGGTCGGCGGCCTGGAGCTTGGCCACGGCCGCGGTCAGGTTGCGTCCCAGCTGCGCGTCGCGCTCGACCAGGGTGGCGTGGGCGGCACCGCGCGAGACCGCCTCCAGGCCCAGCGCGCCACTGCCGGCGAACAGGTCCAGCACCCGCGCGCCGCCCAGTCTGGGCATCAACCAGTTGAAAAGGGTCTCGCGCACGCGGTCACTGCTGGGCCGCAGCCCCGGCAGGGTCGGCACCGGCAGGCGGGTATTGCGCCAGCGACCGCCGATGATGCGGACCTGGCCGTCATTGCTCCCACGGCCGCTCACAGGCGCCCCCGGCGGGATGTATTCAAGAAATTCAGCATGAGCGGGATTGTAGTCGTCCGGGCGGCGCCCGGAACCCGCAGAGACCGAAGCAACAGCCAGAGCAACGGCAAAAGCTGGTTCCCTGTGGGTAGGCGGGGTGGGCCAGGTTGTGGGGGACGCCGTAAACCCGTCCATGGGGGCTTGGCCGCGGCATCCATGCCGCGGACACCCCCACAACCTGCCCCACCCCGCCTTCGACAGTTTCCTGCGATCTGCCGGAAGGTCTCTTGGGGTCAGATCCGTTTTCCTGCGGAAAACGGATCTGACCCCATTTGATGTATCGATATCTGACAGATGTGTCGACCAAGGTCGACACCTGCCAACAGCCGCGTGAACCTGTCAGAGGCGGGGCGGTGTGGGTTGGCAGGACCGTTGGCGCCATGGATGGCGCCATCGAGCCCCCAGGGACGGGTTTACGGCGTGTCCTGCCAACCCACACCGCCCCGCCATCCCACGGATAGCCCGCTGTTGCTGTTGCTGTTGCTTCGGCCTCTGCAGGTGCAGGGCTGCAAGCCCTGCCGACCAACCCCTTGATTTCGGGACAATCAGCCATACCCCTTGGCGAGGCCGCACGCGCTGGCGCGGCATTGCACATGGAGCCCTATCGATGACCGAGACCACCCAGACCGAAACCCTTGGCTTCCAGACCGAAGTCAAGCAGCTGCTGCAGCTGATGATCCACTCGCTGTACTCCAACAAGGAGATCTTCCTGCGCGAGCTGGTCTCCAACGCCGCTGACGCTGCCGACAAGCTGCGCTTCGAAGCCCTGACCCAGCCGGCCCTGCTTGAAGGTGACAGCGAGCTGCGCGTGCGCGTCAGCTTCGACTCCGCCGCCCACACCATCACCATCGAAGACAACGGCATCGGCATGAGCCGCGCCGAGGCCATTGCCCACCTCGGCACGATCGCCAAGTCCGGCACCGGCGATTTCCTGCGCCAGCTGTCCGGCGACCAGAAAAAGGATTCGCAGCTTATCGGCCAGTTCGGCGTCGGCTTCTACAGTGCCTTCATCGTTGCAGACCAAGTGGAAGTGACCTCGCGCCGCGCCGGCCTGGCTGCAGGCGAAGGCGTGCGCTGGACCTCGCGCGGCGAAGGCGATTTCGAAGTGGCCACCATCGACAAGGCCGAGCGCGGCACCCGCATCGTGCTGCACCTGAAGGACGGCGAGCACGACTTCGCCGATGGCTGGCGCCTGCGCGGCATCCTCAAGAAGTATTCGGACCATATCGGCCTGCCGATCCAGATGCCGAAGGAAGGTGGCGAAGAAGGCGCCGCGGTCGAATGGGAAACCGTCAATCGCGCCAGCGCGCTGTGGACCCGCCCGCGCACCGAGATCAGCGACGCCGAGTACACCGAGTTCTACAAGCACGTGGCACACGACCACAGCGATCCGCTGGCATGGAGCCACAACAAGGTCGAAGGCAAGCTGGAATACACCTCGCTGCTGTACGTGCCCGGCCGCGCGCCGTTCGACCTGTATCACCGCGATGCCCCCAAGGGCCTGAAGCTGTACGTGCAGCGCGTGTTCGTGATGGACCAGGCCGAGCAGTTCCTGCCGCTGTACCTGCGCTTCATCAAGGGCGTGGTCGATTCCAACGACCTGTCGCTGAACGTCTCGCGCGAGATCCTGCAGTCCGGCCCGGTCATCGATTCGATGAAGGCCGCGCTGACCAAGCGCTCGCTGGACATGCTGGAAAAGCTGGCCACAGACAAGCCGGAGCAGTACGCCACGTTCTGGAAGGAATTCGGCCAGGTGCTGAAGGAAGGCCCGGCCGAGGACTACAACAACCGCGAGAAGGTGGCCGGCCTGCTGCGCTTCGCCTCCACACGTGGCGACGGCGATGCGCAGAACGTGTCGCTGGCTGACTACCTCGGCCGCATGGCCGAAGGCCAGGACAAGATCTACTACCTGACCGGCGAGAGCTACAGCCAGGTGCGCAACAGCCCGCACCTGGAAGTGTTCCGCAAGAAGGGCGTGGAAGTGCTGCTGCTGACCGACCGCATCGACGAGTGGCTGATGGGCTACCTGACCGATTTCGACGGCAAGGGCTTCGTCGACATCGCCCGCGGCGACCTCGACCTGGGCGCGCTGGAAACCGAAGCGGACAAGCAGGAACAGGAAGCAGCGGCCAAGGACAAGCAGGGCCTGGTCGAGCGACTGAAGACGGTGCTGGGCGATGACGTGGCCGACGTGCGCGTCTCGCACCGCCTGACCGATTCGCCGGCGGTGCTGGCCATCGGCGAACAGGACCTGGGCCTGCAGATGCGCCAGATCCTGGAAGCCAGCGGGCAGAAGGTGCCGGACAGCAAGCCGGTGCTGGAGATCAACCCGGGCCATCCGCTGATCGCCAAGCTGGATGCTGAAGCCGATGGCGCGCGTTTCGACGATCTGGGCCGGGTGCTGTTCGACCAGGCTGCATTGGCCGCCGGCGACAGCCTGAAGGATCCGGGCGCCTATGTGGCGCGCCTGAACAAGCTGCTGCTGGAGCTGTCGGCCTGATCGACAAGGTGGTCGCCGGGCATGGCCCGGCGATGCTCTGGTAGAGGCCAACCTTGGTTGGCACCTGCCAGGGCGGATCGAGCGTGCCAACCAAGGTTGGCACCCACCACAGGCGGCGGTTGGCACTTGGCGAGCGGGTTCAGGCCTCGCGATCCAGCAGCGAGCCCAGCATCTGGTCCTGGCGTCGGATCACCGCGGCGTTGGAAGCGAAAGCCACCACCTCGGCTTTCGCTGCCAGCAGATCACCCAGTGGTGCACTGACATCGGCGCCGGTAGGGGTCACCGCGGCCTGCACCCCGCCCTGCTCCACCGTACTGCGTTGCAGCTGCAGGCGTTGGGCATCAGGAGTCGCCAGGTTGGCCACGTTGTGCGCGGCCACCTGCACGCCCTGCTGGGCCGCACGCATCCCGCCGAGGGCGATTCCCATCACGTTGTTCATGGCGGTCTCCGGACCGCCCTGCGCAGCCCTCCGGACCGGTTAACGGCCGGCCGGCCGCGACCTTGAGTCCACATCGGCCCGACAGGCCTGAGTGGTAGCATATCCCTCTGATTTCAGCGCCTTTTGCCAATGCTCAGTTTTTTCCGCCGCAAGAAGCCCCAGGATGCCCCCGCAACGGAGGCACCCAAGACCCAGCACTACTCGGCTGAAGAGCTGGCGGCGGCGTTTCCGTCGGCCGCGCCGGTCGAGGACAAGGAGCCGGCACCGGTAGCCGTACCGGCCGAGCCTGCACCGGTCGAGCCGCCCCCGGCAACCGCCGTTCCGGTCGCTGTCGAGCCCACCCCGGCGATTCCGGCCCCAGCCGCAGCGGTTCCGGCAGCTCCTGCGCCGACGGCGCAGATCGACGTCGCCCCCATCGCGACCCCGGCCATCGAACCGGCACCCGCACCGCTGCCCGAGCCCACCCCGGCACCGGTCACCGACGACCTGCCTGCTGCCGCCTCGGTCGACGCTGCTCCGGCTCCTGCCGGCAAGCCCGGCTGGCGCGAACGCCTGCGCAACAGCGTCATCGCGCGCAGCTTCGGTGGCCTGTTCTCGCGCAACCCAAAACTCGACGACGACCTGCTGGACGAGCTGGAAACCGCCCTGATCACCGCCGACGTCGGCGTGGGTGCCACCACCGATCTGGTCGAGGGGCTGCGCAAGCGCATGAAGTCGCGCGAGTTCGCAGATGCAAATGCGCTGCTGGCCGCGCTGCGCGCCGAGCTGATCGCGATCCTGCAGCCGGTGGCCAAGCCGCTGGTGATCGACCGCAATGCCAAGCCCTTCGTGGTGCTGACCGTCGGCGTCAACGGCGTTGGCAAGACCACCACCATCGGCAAGCTGGCCAAGCGTTTCAAGGATGAAGGCCACAGCCTGATGCTTGCCGCCGGCGACACCTTCCGCGCCGCCGCCGTCGCACAGCTGCAGGCCTGGGGCGAGCGCAACGGCGTGGCCGTGGTCGCCCAAGGGCAGAACGCCGATGCCGCTTCGGTGGCATTCGATGCGCTGCAGGCCGGCAAGGCCCGCGGCACCTCGGTGCTGATCGCCGATACCGCCGGCCGCCTGCACACCCAGTCCGGCCTGATGAACGAGCTGGGCAAGATCCGCCGCGTGCTCGGCAAGATCGACGCCACTGCACCGCACGAAGTACTGATGGTGATCGACGGCACCACCGGTCAGAACGCGCTGTCGCAGCTGCGCCAGTTCAACGCTGCGGTGAACGTGACCGGCCTGGTGGTGACCAAGCTGGACGGCACTGCCAAGGGCGGCGTGGTGTTCGCGCTGGCCCGCGAGTTCGGCATTCCGATCCGTTTCGCCGGCATCGGCGAGCGCCCGGAAGACCTGCGCGTATTCGATCCGGAAGCCTTCGTTGACGCCCTGCTGCCCGAAGCGCTGGGTGCCTGATAGACCGTGCAGCCACGCATGGCGTGGCTCTACTGCAGCCCGGTAGAGCCCCCCCCATGGGTGGCTGCCCACCTCCGGAATACCGATGCCCCGCCAGCCGCACGCCAGCGCCGGAACCACGCAGACCGACGACTTCGTCGCCCACCTGCTGCATTGGTTCGACGACCACGGCCGCCACGACCTGCCCTGGCAGCATCCGCGCAGCCCCTATCGGGTCTGGTTGTCGGAAATCATGCTGCAACAGACCCAGGTGAGTACGGTCATCCCGTACTTCCAGCGGTTCCTGCAGCACTTCCCGACCCTGCCCGACCTCGCCGCCGCCAGCAATGACGCGGTGATGGCGCAGTGGGCCGGGCTCGGCTACTACGCCCGCGCACGCAACCTGCACGCGGCAGCCAAGCGCTGCGTGGAACTGCACGACGGCGACCTGCCACGTGACTTCGACGCGCTGCATGCCCTGCCCGGCATCGGCCGCAGCACCGCCGGTGCGATCCTCAGCCAGGCCTGGAACGACCCGTTCGCGATCCTCGATGGCAACGTCAAGCGGGTGCTCAGCCGCTACCACGGCATCGACGGCTTCCCGGGCCTTCCGGCCATCGAGAAGCAGTTGTGGGCGATCGCCGAGGCGCACGTGGCGCAGGTGCCGACCGGGCGCATGGCCGATTACACCCAGGCGCAGATGGACCTGGGCGCGACCGTGTGCAGCCGCGCCAGACCCGCCTGCGTGATCTGCCCACTGCAGGACGCGTGCGTGGCGCGCCGCGAAGGCCGCACTGCCGAACTGCCGACGCCCAAGCCCAGCAAGACCCTGCCCGAACGAGAAGCAGTGGCCCTGCTGCTGCGCGACCCCCAGCAGCGCGTGCTGCTGCAGAAGCGGCCGGACACCGGCATCTGGGCGCAACTGTGGACGCTGCCGCAGGCCGAGGCCGGCAGCGACCTGCAGGACTGGTTCGATGCGCATGTTGAAGGTTCGCTGGAAGACGCCGAGGAGTTGCCAGTGCTGCAGCACACCTTCAGTCACTACAGGCTGCACCTGCAGGTACTGTCGCGCCAGGTGAACGGCCTGCGCGTGGAAGAACCCACGTTGCGCTGGGTCGCCTACGATGAACTGCGCGCGCTGGGCCTGCCCGCGCCGATCCGCAAACTGCTCGACGGCGCGACGATCAAGACGCCAAAACGAACTTCCAAGAAACCCCGCAACCACGAGTGAGTGCCATGCCCCGAACCGTCTTCTGCCAGTACGAACAACGCGATGCCGAGGGCCTGGACTTCGTGCCCTACCCCGGCGAGCTGGGCCAGCGCATCTTCAACAACATCGGCAAGCAGGCCTGGGCTGCGTGGCTGGCGCACCAGACCATGCTGATCAACGAGAACCGCCTGTCGCCGCGTACGCCGGAACATCGCGCGTTCCTTGAAGGCGAACTGGTCAAGTTCCTGTTCGAGAAGGACGCGCAAAAGCCGGCCGGCTTCACTCCGGAAGCCTGACGCACAGGTAGTGCCGGGCGCTGGCCGGCAACCTGGCATCTGCGCGATGCCGGCCAGCGGCCGGCACGACCGCGCTATTTCGTGTTTTCCTCGCGCTCCTGCACCTGCGCCTGGCGCAGCTCCTGCTCGGAAGCGCGTAGTGCCTTCACATCCAGCTTGCGGATGCTGTCGATGAAACACGGCAGGCGCGGGCCGCCGGTAGGGTCGCGCACCAGCACCTTGTCGAAACGCGCCGAAACACGATTCATCTGGCTGGTCAGGCCGATGGCGGTGGCATATGGCAGGTCCTGGCAGGGCCCCCTCAACTCCAGCAGGTAGGCCTCGCTGGGACGCGTCCATACCGCAAGCGCGCTGTCACCCAGCTCGGTCCAGCCATTGAGGGTGCCGAAGAACTGCATGTCGTTCTGCGGCGCGCCGGCGTGGGCACGGTACAGGTCAAGCTTCTCGGCGCTGCTGAGCCGGCCAGTGGTCGCACACGCGGCCAGCGCCAGGCAGAGTCCGGCCACCAGGAACGGGGTCTTCATGGCGATCTCCTCGGGGAACTGTCGCCATCATGCGCCCGGGCCGCCAACGGCGGCGCGACGACCGACAGCCCCATTCAGGCGCTGGTCGGCGGTCGACCAAGGCCGACCTCTACCAAAGCAGACCCAAGGCCCCGGATTCCGGAAGTCACCAACCTTGGCTGGCGCCTGCCCTGCAGGAGCAGCCGACCAGGGTCGGCTTCCACAAAAGCGGCCCCGGCGCCTCAGACGTCGGCGTGGGCCAGGGCGTGCAAGCGCCCTTCGCGCAGCTCCAGCACCCGGTCGAGGCGGCGCGCCAGGCTGCGGTCGTGGGTGACCAGCACCAGGCTGGTGTGACGCGCACGATTCAGTTCCAGCATCAGCTCGAACACCGTGGCGGCCGTGCGGTCATCCAGGTTGCCGGTCGGCTCGTCACCCAGCACGCAGGCTGGGTGATTGACCAGTGCCCGCGCCACCGCAGCACGCTGCCGCTCACCACCAGACAGCTCGCCCGGCTTGTGATCCAGGCGGTGGCCGAGGCCCACCGCTTCCAGCAGCGTGGTGGCCCGGCTGCTCGCTTCTGCTACCGCAGTGCCAGCCAGCAGTACCGGCATCATCACGTTTTCCAGCGCGGTGAACTCCGGCAGCAGGTGATGGAACTGGTAGACGAAGCCCAGCGCCTGGTTGCGCAGCAGACCGCGCGCGGTATCCGACAGCGCCGACATGCGCTGCCCGGTCACGTAGACCTCGCCGGCGGTTGGAATGTCCAGGCCGCCCAGCAGGTGCAGCAGCGTGCTCTTGCCGGCGCCGGAGGCACCGATGATCGCCACCGTCTCGCCGGCGGTCACGGTCAGGTCCAGGCCATCGAACAC
Source organism: Stenotrophomonas sp. YJH_SMC_21 (assembly GCF_059369555.1). NCBI lineage: Bacteria > Pseudomonadati > Pseudomonadota > Gammaproteobacteria > Lysobacterales > Lysobacteraceae > Stenotrophomonas > Stenotrophomonas sp. YJH_SMC_21. Next base: position 43,649 of record NZ_JCAFSU010000003.1, read on the forward strand.
CGGGGTCTGCATGCGCCCTTCGGCGTAGGTCTTGCCCAGTGCTTCGGCGCGGATCACTTCGTCGCCGCGGTTGAAGACCTTATTCATAACGCAGGGCCTCCGCCGGCTGGGTGCGTGCTGCCCGCCAGGCGGGATACAGGGTGGCCAGGAAGCTCATCAGCAGCGCGACCACGGTGATCGCCACCACGTCGCCGGTCTGCATGTCGGTCGGCAGGCCGGTGATGTAGTACACATCCTCCGGCAGCAGCTTGACGTTGAACACGCTCTCGATGGCGCCGAGGATGCGTTCCAGGTTGAGGGTCAGGGTGATGCCGCCGATCAGGCCGGCCAGCGTGCCGAAGATGCCGATCAGCGAACCCTGCACCATGAACACCTGCATCACCCCGCCCGGCGTCAGGCCAAGGGTGCGCAGGATGGCGATGTCGGCCTGCTTGTCGGTGACCAGCATCACCTGCGACGACACCAGGTTGAAAGCGCCCATGGCGATGATCAGCGACAGCAGGATGCCCATCACTACCTTCTCCATGCGCAGCGAGTGGTAGAGGTTGGCATTCTGCTGGGTCCAGTCACTTACCCGGTACGCGCCGCCGAGGCTCTGCGCCAGGTCCACGCCCACTTCCAGCGAGCGGTCCATGTCGTGCAGTTTCAGCCGCACGCCGGTAGCGCCATCGGAACGCAGCACGCGCTCCAGGTCCTGCATGTTGGCGAAGCCGACGCCGCGGTCGACCTCGTTGTAGCCGGCCTCGAAGATGCCGCTGACGGTGAAGCGTTTCATCCGCGGCACTGCGCCAGCGGGCGTGCCCTGCACTTCTGCAAAGGTCACCAGCACCTGGTCGCCAACGTCCACGCCCAGCCAGACCGCCAGCTCTTTGCCCAGCAGCACGTTGAAGCTGCCCGGCTTGAGGCTGTCATAGCTGCCCTTGGTGACCTTCTTGTCGATCACCGACACCTTCGGCTCCAGCGCCGGATCGATGCCCTGGATGATTGCGCCCTGCACGCGCGGGCCGCTGATCATCGACTGGATCTCGATGTACGGCGCGGCACCTGCCACGCGCGGGTCCTTGCGGGCGACGTCCACCACGCGCATCCAGTCAGGCATCGGCTCGCCGTCGCGGCTGATGGTGGTGTGCGCGGTCATCTGCAGCAGGCGGCTGCGGATTTCCTTCTGGAAACCGCTCATCACCGCCAGGGTGGTGATCAGCACCGTAACGCCGAGCGCGATGCCCAGGATCGATGCCATCGAGATGAAGGAGATGAAGCCGTTGCGGCGCTTGGCGCGCAGGTAGCGCAGGCCAATGGCCACGGGAATGGGTTTGAACATGCAGGCACGCCGGTCAATTCAGCTTATGGTGCCATCGACCGGGGCCTACGGGAAACGCCGCGTGCGGCCACGGCCAGTCGCAGTTCACGTCGCTGCCTGGAATCGAGCACATCGGGCCAGAACAGCAGGCGCCGGCGGCGCCGATCCTCACGCCAGAGCAACAACAGCCACGGCCCACGCACGACCAGTTGTGGTGCATCGACGTCCTGCCCGGCCACCTGCAGCGGCTCGGGCGGTACCGGCAGAAGCACCTGCACGCGCGGCCTGCGCTGGCGCCAGGCCAGTTCGGCCAACCCGATGCCCCAGGCCAGCAACACCGCCGGCGTCAGCAGCCTGGGCGGCAGATCCGATGCACGCAGCAGCCAGGGTGCGGCCAGCAGCACCGCCAGCTGGGCGGCGGCCTGCAGCCGCGAGGGGCGCCACTCAAGGCTTGAGGGCGAGGATCTTCTGCATGAGGGGGATCGCGTGCGCATGCGGGCAGGCCTCATAGCCCATGAACCAGCGCCACAACTTATCGTCCTCGCAGTCGAGCAGGAACAGGAAAACCTCGCGCTCCTCGGTCGGCGCGGTGCTCCATTCGTGGTCGAGATAACGGCCGAACAGCTGGTCCAGCTCACGCATGCCGCGGCGGCAGCGCCAGCGCAGCTTCTTCAGCAGAACGTCTTCTTCCATCGTGTTTCTCCAGATACAGCAAAGCCACGCAAGGCGTGGCTCTACTGCGGTGGCACAGCCACGCATGGCGTGGCTCTACCGGGTACGGCCAGAGCCGATCAGGCGCGGCGTTCCATCATCAGCTTCTTGATCTCGGCGATCGCCAGCGCCGGGTTCAGGCCCTTCGGGCAGGTCCGGGCGCAGTTCATGATGGTGTGGCAGCGGTACAGCTTGAACGGATCTTCCAGATCGTCCAGGCGCGCACCGGTGTCCTCATCGCGCGAGTCGATGATCCAGCGATAGGCCTGCAGCAGGATCGCCGGGCCCAGGTAACGCTCGCCGTTCCACCAGTAGCTCGGGCAGCTGGTCGAGCAGCAGGCGCACAGGATGCACTCGTACAGGCCGTCCAGCTTCTTGCGGTCTTCCGGCGACTGCAGGCGCTCACGGTCCGGCGGTGCCGGGGTCTGGGTGCGGATCCACGGCTTGATCGAGGCGTACTGCGCATAGAAGTGGGTCAGGTCCGGAACCAGATCCTTCACCACGTTCATGTGCGGCAGCGGGTAGATCGGCACTTCCTTCTTGCCGCAGTCCGAGATGGCTCGGGTGCAGGCCAGGGTGTTGGTGCCGTCGATGTTCATCGCGCACGAACCACAGATGCCTTCGCGGCAGGAGCGGCGGAAGGTCAGGGTCGGGTCGATCTCGTTCTTGATCTTGATCAGGGCGTCCAGGACCATCGGGCCACAGGCGTCCAGATCGACTTCATAGGTATCGGTGCGCGGGTTGCTGTCGTCGTCCGGACTCCAGCGGTAGATCTTGAAGGTGCGCACGTTCTTGCCGCCGTTCTTGACGGGGAAGTGCTTGCCCTTCGTGATCTTCGAATTCTTGGGGAGTGAAAACTCGGCCATGGCTGCTCTCGTTGGCTCAGGCGGCCCGCGCCCTTGGGCGCGGATTGCATGGTAGGCGGGGTCGGATCAGTACACGCGCGGCTTCGGCGGCACCACGGACACGTCGTCGGTCAACGTGTACATGTGCACCGGACGGTAGTCGAAGCTGCACTTGCCCTTCTCGTCGACGCTGACCAGGGTGTGCTTCTGCCAGTTGACGTCGTCGCGGTCCGGATAGTCCTCGTGCGCATGCGCACCACGGCTTTCCTTGCGCTGTTCGGCCGAGTTGATCGTCGCCACCGCGTTGAGCAGCAGGTTGTTCAGCTCGTAGGTCTCGATCAGGTCCGAGTTCCACACCAGCGAACGGTCGGAGACCTTCACGTCCTGGAACGAGTCGAAGATCTTGTCCATCTTCTCGCAGCCTTCCTTCAGCGTCTGGCTGGTGCGGAAGACGGCCGCGTCGGCCTGCATGGTGCGCTGCATGCGATCGCGGATGACCGAGGTCGGGGTATCGCCGTTGGCGTGGCGCAGTTTGTCCAGCAGGCCCAGCGCCTTGTCGCAGGCATCGGCCGGCAGCGGCTTGTGCGATGCGCCCGGCTTGATGGTCTCGGCGCAGCGGTTGGCCACCGCACGACCGAACACCACCAGGTCCAGCAGCGAGTTCGAGCCCAGTCGGTTGGCGCCGTGCACGGACACGCAGGCCGCTTCACCGATGGCGTACAGGCCCGGCACCACGGCATTGTCGTTGTCGCCGACCTTCTGCACCACTTCGCCGTGGTAGTTGGTCGGGATGCCGCCCATGTTGTAGTGCACGGTCGGGATGACCGGGATCGGCTGCTTGTGCACGTCGACGCCGGCAAAGATGCGGGCGCTTTCGGCGATGCCCGGCAGCTTGTCGTCGATCACGCCTGGGCCGAGGTGGGTCAGGTCGAGCAGGATGTGGTCCTTGTGCTCGCCGACGCCGCGGCCTTCGCGGATCTCGATGGTCATCGAACGGCTGACCACGTCGCGCGAGGCCAGGTCCTTGTAGTGCGGCGCGTAGCGCTCCATGAAGCGCTCGCCGCTGCTGTTGCGCAGGATGCCGCCTTCACCGCGGACACCCTCGGTGATCAGGCAGCCGGCGCCGTAGATGCCGGTCGGGTGGAACTGCACGAACTCCATGTCCTGCATGGCGATGCCGGCACGCATGGCCAGGCCGCCACCGTCGCCGGTGCAGGTGTGCGCCGAGGTGGCGCTGAAGTAGGCACGGCCGTAGCCGCCGGTGGCCAGTACCACGCCCTGGGCGCGGAACAGGTGCAGGGTGCCGTCGGACATGTCCAGGGCCAGCACGCCGCGGCAGGCGCCTTCGTCGTCGAAGATCAGGTCGAGCGCGAAGTACTCGATCATGAAGCGCGCATCGTGCTTCAGCGACTGCTGGTACAGGGTGTGCAGCATCGCGTGGCCGGTACGGTCGGCCGCCGCGCAGGTACGCTGCGCCGCCGGGCCTTCGCCGTACTTGGTGGTCATGCCACCGAACGGACGCTGGTAGATCTTGCCTTCGGCGGTGCGCGAGAACGGCACGCCGTAGTGTTCGAGCTCGATGATGGCCGGGATGGCCTCACGGCACATGTATTCGATGGCGTCCTGGTCGCCCAGCCAGTCCGACCCCTTGATGGTGTCGAAGAAGTGGTAGCGCCAGTCGTCTTCGCCCATGTTGGCGAGTGCGGCCGAGATGCCGCCCTGGGCGGCAACGGTGTGCGAACGGGTCGGGAAGACCTTGGTCAGGCACACGGTCTGCAGGCCCTTGGCGGCCAGGCCGAACGTGGCGCGCAGGCCGGCGCCGCCGGCGCCGACCACGACCATGTCGTACTTGTGTTCGGTGATCTTGTAAGCGGACATCTAATCTGGATTCCTGTGTAGGTGCCTGGGCTCAGGCAACGCCGAGGGCGATGCGGCCCACCGCAAACACACTGACGATCATGCCGAGCACGGCGACGAACTTCACCGCGGTCTGCAGCACCAGGGCCAGCAGCGATTCGTGGATGTAGTCTTCCAGCACGACCTGCATGCCGAGCTGCGCGTGCCAGAACATGGCGATCAGCAGGCCGATCAGCGGCACTGCGTTCCACGGCTTGGCCACGGCGGCGGCGGCGGTCGCGTAGTCCGAGCCCAGCAGGCCCAGCACGAAGACCAGGAACCAGATGCCCAGCACCACCAGCGCGGCGGCGGTCAGGCGCTGATGCACGAAGTGCTCGGTGCCGGTCTTGGCCGAGCCAAGGCCACGCACGTTCTTCAACGGGGTACGGAACTTGCTCACGCGGCACCTCCGAACATCACATAGGCCCACACCAGCAGGGTGATCACCAGGCTGCCGGTGACCGACAGCCAGCTGCTGCGGATGAAGGCGGGGATGCTGAAGCCGATGGCGAAGTCCTGCACCACATGGCGGATGCCATTGCACAGGTGATAGGCGAACGACCATGTCCACGCGAACAGGAACACGCGGCCATACCAGGCCCCGGCATGGCCGGTGAAGCAGTTCCAGGACTCGGGCCCCATCATCAGGGCCAGCAGGCCGGCAGCGATGATGAGGGCACCAACAGACAGAAAGACGCCAGTGGCTCGATGCAGGATCGAGGTGGCCATCTGAATCTGCCAGCGATACACCTGAAGGTGCGGGGAAAGTGGGCGTTGTCTGGTCGCCATTCGCTGGGCTCGTTGTCTCGGCTGGGCGGCACGCGGCCGCGTTGGCTCAATGCTGATCAGAAATCGATGCAGCGTCCGTTTTTCTCCCAATCGCCATACCGCACCGGATCAAGTCCGCCGCGGCCGCCGAATTCTTCTGCTTTTTCCTGTTCCACGGGCACGGGTGCCGCGGGGACCAGCGGGGCTTCAGATTCGTCGTCGGGAGTGGGGGTTGTTTGGCCTATCATGTTCGGTCTCGCAACGCACAAATTTTAGACCTCGTTCACGTGCCTGACAACCTGCCCCCTGCTTTCGCCGGATATCCGCGCCTGCCCGGCCACCAGCTGCTGAGCCTGCAGGGCCCGGATGCGGCTGTCTTTGCCCACGCCCAGTTCAGCAGCGATGTCACCGCCCTGCCCCTGCTGCACTGGCAGTGGAGTGCCTGGTTGAGCGCCAAGGGCCGCACCCTGGCGGTGTTCCAGCTGCTGCGGTTGGCCGACGACCACCTGATGCTCGTGCTGGCGGATGGCGATGCCGATGCGATTGCGTCGCAACTGCAGCGCTTCGTGTTCCGCCGCAAGGTGAAGGTGCTGGTGCGCGACGATCTGGCGGCGGCCGGGGCGTTCACTGCACCCGAGGCCGCCAGCGGCGCTGCGATTGCGCAGGCCGCAGGTGATGGCTGGGAACTGGACCTGGGCAGCGATGCCCTGCCGCGCACCCTGCGCATCGGCGCCGCCGATGCCTTTGCGGCCGGCAGCGAAACCGATGAGGCCGCTTTCGCCCTGGCCTGGCGCCAGGCCGACCTGCGCTACGGGCTGCCGCGGCTGGAAGAAGGCCAGCGCGAGGTGTGGACCCCGCAGCAGCTGGGCCTGGACCGTCTGAACGGCTACAGCGTGAAGAAGGGCTGCTATCCCGGCCAGGAAATCGTCGCCCGCACCCACTTCCTCGGCAAGGCCAAGCGCGCGGTGCAGCTGCTGCATACCGCGGCACCGGCGCAGGCCGGCGATGGCGTGCAGCAGGACGGCGCGGCGCTGGGCACGATCGCCTGCGTGGCCGGCGACCTGGCACTGGCGGTGCTGCCACTGGAGGCCGGTGATGCTGACCTGCAGGTGGGTGATGCCATCGCGCAGCGCGTGCCGTTGCTGGATGGATTGGCACGCTGAAGCAGGTTGGTGGGGATCTGCACTGGTGGGTGCGGACCGTTGGTCCGCACGCCTGAAATGGTAGTGCCGGCCGCTGGCCGGCAACCAAGCACGGTTGAGGCTGCCGACCAGCGGCCGGCACTACCCGTTACAGGCGCTCGCCGGTTTCCGCGCTGAAGAAATGCAGGCCCTGCGGGTGGATCGCCACGCGGATCTGCTCGCCCACCGCCGGCAGCGCCTGCGGCGCCACGCGCATGGTCAGCGCGTGCTGGCCACTGCTCAGGTTGACGAAGATCTCGTTGCCGACCGGCTCGATGCCTTCGATGCGCGCGGTGAACGCATGCGCATCATCGGCGCTGGCCGGCTGCAGGTGCTCCGGACGCACACCCACCGCGATCGGCTTCTGCAGCCACGCCGGATCGATCATGGCCTGGCCCAGCGGTGCACGCCAGTCGCCGTCGACCACGGTCACGCCGCTGGCATCGCCCTGCAGCGTGCCGCGCAGCACGTTCATCGCCGGGCTGCCGAGGAAGCCGGCCACGAACAGATTGGCCGGACGATCGTACAGCGCCATCGGCGTATCGATCTGCTGGATGATGCCGTCCTTCAGCACCACGATGCGCTGGCCCAGGGTCATCGCCTCGACCTGATCGTGCGTCACGTAGATCATGGTGGTGCCCAGCTTGCGGTGCAGCTGCGCGATTTCGGTACGCACGCTGTGGCGCAGCTTGGCATCCAGATTGGACAGCGGCTCGTCGAGCAGGAACACCGCCGGCTCGCGCACCAGCGCCCGGCCCAGCGCAACACGCTGGCGCTGGCCGCCGGACATCGCCTTGGGCAGCTTGTCCATCATCTCGGTGAGGCCCAGCGTCTGCGCCGCCTCGGCGATGCGCTTGTCGATGGTGGCCTTGTCATGGCCGCGCAGCTTCAGGCCGAAGGCCAGGTTCTCGGCCACCGTCATGTGCGGGTACAGCGCGTAGCTCTGGAACACCATCGCGATGTCGCGATCCTTCGGCGCCACATCGTTGACCACGCGATCACCGATGGTCAGCGTGCCGCCGCTGATCTCTTCCAGGCCAGCCACCATCCGCAGCAGGGTCGACTTGCCACAGCCGGAGGGACCGACCAGCACCATCAGCTCGCCATCGGCGACCTCGAAGGTGGCGTCCTTCACCGCGACCTGGCCGTTGTCATAGACCTTGCGCACACCCTGCAACTGCACTTTTGCCATATCACCTATCCGGTCCGCCCGAAGCCGGGCTGTCTTTTGGGACTGCCTCGGCCCTCCCGATGGCAGTGATGATTGCGCGCTTGCCGCATGACGGCGAGCACTGCAATCGAATACAGTTGCCCATTCTGCCATGTAAACGTTTTCACGTGGCACTATCCGATGATCGGTGCGCACCGATCTGCGTCGGCGGTTGAACGAAGGTTCCGCCGGGGTAGTGGTTTCGAATGGAACGGTCTTCCGGTGCCCCGGAGAACGCCCCCAACGAACCTCGGACAGGCAGTTGCGCGGATGTCCCCCGAACCCAGCCATGAAGCGATTGACAACGATGTCACCCGGATCTGAAACTCGAGCGATGCACGACACCCTCTTCCTGTTCGGTGCCACAGGTGATCTGGCCCAGCGCTACCTGTTCCCTTCGCTGCTTCGCCTGCTTGGCGACGGCCTGCTGCCGGAGGACTTCCGCATCCGCGCACTGGCGTTGTCCGGGCATGACACCGAAGCCTTCCATGACATCCTGCGCCCGCGCCTGCAGCAGGCCATGCCGATGGCCTCGCAGGACGACATCAACGGCCTGCTGCGCCGCATCGACTACCGTTCGGTCGACCTGCGCGACGTCGACTCTGTCGCCGCCGCCGTCTCCGATCTGGTGCATCGCAAGTGCGTCAGCTACCTGGCCATTCCGCCGGGCCTGTACATCTCCACCTGCGAAGGCCTGGCCAAGGGTGGCGCCCTCGCCGCGCCGGCACGCCTGATGCTGGAGAAGCCGATCGGCAGCGACAGCGAGAGCGCCGAGGAAATCATCAGCACCATCGGCCAGTGGATCGACGAGGACCGTGTGTTCCGTCTCGACCACTACCTGGGCAAGGCGGCGGTGCAGAACCTGATCGCGCTGCGCTTCGGCAATACGCTGCTGGAAGCGGTATGGAACCGCAACTACATCGAGTCGGTGCACATCCTGGTGGCCGAGAGCGAAGGCGTGGATGGCCGCGACGCCTACTACGCCCGCTCCGGCGCGCTGCGCGACATGGTGCAGAGCCACATCCTGCAGCTGCTGTGCATGGTGGCGATGGAGCCACCGGCCTCGCTGGAAGCCGATCGCATCCGCGACGAGAAGGTCAAGGTGCTGCGCGCGCTGCGTCCGCTCGATGCCAGGCACGCCGCGCGTGACAGCATCCGCGGCCGCTACACCGCCGGTACCATCAACGGCCAGCCGGCGCAGGCCTACCAGCCGCCGGAAGGCAGCGACGTGGAAACCTTCGCCGGCGTCACCGCGCACATCGACAACTGGCGCTGGAGCGGCGTGCCGTTCCACCTGGTCACCGGCAAGCGCCTGCCCGAGCGCACCACCCGCGTGGTGGTCACGCTGAAGCCGGTCACCCACTGGCTGTTCGAGCGCCCGCAGCGCGCCCAGGCCGCACCGAACCGCCTGGTGTTCCAGCTGCAGCCGCAGGAGAACATCGAACTGGGACTGATGAGCAGCCTGGCCGGCCCGGAATGGGGCGCGCTGGAACTGCATCCGCTGGAACTGGAACTGTCGGTGCCGACCGGCCTGCATCGCCGCATCGCGTACGAACGCCTGTTCCTGGATGCGTTCAACGGCAACCACACCTTGTTCGTGCGTGACGACGAAGTGCGCGCCGCCTGGGCGTGGATCGACAGCGTGGCCTACGCCTGGAAGGAGGCCAAGCTGCCGCTGGAACCCTATCCCGCCGGCCAATGGGGCCCGAGCAACGCAACGGAGTTCCTGCCGCAGGGCGTGGACGCACCGGACAGCGAGGCGTCGGCATGAGTGCCAACTCGCAGCCGGTGCTGGTCGCCGACATCGGTGGCACCAACGCCCGCTTCGCCCTGGCCGACACCTCGCTGGACGCGCCATTGCTGAAGGAGAGCATCCGCGAGTACGCAGTGGCGGAGTTCCCGTCGCTTGGCGATGCCGCCCGCCATCACCTTGAGCAGATCGGCGCTGCCGCCAGCCGCGGCGTGTTCGCGGTGGCCGGCCGCGTAGACGGTGACGAGGCACGCATCACCAATCATCCGTGGGTGATCTCGCGCAGCCGCACCGCGGCGATGCTTGGTTTTGACGAGCTGCACCTGATCAACGACTTCGCCGCACAGGCAATGGCGATCTCGCTGCTGCAACCCGAGGACGTGGTCCAGGTCGGTGGCGCCGCCTGGGTCCCGGGCAAGCCGGGCCAGCCACGCAACTATGCGGTGATCGGGCCCGGTACCGGGCTCGGCGTCGGGGGCCTGATCCTGCGCCACGGCCGCTGCTACCCGCTGGAAACCGAAGGCGGCCATGTCAGCTTCCCGCCGGGAACGCCGGAGGAGATCCGCATCCTGGAGATCCTGTCCGAGCAATTCGGCCGCGTCTCCAATGAGCGCCTGATCTGTGGCCCCGGCCTGGTCAACATCCATCGCGCGGTGTGCGAGATGGCCGGTATCGACCCGGGCCAGCTGCAGCCGGTGGACGTGACCGCCCGCGCCCTGCATGGCGATCCGCAGGCAATGCGCACCGTCGATGTGTTCTGCGCCGTGTTCGGCGCCATTGCCGGCGACCTGGTACTGACCCAGGGCGCCTGGGACGGCGTGTTCCTCACCGGTGGACTGACCCCGAAGATGCTCGATTCGCTGCAGCACTCCGGGTTCCGCCAGCGCTTCGAACACAAGGGGCGGTTCTCTTCGATCATGGCGCGGGTGCCGTCGCTGGCCGTGATGCATCCCCATGCCGGACTGCTGGGCGCCGCCGCCTATGCCGCCGATGCCGAACGTGACGCACCTGGAGTTGCCGCATGAGCCCCACCTTCCACGACGACCGCGTCGAGTTCATCCACCACGGCGATGCCGACGGCTGGATCGAAGCGGTAGCCGCCGAGATGGCGCAGACCCTCAACCACGACATCAATGAAGTGGGCCGCGCCCGCATCCTGTTGTCCGGCGGCACCACGCCGGCACCGGTCTACCAGGCGCTGGCCGAACTGGACGTGCACTGGGACCGGGTTGAAGTGAGCCTGGCCGACGAGCGCTGGCTGTCGCCGCAGGATCGCGACAGCAACGCATGGCTGGTGCGCGAGCACCTGCTCAAGCGTGCCGAAGGTGCGCATTTCGATCCGCTGGTGCGCATCGGCAAGCCGCTGCAGGAATGCGTCTACACCGCCAACCTGCAGGCCCAGCACAGCCAGCCGCCGAGCCTGGTGGCACTGGGGATGGGCAACGATGGCCACACCGCCTCGCTGTTCCCGGGCTCGAAGGACCTGGCCCGCGCACTGGAAAGCGCCCTGCCCTATGCCGCGCTGGATGCCACCGGCTGCCCGGGCGCGAACCAGTGGCCGCTGCGCATCACGCTGACCCCGCATGGGCTGCGCCAATGCCGCCAGCGCCTGCTGCTGCTGCGCGGCAAGCAGAAGCTGCAGGTGCTGCGCCAGGCGTTGGACAGCAACGACGCCCAGCAGTACCCGATCCTCAACGCGATCAACCTGGAAGGCGCGCGCCTGCGCGTCCACTGGGCTGATTGATGTCGGCGGCGGCGCCCTGCCGCCGCTTGCCTCTCGCCACCTTGAACGCCGGTAGCCAATGAGCCTCCATCCGCAACTGCAAGCCATCACTGAGCGCGTCATCCGCCGCAGCGCCGCCTCGCGTGCCGCCTACCTGGCCGCGATCGACGCCTCCCTGCGCGAAGGCCCGTTCCGCAGCCGCCTGAGCTGCGGCAACCTCGCCCACGGATTCGCCGCCTGTGGCGGCACCGACAAGAGCCGCCTGCGCGGCGGCGTAACGCCGAACCTGGGCATCATCACCGCCTACAACGACATGCTCTCGGCGCACCAGCCGTTCGAGACCTATCCCGAGCAGATCCGCGAGATCGCCCGCGAGCTCGGTGCTACGGCACAGGTGGCCGGCGGTGTGCCGGCGATGTGCGACGGCGTCACCCAGGGCCGCGGTGGCATGGAACTGTCGCTGTTCTCGCGCGATGTGATCGCGCAGGCGACCGCGATCGGGCTCAGCCACGACATGTTCGACAGCACCGTCTACCTCGGCGTGTGCGACAAGATCGTGCCCGGCCTGCTGATCGGTGCGCTGGCCTTCGGCCACTTGCCGGCGGTGTTCGTGCCGGCCGGCCCGATGACCCCGGGCATCCCCAACAAGCAGAAGGCGGAAGTGCGCGAGCGCTACGCCGCCGGCGAAGCCACCCGCGAAGAGCTGCTGGAAGCCGAGTCCGCCTCATACCACGGCGCCGGCACCTGCACCTTCTACGGCACCGCCAATTCCAACCAGGTGCTGCTGGAGGCGATGGGCGTGCAGCTGCCGGGCGCGTCGTTCGTCAATCCGGGCACGCCGCTGCGCGACGCGCTGACCCGCGAAGCGACCGAACGTGCACTGGACATCACCGCACTGGGCGACGACTTCCGTCCGCTGGGCCGGATCATCGACGAGCGCGCGATCATCAACGCGGTCATCGCGCTGATGGCCACCGGCGGTTCGACCAACCACACCATCCACTGGATCGCGGTGGCGCGTGCCGCCGGAATCGTGCTGACCTGGGACGACTTCGACGAACTGTCGCAGCTGATTCCGCTGCTGGCCCGCGTCTATCCGAACGGCGAGGCCGACGTGAACCGCTTCGCGGCCGCTGGCGGCCCGGCGTTCGTGTTCGGCGAGCTGATCAAGGCGGGCCTGATGCACGGCGATCTGGTCAGCGTGGCGCGCGGCGGCATGGCCGACTACGCACGCGAACCGCAGCTGCGCGATGGCCAGCTGGTCTACCTGCCGGGCCTGGAACGCAGCGCCGATGACGAAGTGGTGCGTGGCGTCGACAATCCGTTCGAGCACCAGGGCGGCCTGCGCCTGCTGCGCGGCAACCTCGGCAAGTCGCTGATCAAGCTGTCGGCGGTAAAGCCGCAGTACCGCACGATCGAAGCGCCGGCCGTGGTGGTCGATGCACCGCAGGTGCTGAACAAGCTGCACGCCGGTGGCCTGCTGCCGCAGGACTTCGTGGCGGTGGTGCGTTACCAGGGCCCGCGTGCGAACGGCATGCCGGAACTGCATTCGCTGGCGCCGCTGCTGGGCCTGCTGCAGAACCAGGGCCGGCGCGTGGCGCTGGTCACCGACGGTCGCCTGTCCGGCGCCTCGGGCAAGATTCCGGCGGCGATCCACGTGACGCCGGAAGCGGCACGCGGCGGTCCGCTGGCCAAGGTCCGCGAGGGCGACATGATCCGCCTGGATGGCGAGGCTGGCACGCTGGAAGTGCTGGTGGACGCGGCCGAATGGGCGGCACGTCCGCTGGCGCCGAACACCGCGCCGGCTGCGCATGACCTGGGCCGCAACCTGTTCGCGATCAACCGTCGCGTGGTGGGTCCGGCTGATCAGGGCGCGATTTCGATTTCGTGCGGGCCGGCGGCGGCTGATGGCGGGCCGTGGGAGTACGACGCGGAATATGAGCTGGGGCACGATGCCGCAGCGGCGGCGGCGCCGCATGAGGCAAAAGACGCCTGAAGCGAAAAGCCGCGGCAGGCTTCCCGGCCTGGGCAGTAGAGCGCCCTGGCCGGGACACGCCGTAAACCCATCCATGGGGGCTCGGTCGCGGCATCCATGCCGCTCACGGTCCCGGCCAGGGCGCTCTACTGCCCTTGGACAATTCCCGGCGCGTCATTTGCGCTGCGGCCACTGAATCAAGAAGAGCAAAAGGCAAGGGCAAAAGCATGGGTATCGAACAACATCAGGTGAAGGCGGCGGAGCTGTTGCGTGCGGCGGGCATCCTGCCGGTGGTGACGATTCATACGCTGGACCAGGCGCGGGCGGTCAGTGCGGCGCTGCTGGAAGGTGGCTTGCCGGCGATCGAGCTGACGCTGCGTACGCCAGTGGCGATGGAAGCATTGGCGATGCTCAAGCGCGAGCTGCCGGACGTGGTGGTGGGTGCCGGTACGGTGCTGACCGTGGAGCAGATGCAGCAGTCGATCGATGCGGGTGCGGACTTCCTGGTGACCCCGGGTACGCCGCCGGCACTGGCTGATGCACTGGCCGCTGCACCGCTGCCGGTGGTGCCGGGTGCGGCCACCCCGACCGAGCTGCTGTCGCTCTACGCCCGCGGCTTCCGCGTGTGCAAGCTGTTCCCGGCCACGGCTGTGGGTGGCCTGGCAATGATCAAGGGACTGGCCGGCCCGGTGGCGGACCTGAAGCTGTGCCCGACCGGCGGCATCACCGAGAACACCGCCGCCGAATACCTCGAGCAGAAGAACGTGGTCTGCATCGGTGGTTCGTGGATGGTGCCGGGCAACTGGATCGCCAACGGCGAATGGGACAAGGTGCGCGCCAGCGCCGCAGACGCCGCCAAGATCATCCAGCGCGTACGCGGCCACTGAGCCCGACAAAGGTGCAGAGCCGAGCCCATGCTCGGCTCCGGCATCATCAGGGGTCAGAGCCCTTTCCCACCGGGAAAGGGATCCGACCCCGGGCGACGAGTGCGGAAAGCGCGCGACCCGCTCCTGCTCTTCCTTCTTCATTCCGCGGTGGCGGCGCACGGAAACCGTCCGTGGCCCTGCGGAGGGATTGCGCAGGGGCGTAAGCGCCATGGATGGCGCGCCCGAGCCTCCAGGGATGGATTCACGGCGTCCCCTGCGCAATCCCTCCGCAGGGCCAACCCCACGAATCCGGCCGCACACCGCGAGGGGCTCAGCCGTTGGCCGAACCCCTTACAGCGGCCGTGCCGGATCCACCAACCCGTACTGGCTGGCCATCCGCGCCAGCGCGATGTTGTCGTGGATCCCCATCTTCTCGAACAACCGCGCCTTGTGCGTGTTCACCGTCTTCGCACTCAGGCTCAGGCGCCGCGCGATGTCTTCCTGGCGCAGGCCCTGGGTCAGCAACAGCGCCACCTCAAGCTCGCGCGGCGACAGGTTGTCGAACGGCGAACCATTGCCTTCCACTGTCGACAGCGCCAGATTCTGCGCGATGCTGGTGCCCAGGTAGCGACGACCGGCCGCCACATCACGCACCGCACGCAGCAGTTCCTGCGCATCGCAGCCCTTGCCGATGTAACCGGCCGCACCGGCTTCGAGCAGGCGCTTGGGTAGCGGGCCGTCTTCCAGTACCGACACGATCACCACGCGGGTATTGCGGTGGCTGCGGACGATGCGCTCGGTCACTTCCATGCCGCTCACGCCCGGCAGGTGCAGGTCGCACAGCACCACATCCGGCAGCAGCTGGCGGACTTCACGCAGCGCGTCTTCGCCGGTCTCGGCTTCGCCCACCACCTCGATGTCGGTTTCCCCCGACAGAATCATCTTCATACCGGTGCGGACCAGCGCGTGGTCATCCACCAGGTAGACTCGAATCGTCATTCATGTACCTCTTCGAATGCGGCCATTGCAGGTCAAGCTAGGCAGGGTGCCGATACCCTGCAAGCGCGTCCGGAATGCGGCGTCGGCGATCTGCCTTGCGCATCACAGTACCGCGCGTTGTGCTTGCCCCCTGTCTTGCAGAACCTGCTGCAACGAAACAACTGATCTATCACGTAGACGTCCCTCAAGGGCCATCCACGTCAAACCCCCTGTGTTGGTGCTTCGCTGGCCTTCGCTGGCGGCGGGCCGTGACGTCGCCAAGGGTGCCGGCGACTGAACATGACCAGATAGCACCCTACCACCCAAACCAGCGCGGCACACCATCCGGCCAGGATGTCGGAGGGGTAATGCACCCCCAGATAGACCCGCGACACGCTTACCAGCAGGCTGAACGCGGGTGCCAGCATCAGTACCGGCCAGCGCCAACGGGTGTTCCAGGCGAGCAGTACCAAGGTCACGGCAAGGGTCATCGAACCCATCGCATGCCCGCTGGGGAAGCTGAACGTCGATTCCGGCGCGATCGATTCCCACAGGCTGGGGCGCTGCCGCTGGAAGAACTGCTTGCTGCCCATGTTCAGCAGCGCCGACCCTACGAAGCTGACCGCGACGAAGGTCGCCTCGCGCCAGCGCCGGTAGCCCAGCAGCACGCCGATGATCAGCACGTCGGCCGGGATCAGGAACCACTCGTAGCCCAGTTTCGAGATGAGCACGAAGAAGCGGTCCAGCCAGGGCGAATGCAGGCCATGCATCTGCCACAGCAGGGGCGCGTCGAAATGGAACGATTCAAACTCGTGCACTTCATCCGCCAGGGCAACAAAGCCTGCCAACGGCAGCAGCACGCCACCGAACAACAGGACCAGGCGCCAGGCGTTGCGCGCCATCCAGTGGCGGAAGCCGGAGGCGGACTCCGGTGCGGCGAGGATCGCAGGCTTATCCGGCGCTTCGGACATACGTGTGTTCGACGTAATCGTCGATCAGGGCGACGAACTCCTGGGCGATGTTGTCGCCACGCAGGGTCACCTTCTTCTCACCATCGACGAACACCGGCGCCGCAGGCGTCTCACCCGTGCCCGGCAGCGAGATGCCGATGTTGGCGTGACGCGATTCGCCCGGCCCGTTGACGATGCAGCCCATCACCGCCAGGGTCATGTTCTCCGCCCCCGGGTGGTGGATCTTCCACAGCGGCATCTTCTCGCGCACGTGGTTCTGCACCACCTTGGCCAGCTCCTGGAAGAACTCGGAAGTGGTGCGGCCGCAGCCCGGGCAGGCCGTGACCAGCGGCGTGAAGGCACGCTGGCCGGTGGTCTGCAGCAGTTCCTGGGCGACGATCACTTCCTGCGTGCGCGACTGGCCCGGCTCCGGGGTCAGCGAGATGCGGATGGTGTCACCGATGCCTTCCTGCAGCAGCACGCCCAGCGCCGCGGACGATGCCACGATGCCCTTGCTGCCGATACCGGCCTCGGTCAGGCCCAGGTGCAGGGCGAAGTCGGAGCGCTGCGCCAGGTCGCGGTACACCGCGATCAGCTCCTGCACGCCACTGACCTTGGCCGACAGCACGATGCGATCGCGCGGCAGGCCCAGCTCCACCGCCTGCTCGGCCGAATCCAGCGCCGAGCGGATCAGCGCCTCGCGCAGCACGCGGCCGGCGTCCCAGGGCTGTTCGCGCAGGTTGTTCTCGTCCATCAGCTTCGCCGCCAGGGCCTGGTCCAGCGAGCCCCAGTTGGCGCCGATGCGCACCGGCTTGTTGTAACGGATGGCGAATTCGATCAGCTGGGCGAACTGCAGATCCTTCTTCTTGCCGAAGCCGACGTTGCCCGGGTTGATGCGGTACTTGGCCAGTGCTTCGGCACATGCCGGTTCGGCGGTCAGCAGCTGGTGGCCGTTGTAGTGGAAATCGCCGATCAGCGGCACGTCGATGCCCATCATCGCCAGCTTGTCGACAATGCGCGGGATCGCCGCAGCGGCTTCCACGGTATTGACGGTCAGCCGCACCATCTCCGAACCGGCACGCCACAACTCGGCCACCTGCTTCACGCTGGAGGCGACGTCGGAGGTGTCGGTGTTGGTCATCGACTGCACCACCACCGGCTTGCCTCCGCCCACGGTGACTCCGCCGATCTGGACGGCATGGGTCTGGCGGCGCGGCCAGGCAGTGGCATCGGAGGGCGGAGTCGGGCGGGTGACGGCGTCGTGCATGGGCGCATTCTACCGCCCGGCCCTGCATTCGGGGTGACTCGCATTCAGCCGGCGGCACGGCTGCGGCCGATTGTCGCAGGCACGGTCACGCGCGAACGCATACGATGAGCGTGAATGACCGGTCCCGACGCCCCGTTTCTCCGAACCCTGTGCAGCCTGCGCTGGCTTGCAGTAGGCGGCCAGGCCGCCACCATCCTGGTCGCCACCTGGGTGCTGGGGCTGCCGTTGCCGCAGCTGCCGCTGTGGGCGGGTGTGGCGGTGCTTGCCCTGTTCAACATCTACACCCAGCTGCGCCCGGAAGCGGCCGACACCGCGCCGCTGACCGCATTCGGCCACATCCTGGTGGACGTGATCATCCTGACCTGGATGGTGGGCTGGAGCGGTGGCATGGCCAATCCGTTCAGCTCGCTGTTCCTGATCCTGATCGCACTGGCCGCGTTCGCCCTGCCCCTGCGCTGGGCGCTGGCGGTCGCGCTGGCCTGCCTGCTCGGCTACGCCGCCAGCGGCATCTTCGGCCAGCCCCTGCCGGACGGCTATTTCCGCGCGCAGGACCTCAACCGCTGGGGCGTGGTCGCCAACTTCCTGATCTCCGCTGCGGTGGTGCTGACCTTCTCCACCCGGCTGGCGCTGGCGCTGCGCCAGCGCGAACTGGAACTGTCGGCGCTGCGCGAGCGCTTCGCCCGCAACGAGGGCATCGTCGCCCTGGCCACCCATGCCGCCTCGGTGGCGCATGAACTGAACACGCCGCTGGCAACCATGACCCTGCTCGCCGACGACGTGGCCGAACGCAGTGAAGAGCCGGAAGTGCGCGAGGACATGGAAACCCTGCGCGAGCTGCTGGTGCAGTGCCGTGAGCGCGTGCTGGCGCTGGCCGCACCGGCCTCGGCCGATGCGCCCGGACGCAGCCATTCCAGCGCGCAGCAGGTGCTGGAGCAATGGCGCCTGGTGCGACCGACCATCGACCTGCACCGCAACGACGATGCGCCGCTGCGGCTGCCGCTCGACCCGGGCGTGGGCCACCTGCTGATGGTCCTGCTCAACAATGCCGCCGATGCCGGCGAACAGGCCGGCCGGCCGCGCGTGGACCTGGACCTGCGCATCGAAGGCGACGATCTGATCGGCGAAGTACGCGACTACGGCCACGGCTTCAACGCGCGCGCCGCGGTGCTGCCGGGCAAGCTGTTCGGCAGCAGCAAGAGTGAAGGCATGGGGGTCGGCCTGGCCCTGTCCCATGCCACGATCGAACGCCTCGACGGCGAGATGTGGATGCGCCCGGCCCAGGGGGCCGGCAGCCGCGTCGGCTTCCGCCTGCCGCTGGCCCCACGCGAGGAAACCCCATGAGCGCCTCAACCCTCGGCCTGCTGGTCGACGACGACGAACTGTACCTGCGCACCCTGCAGCGCAGCCTGGCCCGCAAGGGACTTGAAACGCAGACCGCGCAGGATGCCGCCAGTGCGCTGGCACTGGCCCGCCAGCACCCACCCGCGTTCGCCCTGATCGACCTGAAGCTGGGCAGCGATTCCGGCCTGGCGCTGATCCAGCCGCTGCGTGCGCTGCGCGCGGACATGCGCATCCTGCTGGTGACCGGCTACGCCAGCATCGCCACTGCGGTGGAAGCGATCAAGCTCGGTGCGGACGATTACCTGCCCAAGCCAGCCACGGTACCGATGATCCTTCGCGCTTTGGGCGAGGAGGATGACGGCCCGGCCGACGATGGCGAAATGGAAGTGCCCGACGCGATGACACCGATCAGCCGCCTGCAGTGGGAACACATCCAGCAGGCGATGCACGAGACCGGCGGCAATGTGTCGGCAGCCGCGCGCCTGCTCGGCATGCACCGGCGCTCGCTGCAGCGCAAGCTGGCCAAGCGGCCCAGCCCGGAACGCGACCCGAGCCGCTGAGGCACCACGCCCTTCATGGTAGTGCCGGCCGCTGGCCGCCAACCCATCCGCTCTGGTAGTGCCGGCCGCTGGCCGGCAACCAGGTGATGCTTCAATCGTTCATGAGGTTGCCGGCCAGCGGCCGGCACTACCAGAGCCTCAGCGCTTCAGCTGCGCAAGGATCTCGCGGGTCATCGGGTCGGCAACGGCCACATCCTCGCCCTGCAGCGCCGGCAGCAGGCCGCTGGCCAGCTGCTTGCCCAGTTCGACACCGAACTGGTCGAAGGCGTTGATGTTCCAGATCACCGACTGCACGTACACGGCGTGTTCGTACATGGCGATCAGCGCACCCAGCGCCTGCGGGGTCAGCGCGTCGAGCAGGATCAGCGTGCTCGGGCGGCCGCCCGGGTAATCACGGTGCGGGTCGTCGCTGCTCTGGCCATTGGCCAGTGCTTCGGTCTGCGCCAGCAGATTGGCCAGCAGGGCCTGATGATTGATCGTGTAGGGATCGTCGTTGTGCACGCAGCCGATGAAGTCGGCCGGAACGATGCTGGTGCCCTGGTGCAGTGCCTGGAAGAAGCTGTGCTGCACATCGGTGCCCGCCCCGCCCCACCACACCGGCACGGTATCGGTGGTGACCGGCTGGCCATCACGCTGCACACGCTTGCCCAGGCTTTCCATCACCAGCTGCTGCAGGTAGGCCGGCAACAGCGCCAGGCGCTGGTCGTAGGTCATCACCGCATGCGTGGCATGGCCCAGCAGGTTGCGGTTCCAGATGTCGGTCAGCCCGTGCAGCACCGGCAGGTTGCGCTCCAGCGGCGCATCCAGCGCATGCGCATCCATCTGCGCAGCACCTTCCAGCAGCTGTTCAAAGCGCTCGAAGCCGATCGCCAGCGCGATCGGGAAACCGACCGCAGACCACAGCGAATAGCGGCCACCGACCCAATCCCACATGGGCAGCACACGATCGGCGGCGATGGCAAAGGCCTTGGCGGCACGTTCCGGATTGGCGCTGACCGCGTACAGGCGCTCGCTGCCGCCCAGCCAGTCGTGCAGGATCTGGCCGTTGAGCAGGGTTTCCTGCGTACCGAAGGTCTTGGAAATCAGGATGCCGGCGGTCTTGGCCGGATCCAGCGTGGCCAGCGTGCGCTGCATGGCGGCGCCGTCCACGTTCGACACGAAATGCACGCGCAGGCGCGCGCCGGTGACCGGGCGCAGCGCGTCGGCAACCAGGCGCGGGCCAAGGTCGGAACCACCGATACCGACACTGACCACATCGGTCACGCCACTGTCTTCCAGCGCGCGCACCAGCACGCCCATGCGCTGGCGGATCCCGCGCGCGGTGGCATAGGCCTCGGCCGCCACCGGCGCATCGACCACGTCGCCGCGCAGCGCGGTGTGCAGCGCCGCGCGACCTTCGGTCAGGTTGACCTGCTCGCCGCGGAACAGGCGGGTGATGGCACCGCCGACGTCACGGTCGGCCGCCAGCGCCAGCAACGCCTGCAGCGCCGCGGCATCGTATTTCTGCCGCGCAAAGTTGACGTACAACGGACCGACCCGCAGCGCCAGGTCCTGTACGCGGCCGGGTTCGGCGGCGAGCAGGCCGGGAATGCTTGCGCCCTTCAGGCGCTGGGCGTGGGAATGCAGGGAGTCGAATCCGTTGTTCGTTGTCATGCGGCCTGGGTCGGGATCGTGTCGTTGGTGTGGGTGATCTGGTTCTTGCCATCAACGTACACCAGCTTCGGCTTGAAGCTGTCGGCTTCCTGCTCGGTCATGCTGGCGAACGCGGCAATGATGATGATGTCACCGACCTGCACGTGGCGCGCGGCGCCACCGTTGAGCGAGACAACGCCGCTGCCGGCTTCGGCGCGGATGGCATAGGTCGAGAAACGCGCACCGTTGGTCACGTCCCAGATGTGCACCTGCTCGAACTCGCGGATGCCGGTGGCCGCCAGCAGGTTGTCGTCGATGGCGATCGAGCCTTCGTAGTTCAGCTCGGAATGGGTGACGGTGGCGCGGTGGATCTTGGTCTTGAGCAGGGACAGGTGCATGGGGGCGCTGCAACGGCAAAGGAAAGAGAGGATTCTAGCACCCGCTTGGCCGTCGTCAGGGGGCTGCCGCAGGACGCTGAAGGCCGTTCAGGCGCCCTCGCCCGGCGGCGGCGCCGTGGCATTGACGGCACCGCCCTGCAGTGACAGCCTGAACACCGTATGGAAGGTCAGCCCGGAGGCCAGGCCCAGGCCCCCTGCAGCCAACACTGTCAGCCCATAGCTGATCACATCGAATGTATCCACATAGCGCAGGCGCTGCAGCAGCGGCCCATGGATCGCGCCCGGCCACTCATGGATGGCCATGGCCAGCGCGCCCAGAGCAGACCCTGCAAGCACGAAGCGGGTCCGGCGCAGGGGCCACCGAGACCGCAGGAGCAACGCCATCGGCAGGAACACCGCGATGGCGACGCAGACGCCCAGCCCGAACATCAGTCCACCGCCGGTGAGCGCGGGCATCGGCGTGCGCCTGAATTCGAGCGCGAACAACAGGCCGCCAAACAGCTGCGCCGGCAGCATGCCGGCAGCCAGCACGGCCAGGATCAACGCCTGCGCAAGCCGACCAGCGTCAGTGGAGGGTGTCTTCATTGCCGTTCTCCCGTCCATGGGAAGGTGCGAGGCGCCCATTGTGGGCGCCCCCGGGCCGCATGCGGCTCAGAACTCCAGGTTGTCGATCAGGCGGGTGGAGCCCAGGCGCGCGGCGATCAGCGCTACGCGGCCACCGCCATCGAACGTCGGCTCGGCCAGCTCCGGGGTGCGCAGCACCGCATAGTCGACCTGGAAACCGGCCGCCTGCAATGCCGCCGTGGCGTCGGCCTCGATGCGATCACGCGCCTGCCCGGCCACGTAGCCTTCGCGCATGCCCAGCAGGGTGCGGTGGATGGTGGTCGCGACCGGGCGCTGTTCGGCGCTCAGGTACTGGTTCCGCGAACTCTTGGCCAGACCATCCTCGTCGCGCACGATGTCCGCGCCGACGATCTGGATCGGGAACGACAGCTCAGCCACCATCTGCCGGATCACCGCCAGCTGCTGGTAGTCCTTGCGGCCGAACACGGCCACGTCCGGCTGCACCTGCAGGAACAGGCGCGCCACCACCGTGCAGACGCCATCGAAGTGGCCCGGGCGGCTGGCACCTTCCAGCACCTCGCTCACGCCGGGCGCGTGCATCTGCGTGGTCTTGTCCACGCCCAGCGGGTACATGGCCTCGACGCTGGGCAGCCACACCGCATCGCAGCCGACCTGCTCAAGCCCGGCCACATCGGCCTCGGGCGTACGCGGATAGCGACTGAAATCCTCGTTCGGCCCGAACTGGGTCGGGTTGACGAAGATGCTTGCCACCACCTTGTCGGCGTACTGGCGGGCCAGGGTCACCAGCGAATGATGGCCACCGTGAAGGTTGCCCATGGTGGGCACCAGCGCCACGCGCAGGCCCTCGCGCTTCCACTGGGCGATCTGCCCGCGCAATGCGCCGAGCTCGTTGAAGGTCTGGATCATGAGGCGTAAGCGTGCTGTTCGTCGGGGAAGCTGCCGTCGCGCACGGCGTCGGCGTAGGCGCGGGTGGCACCGGCCACCGAACCGCCTTCGGCAAGGAAATCCTTGACGAACTTGGGGCGGCGATGGCCACTGTCCAGGCCGAGGAAATCGTGCAGCACCAGCACCTGGCCGTCGCACTGCGGGCCGGCACCGATGCCGATGGTCGGCACCTCCACCGCAGCGGTCACCTCGGCGGCAACCGGGGTCGGCACGCACTCAAGCACCATGATGCTGGCGCCGGCAGCGGCCACGGCCCTGGCATCTTCCACCAGCTGGCGCGCGGCATCGCCGCGGCCCTGGATCTTGAAGCCGCCCAGGCGCAGCACCGACTGCGGGGTCAGGCCCAGATGCGCACAGACCGGAATCTCACGCTCAACCAGGTAGCGGATGATGTCGACCTTGAAGCCGGCACCTTCGATCTTGACCATCTCGGCACCGGCCTGCAGCAGCTGCAGCGAAGCATCCAGCGCGCGCTCCGGAGTGGCATCGGCACCGAACGGCAGGTCGGCCACCAGCAGCGCGCGCTGCAGCACACGGGCCACGGCGCGGGTGTGGTAGACCATGTCGGCCACGGTCACCGGCAGGGTCGAATCATGGCCCTGCACGACCATGCCCAGCGAATCGCCGATCAGGATCAGGTCGACACCATTGGCATCGAAGGTGCGGGCAAAGCCAGCGTCGTAGGCGGTCAACATGACCAGCTTCTGGCCATTGCGCTTGGCCTCGGCCAGGGCGGGAACGGTCCAGGGCTTGCTGTCTGCGTGGGTGCTCATGTGCTGATAACCGGGGGAGATAACCCGGGCATTATCACCCTATCGGCGCGATCCCGCAGGCATCCACCCGCATCACTGCATCCCGCACGCGGCCATGCCCGGGGATGGCCAGATCCGGCGCGATTTCGGCCAGCGGCACCAGCACGAAGGCACGCTCGTGCATGTAGGGGTGCGGCACCTGCAGGCCGGGCTGGTCGAGCACCTGCGCGCCATACAGCAGCAGGTCCAGGTCCAGCGCGCGCGGCCCCCAGTGCACCGCCGGATCGCGCACGCGACCAAAGCGCTGCTCCAGCGCCAGCATCGCCTGCAGCAGTTCATCGGCTGCCAGTGACGTTTCGACCGCGGCCACCGCGTTGACGAACGGTGGCTGGTCTTCATTGCCCCAGGCCGGCGTTGCGTACAGGCGCGAGGCCTGCAGCACGCGGGTCCCAGGCAGGCCGTCCAGCGCAGTGATCGCCGCGCCGACAGTCGTGGCCGCATCGCCGAGGTTGGCGCCGAGGCCGATCCACGCTGGCATCATTGCTTATTCGCCAGCTGCACCGGCCGAGGCCCCCGGGCGGCGGCGACGACGGCGACGCTTGCGCGGTGCTCCGTTCTCGTCATCGCCCTCTTCGCTGTGCATCGCGTCCAGCGACGATTCCAGCTCGCGGCCCGACTGGGCCTGTGCCTCGCGCCAGAATTCAACATCGGCAGCGTGCTCGGCCGAGGCCACCTGGCGCAGGCTGAGGAAGTCGAACGCGGCGCGGAAGCGCGGATGGGTGAGCGTGCGGAACACGCGCTTGCGCTGGCGCGAGCTGAAACGCGACTGCAGCAGCCAGATTTCCTGCATCGGCAGCGAGAAGCGGCGCGGCAGCGCGATGGTGCTCAGCTGCTGCACGGTGACGCGGTCGGCGGCACGACGCTGCGCCTCTTCCGGCGCCACGCCCTGCTTGAGCAGGGTCGCCTGGGCGCGGCAGAACGCCGGCCACAGCAGCAGCGCGAACAGGAACGCCGGCGAGACCGGCTCGTCGTTGGCCACGCGGGCATCGGTATTGGCCAGGCCCTCTACCAGCATGCGGCGCAGCGCGCCGGTGCGGTTGGACTTCAACGCCCTGGCGCTTTCCGGGAACAGCACGTCGAGCAGACCGTAGCGCTCCAGGCCTTCGAAGCTGGCCACGCCGTGCCCGGACAGGAACAGCTTCAGCACTTCCTCGAACAGGCGTGCCGGCGCGGCTTCGTTGAGCAGGCCAGCCAGCTGCGGGATCGGCGCGGCGGTGCCCTCTTCGATCTGGAAGCCGAGCTTGGCCGCCAGGCGCACGGCGCGCAGCATGCGCACCGGGTCTTCCTGGTAGCGCTGTACCGGGTCGCCGATGAGCTTCATCAGGCGCGCCTGCACGTCTTCGAAGCCACCGGTGTAGTCACGCACCGAGAAGTCCTCGATGGCGTAGTACAGGGCGTTGCAGGTGAAGTCGCGGCGGACGGCGTCGTCTTCGATGGTGCCGTACACGTTGTCGCGCACAAGCATGCCGTTTTCCATCTCGCGGTCGCCACTGCCGTCATCGCTGTTGGCGCGGAAGGTGGCGACTTCGATGATCTCGCGGCCGAACACAACGTGGGCGAGGCGGAAACGGCGGCCGATCAGGCGGCAGTTGCGGAACAGCTGCTTGACCTGTTCGGGCGTGGCGTCGGTGGCCACGTCGAAATCCTTGGGTTGGCCATTGACCAGCAGGTCGCGCACCGCGCCGCCGACAAGGTAGGCGCCGAAGCCGGCATCGCGCAGGCGATAAAGCACGCGCAGGGCGTTCGGGCTGATGTCCTTGCGGGAGATCGTGTGCTGGTCGCGCGGGATGACGCGCAGGCTGAACGGTGATGTAGCAGAGGAAATGATGTTGGCGCTTCCGGTTGAAGTTTCGGGATTGCCCAATGGCATCGAGGTGCATATACTAGCGCTCCTGCCTCGGCAGCGACACAGTTACGCTCCCTTCGTCTAGTGGTTAGGACGTGGCCCTCTCAAGGCTAAAACAGGGGTTCGAGTCCCCTAGGGAGCGCCAGTCGCTGCAGCAGGAACCGAAAAAGCCCGCCTTGTGCGGGCTTTTCTGTTTTCCGGGCCTGCAATCGGCTTGAGCCGGTGGGGTCACCCAGGGCAGGACACGCCGTAAACCCATCCATGGGGGCTCGATGGCGCCATCCATGGCGCCAACGGTCCTGCCCTGGGTGACCCCACCGGCTCTGGACGGTTTCCCGCGAGCTGCGGCAACAACCGGCCAGCGCTTCGCCGCATCCGCACGCACCATGAACTGTCAGGAGGGGGCAGGCCGCCCTCTCACACTCTGGACAAGCAGGCGCCAACGGAACGCAACCGAAGCCAGTCGCCGTCAGCCTTCCATCTGCTCCAGCTCCTTGCCCTTGGTCTCGCGTACGTAGCGGACCACGAAGACGATCGAGAGGATCGCCGCGACCGCGTAGATGCCATAGGCGCCGGCCAGGCCGATGCCGGCCAGCAGCATCGGGAAGGTCACGGTGATCGCGAAGTTCGAGGTCCATTGCGCCGCACCCGCCACCGCCAGCGCCGGGCCGCGGATCTGGTTGGGGAACATCTCGCCCAGCATCACCCACATCACCGGGCCCCAGGACATGTTGAAGAACACCACGTAGACGTTGGCCGCGACCAGTGCCAGCCGGCCCATGCCGTCGGACAGCTGCAGGCGACCGTCGGCCAGGCTGCCACTGGCGAACGCGACCACCATCAGCACCAGCGCCACCGACATGCCGACCGAGCCGATCCACAGCAGCGGCCTGCGCCCGATGCGGTCGATCAACAGCACCGTCAGCAGGCAGGCACCGATGCTCAGCCCACCGGACAGCACGTTGATCAACAGCGCGTCGCTTTCCGAAAAGCCGACCGCCTGCCACAGCACTGCGCCGTAGTAGAACACCACGTTGATGCCGACCAGCTGCTGGAACATGGCCAGGCCAATACCCACCCACAGGATCGGCCGCAGCTTGCCGCTGACCGTGTCGCGCAGGTCGCTGAAGCGCGGCTTGTGCTGGTCCTGGGCCAGGCTGGTTTCGATCTCGGCCTGCTTGGCCGCCGCCGCGGTATCACCGTACAGCCGCGCGAGCACCGCCCTCGCCTGCCCCTGGCGGCCTTTCAGCACCAGGAAGCGCGGGCTTTCCGGAATCACCAGCAGCAACAGCAGGAACAGCGCGGAGGGCAGCGCCTGCATCCAGAACATCCATCGCCACGCCTCATGGCCCAGCCACAGCGGCTCGGTCGACGCCCCGGCGGCGCGGGCCAGCAGGTAGTTGCTGAGGAACGCCGCGAACAGGCCGCAGATGATCGCCATCTGCTGCACTGTGGCCAGGCGCCCGCGATAGCGCGCCGAGGCCACCTCGGCGATGTAGGCCGGCGACATCACGCTGGCCGCCCCTACTGCAAAGCCGCCCAGCACGCGGGCCGCGATGAACAGCCACGAGGCGTGGGCGGCGCCGGCGCCCAGCGCCGAAACCAGGAACATCAGCGCCGACACGATCAGGACACCGCGGCGTCCCAGGCGGTCGCCCAGCCAGCCGGCCAGGAACGCACCGATCGCGCAGCCCAGCAGCATCGAGGCGACTTCGAAACCGAGCGCCGCCTCGCTGGAGTTGAAGGCCTGACGCAGGCCATCGACGGTGCCATTGATGACACCACTGTCGAAGCCGAACAGGAATCCACCGAGCGTGGCCACGCAGCTGATCAGGACGATGAATGCAGTGTTCTCACCGCCATGGAGTGCGATGCTGGGCTGGGCTGGTGACATTGACGATCCTGCTGGGAAGGGGGCCGGCCACCCGACGCAGCCGGCTGACCCGCAGCGTCGCACAGGCCCCGCCCTGCCGCCAATGACTGCCACGGCCGCGCCTGCCAGACGCCCGATTTCCGCCCCGCGCCGACAGCGGGGGCCAACCTGTTCTAGAATTGGCGGGTTCAGGAATCGATCCACCCCCAGCCCATGCCCTTTGTCGTCACCGAAAACTGCATCAAGTGCAAACACACCGATTGCGTGGAAGTGTGCCCCGTGGATTGCTTCCACGAAGGCCCGAACTTCCTGGTGATCGACCCGGATGAGTGCATCGACTGCACCCTCTGCGAGCCGGAGTGCCCGGTCAATGCGATCTTCCCGGAGGACGATGTCCCCGCCGGCCAGGAAGGCTTCGTCGCCCTCAACGCCGAGCTGGCGAAGGAGTGGCCGGTGCTGACCGTGCGCAAGGACCCCCCCGCCGACGCCGGCGAATGGGATGGCAAGCCGGACAAGCTGAAGCTGCTGGAGCGCTGAGAAGCGCCCACGGCGGCAACGAAAAGGGCGCCCACGGGCGCCCTTTTCTGTTTTCCGGTGAACGCCAACCGCAAGATCCGGCATGCCAGCCTTGCGATCCGGTATGCCAACCTCGCGATCCGGTATGCCAACCCTGCGATCCGGTAGGTGCCAACCTTGGTTGGCACAGAAGCGCCGACCAAGGTCAGTCTCTACCAGAGGCAGCCCTTACTGGGCCAGCTTCGCCTTCAGCGCGGCGATCAGCTTCACCGGCGCTTCGGCGGTGGCCGGCAGGCCACGCGGGTCGACCGCGGAGATGTAGGCGCCGGCATCGACGGCGACCACGCGGACCAGGAAGTTGCTGCCTTCGTAGGCCACGTCATACGAGCCGAGCAGCTGGGCGCGGCTGGCGATGGTCACGCCCTCCACGCCTTCCAGCGCGGTACCGACCTTGGCGAAGGCTTCATCCTTGCCACCGGCAATGGTGAAACCGGTATTGCCAACGGCCGGAGCCGCGGCCGCCGGTGCTGCCGGCTTGGTGGCCGACACCAGCGCCGGCACCTTGTTGTCACCGGTGGTGGCCGGCAGGTTGAGGTCCGGCGGCACTTCCAGCGGACGCATTTCCGGGGCCAGGGCGTAGTCGCCCTTGACGCCACGCTTGAAGCAGCCGGTGGTACCGGCGGCAACGGCCACCGCAAGCAGGGCGTAGGACAGCACGCGGACAGTGGAAACGGATTGACGCATGTGAATCTCCTGGGTCAGACCAAGACGGAAGGTCAGTGGCTGGAAAGGGCTTCAAGGGCGGCGATGTCGCCGGCAAGATGGTCGGCGGCCGCGTGGTGCGACGCCGACAGCGGCAGCAGCGGCAGGCGCAGGTCATGGCCGATGCCGATACGGCGCAGCAGCGCCTTGACCGGAATCGGGTTCGGTTCAACACCGCAGAAATCATGGAACGGCTGCAGGCGCGCATCCCAGGACTCGGTGGCTTCGTGGTCATGGGCGGCGGCCAGCTCGCACATGCGGCGGTAGGCGCCGGGCAGCACATTGGAGCCGACCGAGATCAGGCCGTCGATACCGGCCCGGATCGAACGCGCGGCCGTACCGTCGTCGCCGCTGAGCACGGCGAACTGCGGGCTGCGCAGTGCGAGCAGCGCCTGCACCCGGCCGGTGTCGCCCACCGCCTCCTTGATGCCGACGATGTTGGGATGGCTGGCCAGTTCGGCCACGGTCTCCGGCTGCATGTCGCAACCGGTACGGCCGGGCACGTTGTACAGCACGACCGGCAACCCGCCCTGGTCGGCGACCGCACGATAATGGGCAATCAGGCCGGCCTGGGTCGGCCTCACGTAAGGCGGGGTGACCACCAGTGCATGGCTGGCGCCAAGCGCGGCCGCACGACGGGTCTGTTCGATGGTTTTGGCGGTACCGGACAGGCCGGTGCCGGCCATGACCGGGATGCGGCCGCCAATGCGTTCGACCGCGCTGGCCAGCAGCAGGTCGTACTCGGCATCGGTGAGGGTTGCCGCTTCGCCGGTCGAGCCGGCAACGACAACGCCATGGACGCCACCTTCCAGTTGCAGGTGCAGCAGGCGCTGCCAACCGTCGGGATCGAGGGCGCCGTCGGCCCGGAACGGGGTCGCCAGCGCGGTGATGAGGCCGGAAAGGGACAAGGACGTGCTGCTCTTGGCTGGAAAGGGAAAACGCCCGCCACGAAAGGCCGGGGGCGACCTGAATGTTACTTGCGGCGCGAAAGCACGGGCAAGTATGCTGGACACCGGTGGATCCCCGCCTCTGGCGGGCATTCAGACTAACGCATGCATTACCCGGAATCGCCTTGACCGACACCACCCCGCGCCCCGCGCCGAGCGAAAACCACCTCCTGATCAACGCCTATACGACGCATCCGGAGTCCCCCCTGCTGTCCGTCACCCGCCGCATCGCCGACAGCGGCTGCAATCTGGTGGACGCACGCCTGGCCACGGTCGGCCGCGATGTCTCGGTCACCGCCCTGGCCACCGGCTCCTGGGACTCGGTGGCCAAGCTGGAGGCGATGCTGACCCGGCTGGAGCGCGAGGAAGGCCTGAAGCTGGTCTGGTACCGCACCGCGGCCAAGCAGGCGCAGTCCAACCTGCTGCCGTACATTGTCGAAGTGATCGCCGCCGACAAGCCGGGCATCCTGTTCCAGCTGGCCGATTTCTTCGACCGCCAGGGCATCACCATCGAGAACCTGCAGAGCACGCGCTACCGCGCCATGCAGACCGGTGCGGAAATGTTCAGTGCACAGGTCACCATCGGCGTGCCGGCCAACATGCACATCGCCGCGCTGCGCGACGATTTCCTTGAGTTCTGCGACCACCTGAACCTGGACGCGATCATGGACCCGATGAAATTCTGATTGGGAGTGCGGATTTTTCGCGCGCCTCTCACGGGCGCGTGGCGTTTCATGCAATTGTCGTAGAAACAACCCAGGCTCGACAGAAGGACCTCATGAACAACGGCGATACCCTGGACAGCACCACCCTCTCCCTGCCGCTGGCGCTGTCCGGTGGCAACCAGGCCACTCTCGGCGACTATGCCGGCCAGTGGCTGGTGCTGTACTTCTACCCCAAGGACAGCACTCCCGGCTGCACCACCGAAGGCATCGACTTCAACGCCCTGCTGCCGAAGTTCAAGAAGGCCGGCGCGGTCGTGCTCGGCGTCTCTCGCGACTCGGTGAAGTCGCACGACAACTTCTGTGCCAAGCAGGGCTTCAACTTCCCGCTGGTCAGCGATGGCGACGAAGCGCTGTGCAGCGCCTTCGACGTGATCAAGATGAAGAACATGTACGGCAAGCAGGTACGTGGCGTCGAACGCAGCACCTTCCTGATTTCCCCCGACAGCCGCATCGTGCAGTCCTGGCGCAAGGTCAAGGTTGCCGGCCATGCCGATGCCGTTCTCGCCGAACTGAAGGCCTCCCAGTCCAAGTGAGTCCCACTGCCTACTGTGTCTGCCATCACCCTGCCCCGCAGCAGGCCGTGGTGGTTTTTCCCTGTCCGTAACCAGGAATCGACGATGACCCGAGGCAAGCGCATCTACGTGCTGGATACCAACGTGCTGATGCACGATCCGACCGCGCTGTTCAAATTCGAGGAGCACGACATCTACCTGCCCATGCAGGTGATCGAGGAGCTGGACAACGGCAAGAAGGGCACCTCCGAAGCGAGCCGCAACGCCCGCCAGGTGAGCCGCTTCCTCAACGAGCTGGTGCAGGAATCCGGCCTGGACAACCTGGCCGACGGCATTCCGCTGCAGCGCCCCAACGGCCTGCAGCTGCGCGGCAAGCAGAGCGCCGGCAAGCTGCGCTTCCAGACCAGCCACTTCGACGCGGGCAAGAGCTTTGGCAAGGTCATTCCCGACAATGCCATCCTTGGCGCGATCCTGGCGCTGAAGGAAGAAACGCCGGACCTGCCGGTGGTGTTCGTTTCCAAGGACATCAACCTGCGGATCAAGGCCGCCATCGCCGGCATCGTGTCCGAGGACTACGAAAACGACCGCGCGCTGGACGATTTCAGCCTCCTCTACACCGGCGCCACCGAGCTGCCGGAAGACTTCTGGAAGCGCCACGGTGACGACCTGCGCAGCTGGAGCGACAAGGGCCGCAGCCATTACGAAATCCAGGCGCAGGACGGCGAGGAGTGGTACCCGAACCAGTACGTCTACCTGCCCGGCGAAGACGAAGTCGAACTGCGCGTCAGCCGCGTGGTCGGCGACGGCAAGGTAGTGCTGTCGCTGGTCGATGATTTCCGCCACGGCAGCCACGCCGTCTGGGGTATCAGTGCGCGCAACCGCGAGCAGAACTTCGCGCTCAACGCACTGATGGATCCGGAGATCGACTTCGTCACCCTGCTGGGTACCGCCGGTACCGGCAAGACCCTGCTGGCACTGGCCGCCGGCCTGGCGCAGACGATGGACCAGCAGCGCTACCGCGAGATCATCATGACCCGCGCCACGGTCAGCGTCGGCGAGGACATCGGTTTCCTGCCGGGTACCGAGGAGGAGAAGATGACGCCGTGGATGGGCGCGCTGACCGACAACCTGGAAGTGCTCACGCACAACCAGGAAGGCGGCACCTGGGGTCGCCAGGCCACCAACGACCTGCTGGCCAGCCGCATCAAGATCCGCTCGATGAACTTCATGCGCGGCCGTACCTTCCTGTCGCGCTACCTGATCCTGGACGAGGCGCAGAACCTCACCCCGAAGCAGATGAAGACGCTGATCACCCGTGCCGGCCCCGGCACCAAGATCGTCTGCCTGGGCAACGTCGAGCAGATCGACACCCCGTACCTGACCGAGACCACCTCGGGCCTGACCTACGCGGTGGATCGTTTCAAGAACTGGCCGCATAGTGCGCACATCACCCTGCGCCGAGGCGAACGCTCGCGCCTGGCCGATTACGCTTCGGAGGTGTTGTGAACCGCTGCACCCGCCTGCTGCTGCCCACGGCCGCGATCACCCTCGCAGCCACCCTGGGCGCCTGCACCACCATTCGCGGCCCGACCAGCGTGCCGACCGCCGAGCGCACCGGACAGTCCTGGGTGGTCACCCGCCCGATCATCGCCGCGCAGGTGCTCGACACCTGCTCGCGCACCAGCCCCGGCCGCGAGGCCGGGCGGGTGTCGGGGTACTGGGCGCCCAGCCGGCAGCAGATCGACCAGCTGGAGGCGAAGCTGTCGTCGCTGGAAGCGCAGGTGCCGAAGGTGCTGGACTTCGACCGCCAGTACGTCGGCATCGAAAGCACCGGCAAGCGGCTGATCTACATCAACGCCTTCCACCTGCCCGACGACAGCGGCATCAATCCGGCCCGCGAAGCGATCCGCGTCTGCGATGGCGGCGCGCAGTTCTGGGGCGCGGTGTTCGACCCGGCCAGCAACACCTTCAGCGAGCTGCAGTTCAACGGCGGCTTCGGCGGGCCCTGAGGGGCCCCGCCGATGGGAATACGCCTGCCCACCTGGGTCTGGATCGGCGCGGTCGCGCTCTCGTGCGTGGCCGGCATGGTCAACGTGGTCGGCTTCCTCGGTTTCGAGCACCAGGCGGTCAGCCACATGACCGGCAGTACCAGCCAGTTGGGCATGGCGCTGGCGCAGGGGGATTGGCGCGCCGTCGGGCACCTGTGGGGGCTGCTGATCGCGTTCTCGCTGGGCGCGATGCTCAGCGGCCTGCTGATCCAGGACAGCGCCCTGCAGCTGGGCCGGCGCTATGGCGTGGCACTGGCGCTGGAATCGGCGCTGCTGCTGGTGGCCATTCCGCTCTTTGAACAACACCAGATCTGGGGCGCGCTGGCCGCCGCCATGGCCTGCGGCCTGCAGAACGCGATGGCCACCACCTTCAGTGGCGCAGTGGTGCGCACCACCCACCTCAGCGGCATGTTCACCGACCTCGGCATCGGCCTCGGCCACCTGCTGCGTGGGCTGCCGCTGCAGGTACGGCGGCTGACCCTCAGCGGCCTGATCATCAGCGGCTTCCTCGCCGGCGGCGTCCTCGGCGCCTGGCTGTTCATGCGCTGGCAGTACGACGCCCTGCTCGCCCCCGCCCTGCTGACTGGCCTGACCGGGCTGGGTTATGTGCTGTACCAGCAATGGGCGCGTTGGCGGTATTGAATCAAGGACATCCACGCATGGCGTGGATCTACCTTCCCCTGCGGGACCACGGCACAATCAACCGATGAGCCCGACCACTCCCGTTTCCGCCCTCACCATCGCCGGCTCCGACTCCGGCGGTGGCGCCGGCATCCAGGCTGACCTCAAGGCCTTCGCCGCACACCGCGTGCATGGCCTTTCCGCGATTGCTGCACTGACCGCGCAGAACACCCGCGGCGTCATCGCCGTGCACGTGCCACCCATCGAGTTCCTGCGCGCGCAGCTGGATGCCTGCTTCGACGACTTCGACATCCACGCGGTGAAGCTGGGGATGCTGGCCAACGCCGAAGTGATCCATGCCGTCGCTGATGCACTCGAAAAGCACCGCCCGCCACACGTGGTACTGGACCCGGTGATGGTCGCCACCAGTGGGGCACGCCTGCTGGAAGACAGCGCATTGCAGGCCATGCGTGAGCGCCTGATCCCGCTGGCCACGCTGATCACCCCCAATACGCCGGAAGCAGAACTGCTGGTCGGCCGGAAGATCAGCAACGGCGAAGACGCAGAACAGGCCGCCTCGGCCCTGCTCGACCTCGGTGCCGGCGCAGTGCTGCTCAAGGGTGGCCACCTGCATGAGGGCAATCGCGTGATCGATCGCTACTTCGACGGCGTCAGCAGCGAAGAATTCATCCACGCGCGCCTGCCGCTGGACGCACATGGCACCGGCTGCACGCTGGCCTCGGCCATCGCCGCGCAGCTGTGCAATGGCCTGAGCCTGGCCAACGCCTGCGAAGCCGGTATCGACTACGTTGCACGCGGCCTGCAGCAGGGCTATGCCCCCGGCCGCAGCGAGGTGCTGGTGCTCGACCACTTCGGCGCGGCACCCCACGCATGAGCCCGACGCCGAGCGTCCTTGCCGTGCAGTGCGACGACGGCCATCGCTTCGAGGTGATCGCCTGCGTGCCCGCACAGCCCATCGCACGCCTGCTGTGGCTGCCGGCACTGGGCGTGGCCGCGCGCCACTACCTGCCACTGGCTTTGGCGCTGGCGGCGAAGGGCGTGGCGGTCTACCTGCACGAGTGGCGCGGCAACGGCAGCAGTTCGCTGCGCCCATCGCGCACGCAGGACTGGGGCTATCGCGAGGTACTCGAACAGGATCTGCCGACCAGCCAGGCCGTCCTGGCCGCAGCGGATGACGAAGGCGACGCCCTGCCCTGGATCATCGGCGGCCATAGCCTGGGCGGGCAGCTGGCCTGCGTGCATGCCGGCCGCAACCCGCAGCACTTCAACCGGCTGTGGCTGGCCGCCAGCGGCTCACCGTTCTGGCGCGGATTCCCACCACCGCGTGGCTGGCTGCTGCCGCTGGTCTACCGCTTCCTGCCGTGGATCGCACAGCGCCAGGGCGTGCTGCATGGCCGTCGCCTCGGCTTTGGTGGCACCGAAGCGCGCGGACTGATTGCCGACTGGGCACGCGTCGGCCTGAACAACCATTACGCCGCCGTCGGCATGGACGAAGACCTCGATGCGCAGATGGCGCGTGTGCATGGCAGCGCACAGGCGGTGCTGATGGAGCACGACTGGTTGGCCCCCACCGGATCGATGCAGACGCTGCTGGCGAAGCTGCCGAATGTGGACGCGCAGCTGCGCGTGCTGTCCGCGCAGGAACTGGGCACGCGCGCCGATCATTTCGCGTGGCTGAAGGCCCCTGATGCCGTGGCTGACAGCTTTTTCATTCAGTTGGATGAAAATTTTCACAAAACTGTTGACGGTACGCGCCGACATCCGCATAATTCCGCTCCTGTCGCAGGGCGCCCGTAGCTCAGTTGGATAGAGTACCTGGCTACGAACCAGGCGGTCGGGAGTTCGAATCTCTCCGGGCGCACCACTCGACAGGTTTCCAGCATCCGCCGCTGGAAATGCAGTAAAATTTGATTGTGTACCGCGCGCCCGTAGCTCAGTTGGATAGAGTACCTGGCTACGAACCAGGCGGTCGGGAGTTCGAATCTCTCCGGGCGCACCATACACAGTCAGCACAACAAGTTCATGTAATTGGCGCCCGTAGCTCAGTTGGATAGAGTACCTGGCTACGAACCAGGCGGTCGGGAGTTCGAATCTCTCCGGGCGCACCATTACACCGAAACAGCAGGCCTCGGCCTGCTGTTTTTTTATGTGTGTTTTTCGGCAGGGCTGCGCCCTGCACCCTGGTAGTGCCGGCCGCTGGCCGGCAACCTCAACGGCCACGGCAAAAGCTGGCATTCCGTGGGATGGCGGGGCGGTGTCGGAGTGCGGGGACGCCGCAAGTACGTCCATGTAGGCTTGGCAGCCGCATCCATGCGGCTGACACCCCGCACTCCGACACCGCCCCACCTCTGACAGATTTCCGCGATCTGATGGATCCACGCCATGCGTGGATGAATCTCCATCGAGTTCGAACATTTCGACAATTGATCGAAGAGCATCCACGCATGGCGTGGATCTACCGTGTCGACCAAGGTCGACACCTACCAGAGCAGTACGCCGTTCCGACAGATCGCGGAAACTGTCGAAGGCGGGGTGGGTCCGGTTGCGGGAGTGTCCGCGGCATGGATGCCGCGGCCAAGCCCCCAAGGACGGGTTTACGGCGTCTCCCGCAACCGGACCCACCCCGCCATCCCTCAGGAAACCAGCTTCTGCTGTTGCTGTTGCTGTTGCTCTGGATCGTAGCGGGTGCAGGGCGCAGCCCTGCCAAACCCCTCCCCCCTGGCCATTGCCTGCCACCACTGCGACAGCAGCTCCGGCCTGCGCAGGCGCTCGCGCCACCAGCGCAGTGCGGCGCCATCCTCTCCGGTGCGCCAGGCCAGCCAGAAGGTCTCTTCCGGCTTGTGTTCCTCCACCTCACGGATCACCAGCTGGCCGCGCGCCACCGCAGCGCGCGCACACGGTTCGGGCAGGAAACCGAATCCCACGCCTTCGCACTGCAGCTTCAGTTTGCTGGCCATGTCCGGCACCGTCAGCATCTCCTGCCCCATCAACAAGCCGACCGTGCGCGGCAGCAGCCTGCGCGCGGAATCAGAGACCGCGATCGCGCAGTGCTCGACCAGCTGCTCGCGACCCAGCACACCCGGCACTGCGGCCAACGGATGACCGGGCGCGACCGCGAACACGAACTCCACCGTGCCCAGCGGCTCGACCACGTAACCACCGCCACTGGGGCCCTCACCCGGCGCGCCGACCAGCAGGTCGGCACGGCGGTCCAGCAGGGCCTCCCAGGTGCCGGACAGGGCCTCGCCGATCAATCGCAGCCGGGTCGGTGCCTCGGCCTCACGAAACGCGGCGATATCCGGGCCGAGCAGCCAGGTCGGGAACACCGAATCCACCGCCAGCGTCAGTTCGGTCTCCCAGCCCGACGCCACCCGGCGCACCCGCAGTTCCAGCTCGCGGGCGGCGCGCAGCAGGTGCCGGCCCTCGTCCAGCAGCGCGCGGCCGGCCTCGGTCGGTTCGGCGCGCGGGCCGACCCGGTCGAACAGCTGAACACCCAGGTCCTCCTCCAGCTTGGCCACGGTGTAGGAGATGGTCGAGGGCACTTTGTGCAGGGCCTTGCCGGCGCCGGCAAACGAGCCGCGGCGGTCGATGGCATCCAGGATCTGCAGGGCATCGAGGCTGAGCTTGAGCATTCGAATTTTTCGATGATGGACGTCAAAACTATCCGTTTTTCAAACCCCGGGCGCAAGCGGATACTTCTCTCCAACGGGGAAACACAGCGGCTACTGGCCCACCCCGCCCCATCGAAACCATCGAACAAGGAGATTCCATCATGCTGCAGATCCGCAAGAGCGCTACCCGTGGCCTGGCCGAGCATGGCTGGCTGTCCTCGCGCCATACCTTCTCCTTCGCCAACTACTACGACCCGCGCTACGTCAGCTTCGGCCCGCTGCGGGTGATCAACGAAGACAAGGTGATCGGCGGCCAGGGCTTCGGCACCCACGGCCACAGCAACATGGAAATCATCTCCTACGTGCTGGGCGGTGCGCTGGAACACAAGGACTCGATGGGCACCGGCTCGGTGCTGCGTTACGGCGACGTGCAGCGCATGAGCGCCGGCAGCGGCGTCACCCACAGCGAGTTCAACCATTCCGCCGACGATACCGTGCACTTCCTGCAGATCTGGATCTTCCCGGACACCGAGAACATCACGCCGTCGTACGAGGAGACCCACTTCGCACCGGAGACCAAGCGCGGCCAGCTGCGCCTGATCGCTTCGCCGGACGGTGCCGACGGTTCGCTGCGCATCCACCAGGATGCCCGCATCTTCGCCACCATCCTCGATGGCGGCCAGAAGCTGCACCATGCGCTTGGCAACGGTCGTGGCGCCTATGTGCAGGTGGCCCGTGGGCAGCTGCAGGTCAACGGCATCACCCTGGAAGCCGGTGATGCG
The DNA here is from genome assembly GCF_059369555.1 of Stenotrophomonas sp. YJH_SMC_21. NCBI lineage: Bacteria > Pseudomonadati > Pseudomonadota > Gammaproteobacteria > Lysobacterales > Lysobacteraceae > Stenotrophomonas > Stenotrophomonas sp. YJH_SMC_21. The sequence goes on from NZ_JCAFSU010000003.1 coordinate 81,606, forward strand.
CTGCAGGTCAGCGACGAAGCCCAGCTGACGCTGGAAAACGGCAACGATGCCGAAGTGCTGGTGTTCGACCTGCCGCTGTAACCACATCGCCCGCGATGCTGCAGAGCATCGCGGGCGCATCTGCGTCAGAACCTGTAATTCAAGCTCAACCGCACGTTGCGCGGCTCACCCCAGGTGTAGGTGCTGTACCAGTTGAAGATCGTGTAGTAACGCTTGTCGAGCAGGTTGTTGACGTTGACCGTGGCCGACAGGCGATCGTTGAACTGGTAGCGCGCCATCGCATCGAGCAACCAGTACGGCTGCGTGCGATGCACCACCTTGGCCCGCGTGGCCGGGTTGGTGATCTCGCCGAAAGTCGAATCCTGCCAGCGTGCGCCACCACCCAGCGTCAGCGCCTGCCAGGCGCCACGCAGACGGTAGCGGGTGTGCAGGCTGAACTGGTTCTCCGGTTCCAGCGTGGTCACCTTGGTGCCCGCCTGGCGGGCAATCTTGTGGGAGAACCCACCCTGCACCTGCCAGCCCTCGGCCAGCTGACCCGACATTTCAAGCTCGTAACCCTTGGTGCGCACGCCCATCAAGGCGCGGTAGGCATCCTGGCCATCCGGTGTCTTGCCGCCGGTGGGCTGGGCGAAGTTGTCCTGATCAAGCTGGAACAGCGCCGCACTGGCATTGAGGCGTCCATCGAAGAACTCAGCCTTCAGGCCAACCTCGTAGCTGCGGCCCTCCAGTGGATCCAGTGCCTTGCCCTGCTCGTCACGCTCGCCCTGCGGCTTGAAGATGGTGCTGTAGCTGGCATACACCGAGTAATGCTCGCCGAGGTCGTAGACCACGCCGGCATAGGGCACATGGACGCCGGTCTCTCGCGTGTCCGGCGAGCGGTAACTGGCCAGGCGGCTGCCGACGATCAGCTTCAACGGATCGGCCAGATCGAAGCGGCCAACCACGTACAGCCCATTCTCGCGGGTCACTTCATTGTTGTCATAGGTGCGCTGCCACTGCGGTTCGGCAATGTCGCCATTCCAGGTCCTGTAGTCCGGCACGGTATCCGGGAACCCCGCCTGCGGGCCGTAGCCGGTATTGGTCCAGCGCTTGCGCGAGGCACTGCCACCGACCACCAGCTCATGCTCTCGCCCGAACAGGCCGAAACGCCCGCTCACATAGAAGTCGGCGGCATTGCTGACGGTCTTGCCAACGTACTTGCCGAGCCACAGGCTGACGCCCTCGCCGGTCAACGGATCAGGATTGCCGGCGGCGGCACCGGCCAATGCGGCGTCATAGCCGTTGACCTGGTGGTTGAGCTGCAGCTTGGCAATCCAATCGTTGGCGAACGTGTGCTCCAACGTGGTGAAACCGGTACGCACGTACTGGCGCCAGCCGGCCCATTGCGCACCATTGTTGAACGAGCGCGGCATGCGGTTGAAGTTGCCGGCGCTGTCCAGCAGCGGAATGCCGCCCCACGTCGACCCCTTCGGGTCGCTGTCCATCACGTCGCCACCGACCGACAGCAGCGTGCGATCGCCCAGATCGGCTTCCACCACGGCATAGCCGACCTTGCTGGTGCGCTGGTAGTTGTCCAGGTTGGAGCGCTTGTCTTCCCAGGCACCCACGGCACGGCCACGCACGCGGCCATCGGCAGTCAGCGGGCCACCCACATCAAGCTCGGCGCGGTAGTCGTCCCAGCGGCCGACACCCAGTGAAGCACTGCCGGCGAAGTCCTTGCCCGGCTTCTTGCGCACCAGGTTGATGGTCGCACCCGGATCGCCCATGCCGGTCAGCAGGCCGGTCGCGCCCTTGAGCACTTCGATGCGGTCGTAGATGGCGGTATCGCTGAGCGTGTTGCCGGCGGAGTACGCCGAATTGCGCGACATCGGAATGCCGTCGTACTGGAAGTTCTGGATCGCGAAGCCGCGCGCGTAGTACTCGGTGCGTTCGCTGTCGTAGGTGACGATGCTGATGCCGGGGGTCACCCGCATCACGTCGTCGATGCCGTGCAGGCCGAAGTCATCCATCTGTGCGCGGGTGATCACGCTGATGGTCTGCGGGGTCTGCCGTGGCGTCAGCACCAGGCGGGTCGCGGTGGCAATGGTGCCGGGCGTATAGGCGCCGCTGCCCTCGGTGATGGTACCGAGCAGGTTGGCGGTGACCTGCACGGTCTGCAGGGTCTGTGATGCAGGCGCCTGCGAATCCTTGGCTGGATCCGTACTGGACTGCGCAGCAGCAATACCGCTGCTGCCCAGTGCAGCGATCAGCAAACCCCGGGCCAGCGCCTGCGGCAACGCGCGGCGACGCGGCAAGGGGGACGGCGTATGGACAACAGGCACAGACAGCACGGCGGGACCTCCACGATAGGGTGGGATCCTCTGGCGGCGGCTGGAGGGAAGAGAGGGACGCGGCCGGACAGCCGCGGCGCAGGAGTGTACTCCCCTGCGCCGCGGCTGTCGTGCGGAGCGCTGGCGCGGAATCAGCCGGCGATGGCGGCGCAGGCCTCCAGGATCAGCGCGGTCACTTCCTTCGGCTGCGAAGCCAGCGAGGCATGGCTCGCATCCAGCTCCAGCAGGCGCCTGGGCTGCATCCTTGCGGCCATGGCCTTCTGGTTTTCCGGCGCGATCATGCGGTCCTGGCGGGACAGCTGGTACCAGCTCGGCATGTGCTTCCACGCCGGGTCGCTGACCGCATCACCGAAGGTGCTGGCCAGCGGTGCCTTCTGGGTAACGGCCATCACCCGGCCTTCGTCCTCGCTCAGATCCTGGCAGAAGCTCTCATGGAACTTGTCCGCACGCAGCCACAGGTAGCCATCACTGTCAGGTGCCAGGTTCGGTGCCGCCTCCGGCAGGTGCTGCTGGGTGATGCCACCGGGACTCTCGCCGGCATCGGGCGCGAACGCGGCGATGTAGACTAGGCCCTTCACGTTGGGTTCGTTACCGGCCTGGCTGATCACCGCGCCACCATAGGAGTGGCCGACCAGCAGCACCGGCCCGTCGATCTGCCGGATCATTTTCCGGGTGCGCCCTGCGTCGTCGGCCAGCGAGGTCAGCGGCAGTTCCACCGCCTGCACACGGTCGTGGCCGTTGCGATGCAGTTCCAGGATCACCTTGGCCCAGTGTGCGGCCCCGCCCCAGAAGCCATGGACGAGGAGGATGGTCGGTGTCGTGCTCATGTACAGGTCTCCGGCAGCGGCCGGCGGAATGCAGACCGTGCAGCCACTGTCCGCGCGTGGCGTTAATCGCTGGTGACGCAATCGGGTCACTGCAATCGTATGCGTCGCCCGATGTCGCGCATGGCACTTGCCGAGTCAGTCTGAAATCGTTTTCATGACTGTTCCCTGGAGCTTCGCATCGCGCATGACGCCTTCATCCCCCCGTGCCCAGCAGCACGCCACCCGCGCCGCCTTCTTCATTCCCGGATTCGCCACCGCCGCATGGGCGCCGATGGTGCCCTACGCCAAGGCCAAGGCCGGGCTGTCCGACGCCAGCCTCGGCGCCGTGCTGCTGTGCCTTGGGCTCGGCTCGCTGCTGGCGATGCCGTTGGCGGGCGCGCTGACCGGGCGGCTGGGCTGCCGCCGGGTGATGGTGATCACCTGCGCGATGATGCTGTGCGCCCTGCCCTTGCTGGTGCTGGCGCCCTCGCCGGTGGCGCTGGGTGCGGCGCTGTTCGTGTTCGGCGCCGGCGTCGGTGCGCTGGATTGTGCGATGAACATGCAGGCGGTCGCGGTCGAGCGCGACGCCGGGCGCGCGATGATGTCCGGCTTCCACGCCTTCTACAGCATCGGTGGCTTCGTCGGCGCCGGCTGCATGACCGGCCTGCTGATCCTGGGTACACCGCTGTGGCTGGCCGCGCTGGTTTCGGTGGCGGCACTGCTGCTGGTCGCGGTGCTGTCGGCGCCGCACTGGCGCCCGCAACGGATCCTGCACGACGGCCCACTGCTGGCGCTGCCGCACGGCGTGGTGCTGTTCATCGGCGTGCTGGCCTTCGTGGTGTTCCTCGCCGAGGGCTCGATGCTGGACTGGAGCGCGGTGTTCCTGGCCGAAGTGCGGCAGGTGCCGCGTGACCAGGCTGGCGCCGGCTTCGCGCTGTTCACCCTGGCAATGACCGCGATGCGCCTGTTCGGCGACGGCATCGTCGAGCGCCTCGGCCGCACCCGCACCCTGGTCTTCGGCGGCATCACCGCCGCAGCAGGTTTCACCCTGGCCACGCTGGTACCCTCGTTCCCGGTGGCGCTGGCGGGCTATGTGCTGGTCGGGCTGGGCTGCGCCAACATCGTGCCGGCACTGTTCTCAATGGCCGGCCAGCAGCGGGTGATGCCGGAGAGCATCGCAATCACCGCAGTCACCACGCTGGGTTACGCCGGCATCCTCGCCGGCCCGGCAGCGATCGGTGCACTGGCACACGCCACCAGCCTCGGCTTCGCCTTCCTGTGCGTGGCCGCGCTGCTGCTGGGCGTCGCGGCGTCTGCCCACTCGCTGGCACGACGCGTGGCCTGACAGAAAAAGGGGACGGAGGGGATTAAGTCGTTTCTGGTCCAACTGTGCGGGAAACGACTTAATTCCCTCCGTCCCCTTTTTTCAGCGGTGGGCCAGCCACTCGGCCTGGGCCGGCAGCTGTGGGGCCGGGCAGGCGCTCTTCGGGTGGTGTTCGTCGCGCGCCATCCAGTCATCGACCACGCCGGCCAGCAGGTCCAGCCGCAGCGGCAGGGTGATGTGGTCCTCGCCGCGCATCTCGATGTAGTGCGCGCGCGGGTTGGCCTGGGCCAGTTCGCGGCCCTGGCTGACCGGAATGTGCTGGTCGCCCTGGCCGTGCAGCAGCAGCACGCAGGCGCGGGTATCGGCCAGCGCGCGCGCTACATCCACGCGGTCCAGATCGACGTCGATACGGCGGCTGGCGGCGGCGATCACCTGGTTGATGTCCTGGCCGCCGTAGCGCCAGCGCGCGTACGACGCCATCGCCTGCGCCTTCAGGCCTTCCGGCTGCAGTCCCATCAGGTGTGGAATCATCGTGCGGATCGCCACACCGGCATTGGCGAACGACTCCATCGCCACCACCCCTTCCACCTGGTCGCCGAGCTTGTCGGCGGTGAATACCGCTGTGGCGGCGCCATAGGACACGCCGAACAGGTACAGCGGGCCGGTTACTTCACCACGCGCGCGCAGCTCGCCGATCACATCCACCACATCGTCGGATTCATAGGTGCCATAGCCCGACGGCCCGGTACCGGACTGTCCATGGTTGCGCAGGTCAAGCGTGACCACGCGGTAGCCGGATTCGGCCAACTGCAACGACCACGGCAGCATCGAATCACCGTTCATCATCCAGCCGTGCAGCAGCACCACGGTACCGCGCGGTGCCTGCGCGCGGAACGGCTGCGGTACTGCCAGGCTCAGGCCGGTATCCAGCGGCAGGCCGTTCTCGTGGCGCTGCGGCAGGTAGTGGTAACGCGCGCCGTAATCGCCAGGATCGAACACACGCCAGAAGATCGGCACGCCATCGCGGCCCGGCGCGAAGCCGTGGCGATTGGGCAGTTCGGCAATGGCCGCAGCAATACGCGGACGATCGAGCAGGGTCGATACGCCACCCGGCGCGATCAGCCGATCGGCAAGCGAGGTGGACGAGGCATTGATCGAGGACGAGCATGCAGCCAGCCACAGGCCGGCGCACGCCAGCAACAACAGCAGCAGGCGCTTCATGGGCGATCGGGGAAAAGGTGCGACTGCGTGGCAGGTTAGCGACGCGCGCGTGGGCCATCTATCGCGCATGGATGACGGCTTGATGACAACGCAGGAACGATTCAGCTTGGTGTACAAGCTGTATCTGTTCAGTCATTGATCCGGATCAATGAACGCGCGCGCGGGATTGCCCACAGTGCCGCCATGCGCACCTCGTTCAAGCTCGCCATTGCCCTGGCCGCCACGCTGGCCGCCGCCTACGGCGTCGCCCGCACCACGCCCTACTGGTTCGCACCGCGACAGGCCGCGCAGGTCGACATCCACGATCCGGCATTGATCGCGCAGGGACAATACCTGTCGCGCGCGGCCGACTGCGCGGCCTGCCACACCGCGCCCGGCGGCAAGCCGTTCGCCGGTGGCCTCGGCATGCAGACGCCGATGGGCACGATCTACTCGACCAACATCACGCCCGATCCGGACACCGGCATTGGCGCCTACGACTACGCCGACTTCGAGCGTGCGGTACGTCGCGGCATCCGCCACGATGGGCAGCCGTTGTATCCGGCCATGCCGTACGCCTCGTACGTGATCGCCAGCGACGCCGAGATCAAGGCGCTGTACGCCTACTTCATGGGCTCGGTGCAACCGGTGAAGCAGGACAACGCCGACAGCACGATCCCGTGGCCGGCCAACATGCGCTGGCCACTGGCCTGGTGGCAGCTGCTGTTCGCACGCCCGCGCACGTTCAACCCGGATCCGTCGCTGGATGCCAGCCAGCAGCGCGGCGCCGAACTGGTGGAAGGCCTGGCCCACTGCGGTGCCTGCCACACGCCACGCGGGTTGGCGTTCCAGGAAAAGGCCATGGCCGATGATGGCAGCCGCCAGTTCCTGTCCGGCTCGGTACTGGAAGGCTGGTATGCGAAGAACCTGCGCAACGAGTCGACCGGCCTGGCCAGCTGGAGCGAGGGCGAGATCGTCGACTTCCTGCGCACCGGTCGCACCGATCGCTCGGCAGCCTTCGGCGGCATGGCCGACGTGGTCGAGCACAGCACGCAGTACCTGTCCGACGCCGACCTGCTGGCGATGGCGCGCTACCTGAAGCAGCTGCCCGCCCGCGAAGGACGCAGCGCACAGTGGTCGCCCGGTACCGACACCACCACCGCCGCACTGCGTAGCGGCGACTACCGCGTGGCCGGTTCGCTGGCCTATGCCGAGCACTGCCAGGCCTGCCACCGCGCCGACGGGCGCGGCATGCCGCGCGTCTATCCAGCCTTGGCCGGCAACTCGATCGTGTTCGCCGATGACCCCAGCTCGCTGGTGCAGGTGACCTTGATCGGCGGCCGCACGCCGCATACCCCGCATGACCGCATGGCCTTCACCATGCCCGGCTTCGAGCAGCTGCCGAATGCGCAGCTGGCACAGATCCTGACCTTCATCCGCAGCAGCTGGGGCAACCACGCCAGTGCAGTGAGCGAGGTCGACGTGGCGCGCATGCGCCGGGTGGTGCGCGACAAGCCGGTGCACTACGTTCCGCAGGAGGCCGCACGATGAAACGTTCGCGCAAACGCTCCCGCCTGCTGATCGGCAGTGCGATCACCCTCGTGCTGCTGGCCGGCGCCGGTACCCTCGCTTACCGTCATCTGTACCCGGACCTGGATGCCGCCGTGGCCAGCACGATCGATATCCTCGATGCGCAGGGCAAGGTGGTCGGCCACTACCATGCGCCCAGCGCCGAAGAAATCGCCGGGCTCGGCAATGCCGAATCGGTGATGCTCGGCCGCCGTATCCTCAACGAGACCGCACGGCTGCTGCCGGACAATGTCGGCAACGATCTGAACTGCAACTCGTGCCACATGGCTGAGGGCAAGCGGCCTTTCGGCAATCACTACTTCAATACCGGCGGCGGCGCCTATCCGCGCTACATGCCGCGTCCGGGCAAGGTGATCGGGCTGACCGAGCGCATCAACGGCTGCCTGCAGCGTTCGATGAACGGCAAGCCGCTGCCGAAGGACTCGCCGCAGATGCGTGCGATGCTCGATTACATGGCGTGGTTGAGCAGTCGTGTGCCAGAAGGTGCAAAGGTAGCCGCCCCCAGTGAGGGACCGATCGACAGCACGCTGACCCCGGACCCGGTCCGCGGCCAGGCGCTGTACGCCGTGCAGTGCGCCGCCTGCCATGGCGACAACGGCGAAGGACGGCGCGACGCCAGCGGTGACATCGCCTTCCCGCCGCTATGGGGCGACCACAGCTTCAACATCGGCGCGGGCATGGCGCGCCTGTACAAGGCCGCCGGCTTCATCAAGCACAACATGCCACCGGCGGTGACCCGCGAGCCGCCGCTTGGGCAGCAGGTGATGCCCGACCAGGATGCGGTGGACATCGCCAGCTACTTCATCAACCAGCCACGCCCGGACTTCGCCAACAAGGCCAAGGACTGGCCGCGCGACCCGAAACCCAAGGACGCGCGGTACTGACAGGCAGGCGGCCGGGGGCGTCGGCCGTCACACAACACGGTTCCTGCATCTCTACGTCATGTCGATGTCATTGGTGCTGTCGACACTCGGGGGCTTCTCTCCCCCCAAGGTCCGGTATCGATGCGAACGATTGCGCGCTTTCCCCGTGTTTCGCTGCTTGCCCTGCTGATCGCCCCCGCCCTGGACGCCCTCGCAGAAGCACCGCAGGGCGATACGGGCGAAGCGCGCAGCAGCGATGCGCGTACCCTCGACCAGGTGCAGGTGATCGGCCAGGCCACCAGCTACGCCAAGACGTCGGTGCGCGCAGAAACACTGAACAGGCAGACCGTGATGAGCAGCGTCAACGATGCGCTCAACGAAGTACCCGGCGTGGTGGTCAGCGAGGCCGACGCCACCGGCTCGTCGGTGTGGGGCACGCAGATCAGCATGCGCGGGTTCGTCACCAATCGTGATACCCAGCAGATCGGCACCACCATCGACGGCCTGCCCAACGGCGGCTCCGGCTACGGCGGCGGCTCGCTGGCCAACCGCTACATCGACACCCTCGACCTGGAGACGGTGGAAGTCAGCCAAGGCACCGCTGACATCTCCTCGCGATCGAACGAAGCACTGGGCGGCACGCTCAACTTCCTCACCAGCGATCCGCTGCAGGACAGCCGCCTGCGCTTCGTGGTCGGCGCCGGTGACAACGAGGCGCGCAAGTACTACGTGCGCTACGACACCGGCCTGCTCGGCGGCCACACCCGCGCGTGGATCAGCGCCTCCTCGTCGAAGGTGCACGACTGGATCGACGGCACCGGCCACGCCAGCAACGACCACATCGCCGGCAAGTTCATCACCGAACTGGATCGCTGGACCCTGACCGGCTACCTGTCCTACAACGATGCCGACGAGCCGGAATACACCAGCGTCTCACCGAAGGGCTTTGCCACCAATCCGGATCGCGACAACCTGGTCGGCACCCTCACCGGCATTCCGTATCTGGACCAGAACTACCGTTCCGGCTCGCGTGCACTGCGCGAGAACACCTTTGGTTACCTGCGTGCGGCCTTCGACGGCGGCAACGGGTTCAAGGCCTCGGTGGCCGCCTACGGGCACCGCATGCAAGGTCGTGGCGACTGGCTGCCACCCTACCTGGCGCAGGTCAGCGATGAGGGTGCGGGCCGCCCCGAATCGGAATATCTCGGTGGCAAGACCGTGTACGGCGGCAGCAACCGTGGCCAGATCTTCTTCGTCAATCCCGATGGCAGCGCCGCGCAGCGCCTGGCCAGCTGCACCCCGCGCCTGGGCTTCACCGCCGAGTACGATCCGAACTGCTACGCGGGCAACGTGCTGGGCGCGCAGTCCTACCGCCACACCCACTACGACAACGACCGCATGGGCGTGACCGCCGACGTCGAATGGCGGCAGACCTTCGGTGCGATCGACAACACGATCCGTGGCGGCCTGTGGGTGGAGAAGCTGGACCGTTCGGCACGCCGTGACTGGCACCGCCTGCTCAATGTCGGCCAGGACATCGCCTTCGACCACCAGCCGTACTGGGTGCAGTTCGAGGACAAGTACAAGGTTGACGAGCAGATGTACTACGTCGAGGACGTGGCCCGCTTCGGGCCGTTCAGTGCCCGCCTGGGCGTGAAGCAGTTCTTCGTCGACCAGTCGCGCCGCCGCGTGATCGGTGCCAGCGAGCACGTCAAATCCGATTCCAGGTCCGATCCGCTGCTGTCCACCGGCTTCACCTGGGCACCGGGCGTGGAAGGCATGGAGCTGTTCGCCGGCTTCTCGCAGAATTTCGCCGCCATTCCTTCAGGCGTACTTGGCGAGACCGACCCGCAGCGCTTCCGCAATGTCGAACCGGAGACCGCCGACAACATCGAAGTGGGCATGCGCATCAGCCGCTGGCCGCTGACCGCCTCGGTGACCCTGTACAACATCAAGTTCGACAACCGCATCGTCTACCTGCCGGCGGGCTTCGTCAGCGGCATCGACTACCTGGGCGAGACCGACGGCGTCTACGAGAACTTCGGTGGCGTGGAAAGCAACGGCCTGGAAGCGGCGTTCGGCTATGGGTGGGACAATGGCTGGCGGATCAACGCGGCCTACACCTACAACCGCTCCAAATACCTGGGCAGTGGCAATGCCGCACGCGATACGCAGCTCGGCATCGTCGACGGTGCCAAGGTGATCGGCCAGCCGGAGAACACCCTGGTGCTGTCGGCCGACTGGCAGGGCGCCAACTGGAACTTCGGCCTCTCCGGACGGTACCTGGGCACGCGCTACCTTGATGCCGCCAACGTCAACAAGCTGCCCTCGGCCACCGTGTTCAATGCCAACATCGGTTTCGACCTGCAGGGCCTGTCGCCGCGCCTGAAGGGCATGGGTGCCAACCTGGTGGTGAGCAACCTCACCGATAAGCGGTATCTTGCGGGGGTGGACGGCCGCGACAACGCCTTCATCGGCGCCCCGCGCACCGTCGGCATCTCCTTCCGCGTGGACCTGTGAGTGAGCCCGTGACCGATATCGGCCGACGCCGGTTGTTGCAGGCCGGCGTTGCCGCCGGCCTTGCCCCGCTGCTGCCCAGCATCGCCCGGGCCGCAGCGATCGCCCCCGCCGCGCAGACGCGCAGCCTCGAAGACCTGCAGCACATCGTGGTGTTCATGCAGGAGAACCGTTCGTTCGACCACTACTTCGGCACGCTGCCGGGCGTACGTGGTTTCGGTGACCGCTTCGTGGCCCCGGCCCCCGCGCTGCAGGCCGGTGGCCGCGCGCGCAACCTGTGGCTGCAGCCCGATGCCAGTGGCACGCGGGCGATCGCACCGTTCCCGCTGGATACCGCCGCGCACTTCGGCTACATGCGGGTGGAAGGCACGCCGCACACCTGGCCCGATGCGCAGCGCGCCTGGGACCACGGCCGCATGGGGCACTGGCCGAAGGCCAAGCAGAACCACTCCATGGGCTACTTCCAGCGCAGCGACATGCCGTTCCAGTTCGCGCTGGCCGATGCGTTCACGATCTGCGACGCCTACCACTGCGCCATGCAGGCCGGCACCAACCCGAACCGGGTGTTCCTGTGGACCGGCCACAACGATGCACAGGCCCGCGCCGGCGGCCCGGTGATCGCCAACTCGCATGACAACTTCCCCGAACACGGCGGGCATCCGGCGTCCTACCGCTGGACCAGCCATGTCGAGCGCCTGCAGAAGGCCGGCGTGTCCTGGCAGATCTACCAGGACATGGCGGACAACTTCACCGACAACCCGCTGGCCGGCTTCGAGGCGTTCCGTCGGGCGTACAGTGCTGCACCCGGGCATGACCCGCAACTGCGCGCACGCGGGGTCAGCACCCGTGGCCTGCCACAGCTACGCCAGGACGTACTGGCCGGGCGCCTGCCGCAGGTCAGCTTCATCATCGCCGACGCGGCCGGCAGCGAGCACCCCGGACCCTCCAGTCCGGCGCAGGGCGCGGCCTATACCGCGCGCGTGCTGGATGCGCTGACTGCCGATCCGGAAGTCTGGAGCCGCACCGCCCTGCTGCTGATGTTCGATGAGAACGACGGCTTCTTCGACCACATGCCGCCACCGGCACCGCCTTCGCCGGTGGATGGCGGCTGGGCGGGTGCGTCCTCGGTCAGTACCGAGGGCGAATACCACCGCAATCCCGCACCGGGCGACGAGAAGTACGATGCCGCCGAACTGCGCGGCCGCCCGTATGGACTGGGCCCGCGCGTGCCGCTGTATGTGATCTCGCCGTGGAGTCGGGGTGGCTGGGTCGACTCGCAGGTCTACGACCACACCTCGGTCATTCGACTGATCGAACGCCGCTTCGGTGTGGCGGCACCGGACATCTCGCCGTGGCGCCGCGCGGTCTGCGGCGACCTCAGCAACGCCTTCGACTTCGCCCAGCGCGATACCCGCCCGTTCGTACGCGGCCTGCCCGACGTGAGCGCGGTGGCCGCACGCGCCGCTGCGTTGCCAGGGCGAACCGTGCCGGCGCTGCCGGAGGGGCTGAAACCAGCGAAGCAGGAAGTCGGCATACGCCCGGCGCGCGCCCTGCCCTATCGGCCGCAGGCATCGATGGCTGCGGTGGACGCTTCGGGCGTGGATCTGGCGCTATCCTGCGAAGGCGCGGCGGCAGTGCTGCATGTCTACGACCGGCTGCGGCTGGATGCGGTGCCGCGCCGCTACACGCTGCTCCCGGGCATGGCGCTGCGCGAGCGCTGGCCGCTTGATGCCCAGGGCCGCTATGACCTGTGGCTGCTGGGCCCGAACGGCTTCCACCGCCACTTCCAGGGGGCGGCCAAGGATCCTGCGCTGCAGGCTTCAATTGATCGCACGGATGGCCAACTGAGGCTGCGGCTGCGCAACCTGGGTGACGGCGCGCAGCAGGTGCGTGTGCAGCCTGGTGCCTATGCCGGGCACATGCCCGATCAGGCGCTGGTACTACCCGCACACGCAGAAACCGCGTTGGCGTGGGACGCAACGCCCACGGCGGGCTGGTATGACCTGCAGATCGGCGCGGGCGAGAGCATGCTGCGCCTGGCCGGTCGCGCCGAGGATGGGCGCCCCGGCACGAGTGACCCGGCGATGGGCAGCGAACCACTGCGGTTCGAGCAGGATTGAGGAATCCCTGCAGAGCCGAGCCCACGCTCGGCTGCTTCTCGTCCGGGTCGCATTGCCCCGAGAAAGCAGCCGAGCGTGGGCTCGGCTCTACAGCGCAGACCGGTAGATTCAGGCCTCCTGCAGCCCCGGCCGGCCGTGCTCCACCGCATAGCGCTTCCAGCTCTGCACCGCGCCATTCGGCTGCATCACGGTATCCAGCGTCTTCATGTCGCCGATCCACGCATCGCGGGTGACATCGCACAGCACGTAGCCACGCTTGTCGGTGGTCGCCTTCAGATAGGGGCTGTGCGCAAGCTGGTTCCTGGCATACGCGTCCACACCCTGGCCATCGGCGCCGGAGGTGATCGACGTGGCGAGGAACTCGCTGGAGACCACGCCCGAGTCACGGTGGTCCTGCACCAGATCGCTGGCATAGTGGCGATGCGCGTCGCCGCAGGCGGTCACCACGTTGCCGAAGCCCACCTTCTGGATGTGGTCGAGCAGGCGCCGGCGGCTGTCCAGATAGCCCGACCACTGGTCGTCGGACGACTGCACCACCCCATCCTTCTCGCGCATGTAGTTGCCCAGCGCCACCTGGTGGGCGATGGTGTGCCAGCGCGGTGCGGCATCGGCCAGGCCGTCGAACAGCCAGCGCTCCTGCTTCGCCCCCACGATGCTGCGCTCCGGCGATTCCACCTCCTCACGCAGCGCCATGTTCACCTGCTTGCTGCGGTACTGGCGGGTGTCGAGCAGGTGCAGGTCCATCAGCGTGCCGTAGCGTGCACGTCGGTACATCTGCATGTGGCCATCGCGCGGGAATGCCGAACGGCGCAACGGCATGTTCTCGTAGTAGGCCTGGAACGCCTGTGCGCGGCGCAGCAGGAATACTTCGCTGGGCGTGTCATCCTGGTCTTCGGCGCCGGCCCAGTTGTTGTCCACTTCGTGGTCGTCAAAGGTGACGAACCACGGTGCCGCCGCATGCGCGGCCTGCAGGTCCGTATCGCTCTTGTACTGGGCGTAGCGGCGGCGGTAATCATCCAGCGTGTAGATCTGCGGGCCGACGTGGTTGCGCAGGTTGGTGAACGGCTGGCCGTTCATCTTCCGCAGGCCCGGCTGACTTTCGCCTTCGTAGATGTAGTCACCATAGTGGAAGACGAAATCGAGCGGTTCCTCGGCAATGCGCCGCCACGCGGTGTAGTGGCCTTCTTCGTAGTGCTGGCAACCGGCCACCGCAAAGCGCACGCGATCCACCGCGGCCGTGGCTGCGGGCAGCGTGCGGGTGCAACCAACCGCACTGGCGTGGCCACCGACGCTGAAGCGGTACCAGTAGGGCCGTCCGGGCGCCAACCCGTCCAGCTCCACGTGCACGGCGTGGCCGAGTTCGGGATGCGCCATCGCCGTCCCCTGGCGTACCACCCTGCGCATGCCTTCGTCTGCGGCCAGTTGCCACTCGACCAGCATCGGCCGGGTCGGCATGCCGCCGCCGAACACCAGCGGTTCGGTCGCCAGGCGCGTCCACAGCACCATGCCATCGGCCGAGGGATCACCCGAGGCCACGCCCAGGGTGAAGGGTGTGCTGGCAAAGCGCGGCTTGGCCAGCAGGTTGCGCGGGTTCAGCGCGGTGGCATCGCCCTGCGCGGCCAGCGCGTGTGCCGTGCCCATCCAGGCACCGGCAGCGGACAGGCCGGCCAGGGCCAGGAATCGCCTGCGATTGATCGTCTCCACGGCTGTGCCCTCAGTTGTAGATGATGTGGAAGTAGAAGAAGCGGCCATAGTCGTCGATCTCGGTACGGAAGCGCCCGTTCGGGCCGGTGCTGTAGGTCGGCTGGGTGTTGAACAGGTTCTTGGCCTCGTACTTCAGCGTCACGTGCTTGCTGACCTTGTGGCTGAAGCCCATGTTGAAGGTCATGTACGGGTCGTAGTACGAATCCAGCCACTGGGTGTCGCCGAAGTCGACCAGCATCCGGCTGCGGTAGGTGCCGGACAGGCGCAGTTGCGCGCTCTTCCACGGCATGCGCCAGATCACCGAACCGTTGAGCGACCAGTCCGGCTGGTACAGCAGCCGGTCCAGGCGGCGCTCGGTGCCATCACTGATGCGGTAGTTGGTCTGGCCTTCCAGCCGCGTGGCGTTGAAGTACATGTCGAAGCGCTGGCGGCCCCACTGCAGGTTGCGGTTGGCCACCGCGAACTCGACACCGCGCAGCTTGGACTCATCGGTGTTCATCGGCTGGGTCACCCGGTAGCGGGTATCACCCACGTCCTCGAAGGTGGTCAGGGTGTAGATGTCGTCCTTGATCACCTTGTCGAACAGCGCCACCGAGACCAGGCCGTTGTTGCCGTTGAAATACAGGTCCCACGCCAGGTCGATGTTGGTGGAACGGCGCGGCTGCAGGTCGGCATTGCCCTGCTTGATGCTGCAGAAGCCCCTGCCCTCCTCGTCATCGCCACAGTTGGTGCTGGTGGCCTGGGCGATGTTGCTCGGCGTCGGCCGGCCCAGCGTGCGGCTGGCGGAGAAGCGCAGGCGCTGGTCCTCGGTGAGCTTGAAGGTTGCGTTCAACGAGGGCAGCAGATTGTTGTAGCCACCGCTCGTGTTGCGGAACGCAGAGGTATAGGTAGTGCCGCCATCATCGCTGAACGGACTGTAGGCATCGAAGCGGGTGTGGTCGTAGCGCAGGCCGCCGATCAGCAGCAGCCGGTCCCAGGCGTAGTGCGCGGACACATAGGCATTGGTGATGTCCTCCACGTACTTGTAGTCACTGGTGAAGTTGGCATTCGGATACGCCGCATTGTTGTTGCCCAGTTTCGGCAGCAGTTGCTCGTTCCACTTGCGGTTGTCGATCAGCGGGAAGCCCGGCACGCTGCCCAGCAGCGTCGAACCCGGATACAGGTAGTCGTTGAGCGTGGCACTGCTCTTGAAATAGTCGAAGTCGATGTCCTGCCAGATCTTCAGGTGGCGGTACTCGGCGCCGGCGGCCA
Organism: Stenotrophomonas sp. YJH_SMC_21; assembly: GCF_059369555.1. Classification (NCBI taxonomy): domain Bacteria; kingdom Pseudomonadati; phylum Pseudomonadota; class Gammaproteobacteria; order Lysobacterales; family Lysobacteraceae; genus Stenotrophomonas; species Stenotrophomonas sp. YJH_SMC_21. Next base: position 97,311 of record NZ_JCAFSU010000003.1, read on the forward strand.
GGCCGAAACCTCTCGCATCGGCGTCGATGTTGTAGCTGAAGTCGGCGCGCAGGTTGTCGATGCTCTCCTTGGCATCGCGCGGGGAGACGTAGGCCTGCGCCGGATTGAGCTTGAATGCGGAACTGGTCAGCAGGCTGGAATCGGAAACGGCCACCGCGTTGGGGAATCCGTGGCTGTCGTTCTCGTAGTCGACGAACAGGTTGCTCGGGTAGGCGCGTACCCCCCAGTAGACCTGGCTGTTGTGGAAGGTCTCTTCGGTATGGCCACCGCGCAGGGTCAGCCGCGAACGGTCACCCATGTCCCAGTTGAAGCTGGCGATGGCGCCACGGTTGCTGCGGTCCCAGCGGTCGTGGCGGTTCTTGATGTAGATGCTGTTGATCTGGGTGGTGCCGCTGTCTTCGGTCTGGTTGCGGACCGGAAACTTGGCGTTGCCGTACAGATCCGTCTTGTTCATCGTCGAGTTCTCGTAGAACCGGTACGAATACACCAGCAGCGATGCGTAGAACGGATCATCCGACGGCTTCCACTCAAGCTTGGCGGAGCCACCGAAGTTGGTGATGAAGTTGGTATAGGTGCCAGTGCTGAAGTTGCCAGGCGCACGCAGCCCGTTCCAGCCCTTGGCCTCGTCCGGACCCGTGGTACCGTCGGTGAGGTATTTGCCAGCGTCGTTGTAGTAGTAGTTCGACTCCACCCAGCGCTTGACGCTGTTGCGCGAACGCTGCTCGTAGCGTGCCACCGCAACGATGCCGAACTCCTGGTCGACACCAAACTGGTTGGAGAACACCATCTTGGCGCTCTTGCCGAAGTGACCCAGGGTCTCGTGGTTGCCGCCTGCGCTGCGCTCGACGTTGGTCTCGGCGGTGGAGTAGATGCCTGCCACATCGGCAAACACGTACTTGCCTGACCGGTCGAAGGCACTGCGGCTGATGATGTCGATCACGCCGCCGATCGCATCCGGTGCCTGCTCGGCACTGAAGCTCTTGTAGATGTCGGTACGGGTGCCGATGTCGCTGGGAATCAGCTGCAGGTTGTTCATGCGCTCGCCGGAGCCACTGCCCCCCACGCTGGCAATCGCGATGCCATCGATGGTGGTGTAGTTGAGGTTGGCCTGCACGCCGCGCACGGTCACGTAACGTGGCTCGCCGGCATCCTCCACCGCACTCAGCCCTGGAGCGGCCATCAGGCTCTCGGCCAGGGTCTCGTCGCCGTAGCTGTCCATCTCGTCATACACCACCGAATCCTTGATCACCGGCGACGACTTCTTCTGGTCGATGACCTCATGTGCGGCAATCACCTTCACCGTGTCCAGGGTCGGCGCCACCATTGCCTCGGCCTCGCGCGGCTTCGGCGCGGCCGGCTTCGGTTGGTTGCGAGCTGGCGCCGGATCGATGGCGATGACATTGCCATCCACCACGGTGTACCCCAGGCCGGTACCGGCCAGCAGCGCGTCCAGCGCCTGCCTGACGGTGGCACCGCGCGGCACCGCACCGGCCATGCGGGCATCACCGCCGGCCGAGTACAGGAACTGCACCCCGGAACCGCGCGACAGCTGCTCCAGCGCACGCGCCAACGGCTGCGCCGCGATCGGCGTGGATACACGCGCCTCCAGGCCATCGGCACCGGCGGCGAAGGCCAGCGGCACGCTGCAGGGGGACAGGGCGAGGATGATCGACAGGTAGAGCGTGTTGCGCATCACGGGTCCTTGGAAGAGAGAAGGCAGCAGGCGCCGCTGCGCGGATCGGCAGCGGCTTCTCCCAAGTAAGAGCCGGCATCCACCGAAGTGGAGAACGCGGATTCGATGAATTTTTTCTGACAGTCCACGACCGCACGGGCCTCAGCGGCTGCCAACCCGCACGGTGTCGCCTTCGCGCCTCACCACGAAGCGCGGGTCGCGTTCGAGGAAGGCCTGCAGCGCACCGATGCGATGCGCATCGAGGCTGCCGGACAACCGTGCCGATGCCGCACCTTCGTCCAGCACGCGTACCTGCACCTGGTTGTGCCGGTTGAAGGCAGCGGCCACCTCGTCAAGCCGCTCGTCGAGGAAGGACACTTTGCGCTGCTGCCAGTCCAGCAGCATCGACAATGGCAGGTCCAATGACTCGACCGCATGGCTGCGCGCGTCGACCTGCACCACCCGGCCTTCGCGCAGTTGCGCAAGACGCCGGGGGTCCACACCCTGGCTCCATACCTCCACCTCGCCGGAGACCACGCCGATGCGCGTGCTCTGCAGCCGTCGCGATACATCGAACACCGTGCCGATGTCGCGGATCTCCAGGCCGTTCACCGCCACCTCGAACGGACGGCGGTCGCGGGCGATGTCGAACGTTGCCTCACCCTGCAGCAGCTCCACCTTGCGGCTGAACCAGCCCATGCGTACCCGCAGGCGGCTGTCCGCGTTGAGCCGCACCTGGGTCTGGTCGGGCAGCACCAGGTCGCGAAGTTCACCCTGTCCGGCACTGTAAAGCTGCTCGGTGGGCATCACCTGCGGAACCAGGCCCACGCCGAGCAGGGTGATACAGGCTGCGGCCGCCGCCACCCACCAGCGCGCACGACCGCGACGCGGCACAGCGCGCGGCGGCGCGTGCACGCTACCGAACAGCGGCACCACCTTGGCGGCGACCTGCCGCGGTGGAACCGCCGCGTCGTCAGGCAACGGCGATTGCAGCGCCTCGCCCACCTGCCGGTGCAAGGCAAGGGCGTGCATGTAGGCGCGCACGTGCTCCGGCGAGCGCTTCATCCAGTCCAGGAACGCGAGGCGCCCGGCCTCATCCAGCGCCCCCTCGCGATTGCGCAGGAACCAGTCCATGGCCTCGCAGGCGATCGTGTCGTCGGCCGCGGGCGATGAGGTCCGGTTCATGTGAGCTCCCTGGCGCCCAGCGCCTTCCTGCAGGCCTCCAGCCCCTTGCCGATGTGCTTTCGCACCATGTGCACCGACACCTGCAGCTGCTGGCTGATTCGCGGGCAGTCCAGCCCGTCGCGGTAGTGCAGTTCCATCACCCGCCGCGTGGTCGCCGGCAGTCGTGCGATGGTGCTGCGGATATCGTTCCAGCGCTGCGCACGCTCGAATTCACCTTCGATGTCTTCTTCGCTTTTCAGCACTTCGGCCAGCAGGTCGACGTCTTCCAGCGGCGGCAGCGACCACCGCGCGCGCGCATGCTCGCGCGCCAGGTTGGCCGCCACGGTGAACAGGTAGGCTTCCGGGTTCTCGACCGCATCGGCATCCTCGCCGGTGCTGCGCAGCAGGCGCAGGTAGACCTCCTGCGCCAGGTCTTCGGCATCCTCGCTGGCCGAACCGCGACGCAGGAAGAAGCCACGCAGCAGCCGGCGCCGCAGCGCGTAGCTCTTCTCCCAGATCCTCACGCTGTTCACGGCCGGCCAACCACCCCGAGGCTGGAAAGCCACGCAGGGTGACCGCCATCGATGACAGTGGCGTTTCAACGACCGGCAGGCAGCCGCTAGAATGCGGCCCCTGCAATGTCCCGGCAGCCCGCACAAGGAGTGCTCCCATCAACGCACGCACCGCCATCAACACCTTCAGCAGCCTGCTGTTCCTGCTGCTGGTCGCCCACACCACCGCCTACCAGCAGCAGATGTGGCCGCCCAGCCGGGTCATCCATGTGCATCCGGTGATCGTCGTCCTCGCCTATGCGCTGGGTGTGCTCACGCTGCTGTTGTGGATCGGCGGTCGTCGTGCACCGGAACCCGCCCAACGCCTGGCGCGCTGGTTGCCCATCGTCGCCTGGTGCCTGCTGGGCGTCGGCGTGGCGATCATCCCGGTGTTCCTGCCGGGGCTGTCCCCGGCCTGATCAGCGGCCGCGCCCAGCGCATCGGCCCATGATACGGCGCGCGGCACCAACCCTTGCTTGCCAGAGACCCAAGCCCTGCACGCCTACCGAAGCGTGGGGGGCAGGCCTACGCTTGTCTTCTCGGTGGCCGCCACGGTCGCCCTTCGCGTCACGGCGCCCGCCGTTGCGACCCCGCTCCAGTGCTGTGCGCCCTGCCGGTGTTGTCGCCCAGGCAGACGTCCGACCGGCGCCCTCTGGAGACAGCCATGAACCAAGCCCTCATTCCCTTCGATACCGATCCACTGGAAACCCAGGAGTGGCGTGAATCGCTGGAGGCGGTGATGCAGGCCGGCGGCCGGCCGCGCGCGCACTACCTGATCGACCAGCTGAGCGATCTGGACGCCCGGCAGCACGGCGACCTGCATACCCGTGCCTGGACCGCCTACGTCAACACCATCCCGCCCGAGCGCCAGCCGGCCTACCCGGGTGACCTGGCCATCGAGCGCCGCCTGAACGCGATGATCCGCTGGAACGCGATGGTGATGGTGCTGCGTGCCGGCAAGCACTCCAACGTCGGCGGCCACATCGCCACCTACCAGTCGGCGGCTGTGCTGTACGACGTGGGCTTCGATCATTTCTTCCGTGGCCGTACTGACACCTTCGACGGCGACATGATCTACATCCAGGGCCACTCCGCGCCGGGGATCTACGGCCGCGCGTACGTGGAAGGCCGCATCGATCCAGCGCGCATGGACAACTTCCGCCGCGAAGCCGGTCGCGAAGGCCTGTCCTCGTATCCGCACCCGCGCCTGATGCCGGAGTTCTGGCAGTTCCCCACCGTGTCGATGGGGCTGGGCCCGCTGACCGCCGCCTACCAGGCGCGCTACATGCGCTACCTGGAATACCGCGGCCTGAAAGAACACCAGGGCCGCAAGGTCTGGGCCTTCCTCGGCGACGGCGAGATGGACCAGCCCGAATCGCTGGCGGCAATTTCCCTGGCCGGCCGCGAGCGGCTGGACAACATCGTGTTCGTGGTCAACTGCAACCTGCAGCGCTTGGACGGTCCGGTACGCGGCAACGCCAAGGTCATCCAGGAACTGGAATGCACCTTCCGCGCGGCCGGCTGGAACGTGATCAAGCTGATCTGGGGCAGTGGCTGGGACGACCTGCTGGCCCGCGACCACAGCGGCCTGCTGCGCCAGCGCATGATGGAATGTGTGGACGGCGACTACCAGACCTTCAAGTCGCAGAGCGGCGCCTACGTGCGCGAGCATTTCTTCGGCCGCTACCCCGAGCTGCTGGAGCTGGTCGCGCACATGAGCGACGACGACATCTGGGCGCTGGCACGTGGTGGCCACGATCCGCAGAAGGTGTATGCCGCCTACCAGCAGGCGGTGAAAACCAGCGGCCGGCCGACGGTGATCCTGGCCAAGACGGTCAAGGGTTTCGGCATGGGCGAAGCGGGCGAAGGCCAGAACATCAACCACCAGCTGAAGAAGATGAGCGCCGATGCGGTGCGCGCTTTCCGCGACCGCTTCAACCTGCCGGTCAGCGACGACCAGCTGGAGGAGATGCCCTATCTGCGCCCGGAACCGGGCAGCGCCGAAGCGGCCTACTTCGCCGAGCGCCGCCGCATCCAGGGCGGGCAGCTGCCGGCGCGCCTGGCCAAGGTCGATCCGCTGCCGCTGCCGCCGCTGTCGATCTTCAACACCCAGCTGCAGGGCAGCGGCGATCGCGGTCAGTCCACCACCATGGGCTTCGTGCGCATCCTCACCAGCCTGCTGAAGGACCCGGAGCTGGGCAAGCTGGTCATTCCGATCGTGCCCGATGAATCGCGCACCTTCGGCATGGAAGGCCTGTTCCGCCAGATCGGCATCCACTCCTACCTGGGCCAGCTGTACACCCCGCAGGACGCCGGCCAGCTGAGCTATTACAAGGAAGCCAAGGACGGCCAGATCCTGCAGGAAGGCATCAATGAATCCGGTGCGATCTGTTCGTGGATCGCCGCCGGTACCGCCTACAGCAACCACGGCCTGGCCACGATCCCGTTCTACATCTTCTATTCGATGTTCGGCCTGCAGCGCGTCGGAGACCTGGCCTGGGCCGCTGCCGATGCGCGTACCCGCGGTTTCCTGCTCGGTGCCACGTCGGGCCGCACCACGCTGATGGGCGAAGGCCTGCAGCACGATGACGGCCACAGCCACGTGCTGTCGTCGGTGATTCCCAGCTGCGTGTCCTACGACCCGACCTACAACTACGAGCTGGCGGTGATCATCCATGACGGCCTGCGCCGCATGTATGTCGACCAGGAAGACATCTACTACTACATCACCGTACTCAACGAGAACTACCCGCAGCCGGCACTGCCCGAAGGCGCCGAGGCCGGCATCCTGAAGGGCCTCTACCTGCTGCGTCCGGCAGCCGCCGATGCCGCCTCGCAGCCACGCGTGCAGCTGATGGGCGCAGGCTCGATCCTGCGCGAGGTGGAAGCTGCGGCAGAACTGCTGCAGCAGGACTTCGGCATCGCCAGCGATGTGTGGAGCGCGACCAGCCTGACCGAACTGCGCCGCGATGGCCTGGCCGCCGAACGCTGGAACCTGCTGCACCCGGCTGAGGAACCGCGCGTACCCTACGTGCAGGAGTGCCTGCAGGGCCATGATGGCCCGGTGGTGGTGGCCACCGACTACATGAAGATCGTCGGCGACCAGATCCGTCCCTTCATCAACGACCGCCGCTTCATCGCACTCGGTACCGATGGCTTCGGCCGTTCCGACACGCGTGAGTCGCTGCGCACGTTCTTCGAAGTGGATCGCCACTTCATCGTGCTGGCCGCCCTGAAGTCGCTGGCCGACGAAGGCCGCATCGAGCGCGTGCGGATGCAGGAGGCCATCGACAAGTACGGCATCGACACCGGCAAGCGCGACCCGGCCTCGGTGTAAGGCTGCCGGTGCCATGCCCGCGGATTCCCTCCCCGTGGGCATGGCGCAGGCGGCGCCGCTACGGTATCCGCTTGAACAGGTTGGTCTGCAGGATCGGCGTGCCGTCGTGGCCGTAGAACGCCTTGGTCTCGGTCATCGTCGTACGGTCCGCCGCCACGGTATAGATGCGGGTGGAGGCCGGCGTGCCATGGTCCACCAGCTGCATCACCAGGGTATTCGGCGCCGGCAGTTTCAGGTTGGCCTTGTCCGCGCCGTAGGTGCCGGACAAGGGCCCGGGCGTACCGTCCAGCGCCAACGTGCCGTCGGATTTCATCGTCTTGCCGTCGTGCAGGACGATGTCAACGTGTGAACTCCACCGCCCCGCACCGGCGTCCTTGAACTCCAGCACCACCTGCTTCGGGCGCTGTGCTTCGGGTAACGCAGACGTGGCGATATCCAGCGACCAGCGCCCCAGCAACGGTGAGGGCCAAGCTTCCACCGCCAGCGCCGGAACGGCGGAGAGCGAAAGCGCAGACAACAACACAGCGGACAACAGCTTCATACGGGGCTCCGTTTGAATGAGGAAGCTCTGCGTGGGGCGTTGCGGGGCAGTGCCCAGATCGTGCCGGTCGCCAGCAGCACGCGCAAGGCGGTGCGCTGAACGAGGGAGACTCCGTCCCATCCCGAGAGGCCAAAGCACCCTGCCCCATTGAATCGAGGCGGTTTCCGCTCTTGTTGACCTGAACGGTTACGTTATAACATTTCACGTCAATTTCACGGACCGTGCCATGCGTCGCCATCTCCTTGCTACCGCCCTTCTGTTCGCCGTCCACAGCGCCCAGGCCGCGGACGAACCCACTCTCCCCACCCTCCAGGTCCAGGCCAGCCAGCCCTCCCGTATCGACAGCCGGGTCACCGTCGACAACCCACAGGCGCAGAACCGCACCCTGGGCGGCCTGCTCGAACACGTCTCCGGCGTGCAGAACAGTGCTTTCGGGCCGAACGCGGGGGCCCCGGTCATCCGCAGCCTCAGCGGCAACCGCGTGCAGATCCTGCAGGACGGCCAGTCCATCCTCGGGATGAACGCGATCAGCGGCGACATCAACATCCCGTTCGATCCGCTGTTCGTACGCAGCGTCACCGTCAACAAGTCTTCCGACACCGTGCGCTACGGCGGCAATGCGATCGGCGGCAGCGTGGAGATCGATTCGGGCCTGATCTCGCGCAGCATGGAAGACAAGGACCAGTCGATGGAACTGGTCCTGCGCAAGGGCTTCAACGCCGCCGACGCGCAGGGCTTCCGCATGAACTTCAACAACCAGCGCAACTTCTCGACCAACCTGCAGGTCTCGCGTCAGCGCATCTCGCACTACGACATCCCCGGCAACAGCAAGGCCAGTGTCTGCAACACGCGCCTGTTCCCGCCGACCGGTGGCGTGAACTCTGCGCTGGCCGACAGCTGCCAGAAGGAAGCGCGCGTCCAGCAGATCTACAACAAGGCGTCGCAGCCCTACATCGACCAGTTCATGACCGAAAACCCGGACTGGGCCGACGGCGATTTCTCCTTCTACACCAACAATCCGACTTCGGTCTGGCAGCGCCGCACCTACATCAATCCGGTCAACCCGGCCTACGTACCCGGCACGCCTTCGTACGTGCAGAAGCAGATCAACAACGACGTGACGCCCGATTACCATCACCGGTTGGGCAACAGCTACGCGAGAAATTCGCAGGTGGCGCTCGGGTCGACCCTGTTTTTCGACCGTGGTTACGTGGGTATCAGCATCGATGCCAAGGACAGCGAGTACGGCGTGCCGGGGTTCTCGATGCAGAACCTGTCGTTCGGTTCCAACTATGCCAACGGGCTGCCGGTAGGGGTGGTGATCAAGCAGGAACGCTATGCACTGGAAGCCCTGCTGCGCGATCCGCTGCCGTGGTTCGAGCGCGCCGAACTGCGCGTTTCCAAGCTGGACAACACCTCGGGCGAGCGGCTGGGTGCCACCCGCGCCAACGACTACGATTTCGAGAGCACCCAGGCCGAGCTGCTGCTCAGCCATCAGCGCGTAGGTCCGCTCAGCGGCATGCTGGGTTTCAGCCACCAGTCGCGTGATGTCACCGGCAGTGGCTCGCTGCGCTACCTGCCTGACGTCGACACCCGCAGCAACGCGGTGTTCCTGAAGGAGACGCTGGACTTCGGCTGGGCCAGTTTCGACGCTGGCGTGCGCCACGAGCGCGTTGACCATGACCTGCAACCAAGCCGCTTCAAGACCGCGCGCAATGCCGCCAACACGAAACTGCAGGACCGCGACTACCGGCTCAACAGCTACAGCCTGGGATCGTATGTCGAGCTCGGTCCGTTGTTCGCCGCCAAGGTGCGCTACTCGTCCTCCCAGCGCGCACCGGAGATCAACGAGTTGTATGCGAGCAATGCCCACTATTCGGTGATGACCCAGGAAGAAGGCAACCAGAACCTCGAGCCGGAACGCGCGAAGAACCTGGAACTGACCGGCCTGTTCCACCTTGGTGGTTTCGAACTGTCGGCCACCGCGTACCGGATGAAGTACGAGAACTATCTGTACCTGGGTTACTCGGGCGTGCAGACCGCCAACCGCCTGCCGCTGAAGTACTGGAAGCAGACCGACACCACGGTGAAGGGCTTCGAGATCGATGCCTCGCAGGCATTGGACCTGGGCCGCTACGGCACGTTGAACGTGTCCGCCTTCGCCGACGTGGTGAAGAACAAGGCCGATCACCCGGATTCGTTGCGTGCCCACAATGACGGCGAGTACCTGCCGAACATGCCGACCAACCGCTACGGCGCCACCCTGCAGTGGCAGCGCGAGGGCTGGAAGGCGCGGCTGTCCAGCACCTACTACGACACGCAGAAGTACCTCGGCCGCAACGTGAGCGAGGAAGTGCCGCTGGATGCGTTCAACCTGGTCGACCTGCAGGTCAGCCGTGAGCTGCCGGTACGCAACAGCTACATCGCCGGCATGGAGGTGTTCGTCAACGGCAGCAACCTGCTCAATCAAGAAGCACGGCCGCACAACTCGCCGCTGAAGTACATCGCGCCGCTGCCCGGGCGCGGTTTCCAGGTGGGCGTGACGGTGAAGCTCTGACGATCGAACGCGTCGGTACGCGCCTGCGGGCAAATGGCCTGCAGGCGTTCTCACCCGCCCCCCGGCGGGGTTGCGCCACATTCACCGGTTGATTCACCATCGGCAAAAGAGGAGAGCGTGATGAACTGGAAGCATGCGGTTTCACTGGCGCTGTTGTTGCCCGTTTCATCAGCCGCAAGTGCTGCGTCTGCGATCACCTACGACAAGGATGGCCGCTACGGCTATTCGATGAACCAGTCTTCCCTCACCACTGCGATGCAGCAGTCGCTGCACTACTGCGCAGCGCGATCGCGCAATTGCGGTCAGTCCGCCAGCACCACCAGCGAAGGCTATTCGGCCATAGCGACCGGCACGATTGCGTTGGGCTTTGCACTGGGCGAGAAGACGGCGGACGCCGCGCAGCGGAAGGCTGAAAGAATGTGCAGGGAACGTGCCAACGACTGCACGCTCGCGTTGCTGTGGCGGGAAATTCCACCTCGTCACATTGAACCGCCACAGCTGCCGGGTACACCCGCTCCGGCACCGGCGATGACACCTGCGCTCATGCCAACGCCTGCCTCCCGCACCGATCAGCCAGGATAGTCAGCTCCACGCTGCGAGTGTCGGATAAAGAAAAACGCCTGCAGATCGAGGATCTGCAGGCGCTTCTTTGTATCTGGCGGAGTGAGAGGGATTCGAACCCTCGATAGAGCTTTTGACCCTATACTCCCTTAGCAGGGGAGCCCCTTCGGCCACTCGGGCATCACTCCGGGGTTTTCTCCGCGTCTGGTGCGTTGCACCTCAGCGGGGCGTGAATCATAACGTTAATCGAGTGCGAAGGTAAAGCGTTATTCGGCAGAATTTTCGCTACCGGTGCCACCGGCTTCGTCACCGCGCTGGATGCGCTGATAGATCTCTTCGCGATGCACAGCAACGTCCTTCGGCGCGGTGATGCCGATACGCACCTGGTTACCCTTGACGCCAAGCACGGTGACGCTCACCGAGTCTCCGATCATCAGGGTTTCGCCGACGCGGCGAGTCAGGATCAACATTTTTGTAAGTCTCCATGGAACCGTGTGGAAGGGTATCCCCCACCGGCTTGACGCTCCGTCAAGAAGCGCTACCACGACAAAGGGAAAAGATTCGCAATGGTACCGTCAGCCGTCCCGCTCCTACAAGGAGGGGGACGGCCAGGTTCATCACAGGCGGGGGCTGACCCATTCGACGACTGCAGCCAGCGCAGTGGCAAGGGCGGGCCCGTCCTCGCCACCACCCTGGGCGAGGTCCGGGCGTCCGCCGCCCTTGCCCCCGATCTGACTGGCGATATGGGACAACAGTTCCCCGGCCTTGACCTTGCCCATTGCACTGCCGTTCACACCCGCGACCAGGGCGGCCTTGCCGTCCTGGGCGCCGGCCAGCACGATCACCGCGTCGCCCAGCTGCTGCTTGAGGCGGTCCATGGCGTCACGCAGGGCCTTGGCGTCGAAGCCCTCCAGGCGGGCAGCCAGTACCTTCACGCCAGCAACCTCGACGGCCTGGCCGGACAGATCGGCCGTGGCACCGGCGGCGACCTTGGCCTTCACGGCCTCCAGTTCGCGCTCCAGCTGCTTCTGGCGCTGGCCGAGGGCACGGATCTTCTCGACCACGTCGGCAGCGCTGCCACCGAGCAGTTCAGCGGCCTCGGCCAGGCGGGCCTCTTCGGCGTCCACGTAATCCAGCGCACCCTGGCCGGTAACAGCCTCGATGCGGCGCACGCCCGCGGAGACGCCGCCCTCGGAGGTGATCTTGAACAGGCCGATGTCGCCGGTACGGTTGACGTGGGTACCACCGCACAGCTCGGTGGAGTAGTCACCCATCTTCAACACGCGCACGTGCTCGCCGTACTTCTCGCCGAACAGGGCCATCGCGCCGAAGTCCAGCGCTTCCTGCATGCCCATGTTGTGTACTTCGGCGGCGTTGTTGGCGCGCACCTGCTGGTTGACCTTGCGCTCGATCACGGCAAGCTCTTCCGCGCTGATCGGCTGGAAGTGCGAGAAGTCGAAACGCAGGCGGTCCGGAGCGACCAGCGAGCCCTTCTGCTGCACGTGGCTGCCCAGCACTTCGCGCAGGGCGGCGTGCAGCAGGTGGGTGGCCGAGTGGTTGAGGATGGTGGCGCCACGGCGCTCGCCATCGACCTGGCCGGAGAGCACGTCGCCGACCTTCAGGCCGCCTTCGGACAGGGTGCCGACATGGCCATGGAACTGGCCGGCGAACTTCTGGGTGTCGTCCACCGCCAGGCGCACGCCGTTGCCGGTCAGTACGCCGGTGTCACCGACCTGGCCGCCGGACTCGGCGTAGAACGGGGTCTGGTTGGTGATGACGATGACTGCGTCACCGGCATCGGCCGACTGCACCGGACGGCCGTCCTTGAGCAGGGCCAGCACGGTCAGGCCGTCAGCCTGCAGGCGGTCGTAGCCCAGGAACAGGGTCGGGCTCAGGGTCGCCACCAGCTCGGCGGGCAGGGTCACGCCACCACCGAACTTGCCGGCCGCGCGCGCGGTCTCGCGCTGCTGCTCCATCGCCGCATCGAAGCCGGCAATGTCGACGGTCAGGTCGCGCTCGCGGGCGATGTCCTGGGTCAGGTCGAGCGGGAAACCATAGGTGTCGTACAGGCGGAAGGCGTCAACGCCCGGGATCACGCCATTGCTGGCCTTGCCCGCGACGTCCTCGAAGATCTTCATGCCGGCATCGAGGGTTTCGGCGAAACGCTCTTCTTCGGCCTGCAGCGCACGGGTGACGGTGTCCACCGCAGCCGGCAGTTCCGGATAGGCTTCGCCCATCTGCTCGACCAGGGTCGGCACCAGCTTGCTGAAGAACGGCTGGCGCACGCCCAGCATCCAGCCGTGGCGCAGTGCGCGGCGGATGATACGGCGCAGCACGTAACCGCGGCCTTCGTTGGACGGCAGCACGCCATCGACGATCAGGAACGAACAGGCACGGATGTGGTCGGCGATCACGCGCAGCGACTTGTTTTCCAGGTCGGCGGTGCCGGTCAGCTCGGAGGCCTTGCGGATCAGCGCCTGGAACAGGTCGATCTCATAGTTGGTGTGCACGTGCTGCAGGATCGCCGCCAGGCGCTCCAGGCCCATGCCGGTATCCACGCACGGCGCCGGCAGTGGCACCAGGGTGCCGTCGGGCTGGCGGTCGAACTGCATGAACACCAGGTTCCAGATTTCGATGAAGCGGTCGCCGTCTTCATCCGGGGAACCCGGGGGGCCACCGGCAATATGGTCACCGTGGTCGTAGAAGATCTCGGTGCATGGGCCGCACGGGCCGGTGTCGGCCATCTGCCAGAAGTTGTCCGAGGCAAACGGTGCGCCCTTGTTGTCGCCGATGCGCACGATGCGCTCTTCCGGCACGCCGACCATGTCGCGCCACAGCGCGTAGGCTTCGTCATCGGTCTGGTAGACGGTGACCAGCAGGCGTTCGGCCGGCAGCTTCCAGACCTGGGTCAGCAGTTCCCAGGCCCAGGCGATCGCGTCCTTCTTGAAGTAGTCGCCGAACGACCAGTTGCCCAGCATTTCGAAGAAAGTGTGGTGGCGCGCGGTGTAGCCGACCTGGTCGAGGTCGTTGTGCTTGCCGCCCGCGCGCAGGCAGCGCTGGACGTCGGCCGCGCGCACGTAGCTGCGCTTTTCCGCGCCAAGGAACACGTCCTTGAACTGCACCATGCCGGAGTTGGTGAACAGCAGGGTCGGATCATTGCCCGGCACCAGCGGCGCCGACGGCACGATGGTGTGGCCTTTGCCCTTGAAGAATTCAAGGAAGTCGCTGCGGATCTGGGAAGTCGTGAATTTGGCGGATGCGTTCATTGGGGGCTGGCAGTCTGCGGGCCGGCGGACCCGGACCACCGGCCGCGTTGGCCAGGGTCGCGAGGGACCGCCGAAAACCTAAAGGGTATCAGGCCCGGCGCCGCCAGTCTCAGTCATCCGGGTCGTAGCGGGTCGCGCGGCGGATGCTGTCGCCGTCGAAGCCCCGCCGGGCCAGCAGATCGGCAGCCTTGCGCCGCTGTGTCAGGTCCTGCGGGCCGGCCTCGCCAAAGCGTCGGCGGACCAGATCACGGGCGTTTTCCTGCCAGTCGCCTTCGTAGCTGTCCATCGCTGCGGCAATCGCGGCACTGTCCAGGCCGTGGGTCCCCAGCTCGGCGCGGACATGGATCGGCCCATAACCGGTGTTGGCGCGCATCCTCACCAGGTTCTCGGCAAAACGGGTGTCGTCCTGCCAGCCGGCCTCGGTCAACTTGGCGACAGCGGCCTGCGCGGCTTCGTCTTCGATGCCACGGGCGGTCAGCTTGCGGGTGAGTTCCTTGCGCGAGTGCTCGCGGCGGACCAGCAGGCCCAGTGCCCGTTGCACGGGGGTCTGCTCACGCGGCCGGCGCTTGCGGCCGGTCGGAATGTCTTCGGCGTCGGACATGGGTACTCCAAGGGTGGCGCCATCCGTGGCGCCCAGCCCATCCCTGGGCGATTCGAACCTGCGGGACAGGGCGACGTCACTGACGGCGCCACCCTGCCCCACAGCAAGCCTTATTCGTCTTCGCCTTCGTCGTCGCCTTCCTCGCGGGCCGCTTCGGCCGGCTGGAATTTCTCGCGCAGCTCGGCCTCGAGCTTGGCGGCGACAGTCGGGTTGTCGCGCAGGTAGCCGCGGGCGTTGTCCTTGCCCTGGCCAATGCGTTCTTCACCGTAGCTGTACCAGGCGCCAGCCTTCTCGACCAGCTTGGCATCCACACCCATGTCGATCAGCTCGCCTTCACGGCTGATGCCTTCGCCATACAGGATCTCGGTGATGACCTGCTTGAACGGAGGTGCCAGCTTGTTCTTGACGACCTTGATCTTGGTCTGGTTACCGATGATCTCGTCACCCTTCTTGATCGCGCCGATACGGCGGATGTCCAGGCGGACCGAGGCGTAGAACTTCAGCGCGTTGCCACCCGTGGTGGTTTCCGGGCTCTGGCCCGGCATCATCACGCCGATCTTCATGCGCAGCTGGTTGATGAAGATCACCAGGGTGTTGGAGCGCTTGATGTTGCCGGTCAGCTTGCGCAGCGCCTGGCTCATCAGGCGGGCCTGCAGGCCTGGCAGCTGGTCGCCCATCTCGCCTTCGATTTCGGCCTTCGGGGTTAGCGCGGCAACCGAGTCGATCACCAGGATGTCGACCGAACCCGAACGGACCAGCATGTCGGCGATTTCCAGCGCCTGCTCACCGGTATCCGGCTGCGACAGCAGCAGGTCGTCCACGTTCACGCCCAGCTTGGCGGCGTAGATCGGGTCCAGCGCGTGCTCGGCGTCGATGAAGGCCGCGGTACCGCCCATCTTCTGGCATTCGGCGATGGCCTGCAGGGTCAAGGTGGTCTTGCCCGAGGATTCCGGCCCGTAGATCTCAACGACACGGCCCTTCGGCAGACCACCAATGCCCAGCGCGATGTCGAGCATCAGCGAACCGGTCGGGATGGCTTCGACGGGTTCGACCACGCGGTCGCCCATGCGCATCACCGAGCCCTTGCCGAACTGCTTTTCGATCTGGCCCAGAGCTGCAGCGAGGGCGCGCTTCTTGTTCTCGTCCATCGGATTGGTCCTTGCAGAGGTCGTGTCGTTGGAGGTGCTGTCTTTGGGGGTCTTCTTTGCCATGGGTTCACTTTAAGTCGGACGTATCGCACAGGCTGAGATTCTGCCCGGCGCTCTGAAAAGAATTATCGGACATCCGTACCAACCTCAGTGGAACCAGAGAATCGCCACAAAAGACCGCGGGGTAATGCGCTATGGAACGGGTCAACGGTTGGGCCGCAGCAGGCCGCAATAGAGGCCCTCGATCGCGAAGTCCTGATCCGGCAGCACCTCGATCGGCTTGTAGTCGGGATTGCGCGGCAGCAGGCGGATACGATCCTTGGCGATCTTCAGCAGCTTGACCGTAATCTCGTCATCGATGCGGGCCACCACGATCTGCCCGGAATGGGCGTCGCGGGTGCGGTGCACGCCGATCAGGTCACCGTCGAAGATGCCCTCGTCGATCATCGAATCGCCCTGCACCTTCAGCAGGTAGTCCGGCGCGGGCGAGAAGAACACCCGGTCCAGCACCACGAAATCGTCCGAGCCGATGTCGGCGCCGATCGGCAGGCCGGCCGCAACCCGGCCCAGCACCGGCAGGCGCAGCACACTGTCGGGCAGGCCCGGCTCGGCCAGCTTCTCGACCGGCGGCGCCTGCACCAGGCGGATGCCGCGGGCCTGGCCCGGGATGCGACGGATCGCACCGGCCTGCTCCAGGGCTTCCAGGTGGTACTGGGCCGCGCGCACGCCCTTGAAGCCGAACGCACGTGCGATTTCAGTCTGCGAGGGCGGCGCGCCTTCGCTCTCGATACGCTCGGCGATCAACTGCAGGATCGCCTGCTGGGTGTCGGTCAGGTCCATGGTTAGTAGTATTACTACTAATATCCGGGACTGCAAGTGCCGCAAACGACATGGAGTGGTGCGGGCCTGTTGGGCCGAGGCATGCTCGGCAAGCGTCGCCGGGTATGGCCCGGCACCAGGAGCAAAGGCAGCCGACCAGCGGTCGGCTCTACAGGAATCGCGCAGCGATTCCGCGGTTCCCGTTGGGAACCGCTGCGGTAAACACACTCACGTGTGTTTACCGCTTCTCCATATCGAGAACAGGATCCACACGCCGCAGAAGCCGGCGCCGATGAAGCCGCAGACGCCCAGCGCCAGCAGCCAGCGGCTGGAGACGCCGCCGACGCTGTGCATCACGATCGAGGAACCGATGATCAGCGCAGCAGTGACGATGCCCATCACCAACCGGTTCGCTGCGCGGTTCACCTGTTCGCCGAAGCCCTGCAGCGCCGTGGTTTCCACCTTCAACTGCAGGCGTCCCCGGCGCGCCGCCTGCACCAGCTTGCGCAGGTCGCGGGGAAGCTCACCGGCGAAGTCGACCAGGCCCAGCAGGCTGCGGCGGCCGCGCTTGAGCAGCGCCTTGGGCGCATAGCGCTGCAGCACCACCCGCTCCAGGAACGGGCGCGCGGCACTGGCCATGTCGAAATCCGGGTCCAGCTGCCGGCCCATGCCTTCCAGGGTCAGGAACGCCTTGATCATCAGCGCCAGGTCAGCCGGCAGGGTCAGGCTGTAGCTGCGCAGCAGCTGGGTGATGTCGCCCAGCATCAGGCCGATGCGCAGGTCCTTCAGCGGCACGCCACGGTATTGATCTACGAACTGGCTGATGTCGTGCTGCAGCCTGTTCTCGTCCACCTCAACACCGCCGGCCCAGTCCAGCAGCACGTCGGCCACGCCCTGCGGATCCTGCTCGACCAGCCCGTGCAGCAGCTGCGCCACCTGGAAACGCCGGACTTCCGACAAGGCGCCGACCATGCCGAAATCAATCACGCCGATGCGGCCATCACGTACATAGATGATGTTGCCCGGGTGCGGATCGGCGTGGAAGCTGCCGTCCTCCAGCACCATTTTCAGCACGATGCCGGCGCCACGCCGTGCCAGCTCGCGCCGGTCCAGGCCCGCCGCATCGACGCCGGCCAGGTCTCGGCCAGGAATGCCCTCGACGAAGTCCTGCACGTTCAGGCTCTCGCAGGTCCACTGCCAGTGCACCTTCGGAATCAGTATGTCGTCACGGCCGCTGAAGTTGCGCGCGATGCGCTCGGCATTGCGGCATTCCGCCGCGAAATCCAGTTCGCGGCGCAGCGACACGGTGAACTGCTGCACGACCTCGGCCGGGCGGTAACGACGCAGGTCCGGCAGGCGCGCCTCGACGATCTCGGCCAGGCGGGCCAGCAGACGCAGGTCGGCCTCGACCACATCGCGGATGCCGGGGCGCCGCACCTTCAGCACCACCTCGCGACCATCATGCAGGCGCGCGCGATGGGCCTGCGCCAGCGAGGCGGCAGCCATCGGGGTTTCATCGAGGAACGCGAACACCTCTGCAGGCGGTGCGCCAAGGTCGGCCTCAAGCTGCTCACGGATGTCCGCATACGGCAGCGCAGGTACCGCGTTCTGCAGTTCGGACAGCTCAGCGATCCATTCCGGCGGCAGCAGGTCAACGCGCGTCGCCAGCACCTGCCCGAGCTTGACGAAAGTGGGACCGAGATCCTGCATCGCGCTGCGCACGCGCACTGGTGCGGTCATCCGCAACAGTTCCTGCCGCTCCTCGTTCCAGTGCAGAAGGCGCCCTGCCCGCTCCAGCGTACTGGCCAGGCCGATGCGCCGCACCACGTCGCCGAAGCCATAGCGGATCAGGACGACGGCGATTTCCTGCAGTCGGCCCAGGTCACGGACCGTGCCCAGCGTTTCCCACATCATGCGTGCTCCGGACGATTACCGGAGCAGCATGTCACAGCTGGGCGTCGATACCGCGCAATGCCGCTGCCACGGTTTGCCGGCGGATGGCTTCGCGGTCGCCATCGAACTGGAACAGCTCGGCGCGGGCATAGCCGCCACGGCGCTTCCAGCCGATCCAGACACTGCCGACCGGCTTGTCCGGGCTGCCGCCGCCGGGACCGGCGATGCCCGTCACCGCGACGGCGATGCCGGCACCCGAATTGACCAGCGCACCGGACACCATTTCCAGCACGGTTTCGCGGCTGACCGCGCCGAACTGCTCCAGCGTCTGCGCGCGCACCCCCAGCAGGCGCTGCTTGGCCTCGTAGCTGTAGACCACCATGCCGCAGTCGAAGAACGCCGAGGAACCGGCGATGTCGGTCATGCATTTGGCGATCCAGCCACCACTGCAGCTTTCAGCGGTCACCAGCTGCAGCGAAGCCTGCTGCAGGCGCTGCCCGAGCGCGGCGGACTGGGCGTTGAGGTCGGCGTCGGTGGGAATGGACATCGGCATGACGGTGGGGTGAAGAACCTGCACGTTGTACCGCAGATGACAGGCGGATGTCGCGCCCCTCCAGCACGGTCGCTGCCGGCCAGCGACCGGCACTACCGGGGATTGGCCGCTACCTCACCACTCCGGCAGCTTCTCCGGCAGCAGCGCCCGGATCGGCGCGCCGTCGGCACTGGCAGCCAGCTTTTCGGCTTCGGCGATCGGCAGGTCGACCTGCAGCAGCCAGCCGTCTTCATCGGCCTGCTCGCTGCGGATCACTTCCAGCTGGTGCAGGCGCGCGCGCAGGCGGCCGGCATCCGGCGGCAGGCGCAGTTCGCCGGTGACATGCTGCAGGCCCAGGCGCTTGCCCAGTACCGCCTGCAACAGCTCCAGGCCCTGCCCGTCACGCGCGGAGATCCACACCCGCTCGCGACGCGACTCATCCGGGATACCGTCCTGGCCGTCGTGGCGGACGTCGGCACCGTCGATGCGGTCGATCTTGTTGAACACCAGCAGCTGCGGCAGGTCGCCGGCACCGACCGCGGTCAGCACCTCGTCGACCTGGGCGATGCGCTCTTCGCGGTGCGGATCGGCAGCGTCGACCACGTGCAGCAGGAAATCGGCCTCGCGCGCCTCGGACAGGGTCGAGCGGAACGCCGCAACCAGGTCATGTGGCAGGTCGCGTACGAAACCGACGGTGTCGGCCAGCACCACGTTGCCCCCCGGCACCGCAATGCGGCGCACGGTTGGGTCCAGCGTCGCGAACAGCTGGTCGGCGGCATAAGCCTCGGCGCCGGTCATGGCGTTGAACAGGGTCGACTTGCCTGCGTTGGTGTAGCCCACCAGGGCCACGCGCGGCAGCTCGCTGCGCACACGCGCACGGCGCATCTGGGTGCGCTGCACTTCGACCTTTTCCAGGCGTTTCTGCAGCTGCTCCACGCGCTTCTGCAACAGGCGGCGGTCGGTTTCCAGCTGGGTTTCACCCGGGCCGCGCAGGCCGATCGAACCGCCGCGCTGGCGCTCCAGGTGGGTCCAGCCGCGCACCAGCCGCGTGGCCAGGTGACGCAGCTGCGCCAGCTCGACCTGCAGCTTGCCCTCGTGGCTGTGCGCACGCTGGGCGAAAATATCCAGGATCAGGCCGGTACGGTCGATCACCCGGCGCTCCAGGAACCGTTCCAGGTTGCGCTCCTGGCCCGGGCTCAACGCATGGTTGACCAGGATCAGGTCGGCACCGCTGGCGTCGGCCGCAGCCTTGATCTCGTCCAGCTTGCCGCTGCCGATCAGGGTCGACGGATTCGGTCGGTCCAGGCGCGCAGTGATCGTCGCGGCGATGCTGGCCCCAGCCGAGCGGGCCAGATCACCGAATTCTTCCAGCACATCGTCTTCCAGCTTGCCGAAATGGGGCTGGATCAACAGGGCGTGTTCGCCCTTTTTCGAGCGGTCAAACATTCACCGCTCCGGTATTACTCGTCTGCTTCATCACCTGCCTGACCACCTTCACCCGACTGCACGTAACCACCGCCCGGACCGACCTTCACGTTGCGTGCCGGAACGACCGTGGAAATGGCGTGCTTGTAGACCATCTGACTGACCGTGTTGCGCAGCAGGACCACGAACTGGTCGAACGACTCGATCGTGCCCTGCAGCTTGATGCCGTTGACCAGGTACACCGAAACCGGCACGCGTTCGCGCCGCAGTGCGTTCAAGAAAGGATCCTGCAGCGATTGCCCCTTGGACATTGCACACTCCTGATTATTGTTCTTATTGGGTTGCCGACGGTTGCCACGGCCCCCGAGCCGCCCGCCGACCGATGATGTTACACGGCTGGCGGGGGTTCAGCGTGCGACGAAGGTCGACACCGCGCCGGCCAGGCGCTCCCCATCGACATGGGGGTCGAACCAGCGCGCATCAAGCTCGCCGCGCAGCCAGGTCAGCTGGCGCTTGGCCAGCTGCCGGGTGGCGAAGATTGCCTTGTCACGGAAACGGGCGGCATCACCCTCCCCGTCCAGGTATTCCCAGGCCTGGCGATAGCCAACCGCGCGCACCGCCGGCAGGTCCAGCGGCGCCGTCACGGCGGCCATTTCCGGCATTGCACGCAGTGCCCGCACCTCGTCCAGGAAGCCCTGCGCCAGCATGGCGTCGAAGCGCGCCTCGATGCGCTGGTGCAGTACCGCGCGGTCACGCGGGGCGAGGATCAGCTTGAGGGTGCGCACCGGCAATGGCGCGACGCCCGGCCGGCGCTGCCATTCACTGATCGGCGTGCCGGTGAGGCGATAGACCTCCAGCGCCCGCTGGATGCGTTGCGGGTCGGTGGCATGGATACGTGCGGCTGCGGCTGGATCGACCTTGGCCAGTTCTGCGTGCAGTGCCGCCCATCCGCGTTCGGCGGCTTCGGCAGCCAGCACCGCACGCATCTCCGGATCGGCCTCCGGCATCGGCGACAGGCCCTGCAACAGGGCGCGGAAGTACAACCCGGTACCGCCGGCCAGGATCGGCATCTTGCCGCGCGCCACGATGTCGGCCACGACCCTGCCGGCATCGGCGGCGAATTCGGCCGCCGAGTAGGTCTGCCAGGGATCGCGCAGGTCCAGCAGATGATGGGGTGCCTGCGCGCGCTCGGCCGCATCAGGCTTGGCCGAACCGATATCCAGGTAGCGGTACACCAGCGCCGAATCGACGCTGACGATTTCGCCATCCAGCTGCTGCGCCAGGGCGATCGCGGTGGCGGTCTTGCCACTGGCGGTCGGCCCCATCACGGCGATCGCCAGTGGCCGCCGGTCGATGCCCATCAGTCTTCGTCCGGCCAGCGGATCGTCGGCGTGGCGTCGGCACGCGGCGTTGGCACGGCCTCGACTGCCTGCCAGATCTTCAGTGCATCAACGGTGGCGGCCACGTCATGCACGCGCACGATGCGTGCGCCGCGCTGCACCGCGATCAGGTGCGCGGCCACCGAGGCGGCCACGCGCTCGGACGGCGTGTCGCGACCGGTCAGTTCGCCCAGGCTGCGCTTGCGCGACAGGCCAGCCAGCATCGGCACGCCCAGCTCCAGGAACCGCTCGGAGCGTGCCAGCAGGGTCATGTTGTGGGCAGTGGTTTTGCCGAAACCGAAACCGAGATCGATCAGCAGGTTCTTCTTCGAAATGCCCGCCATCTCGGCAGCGAACAGGCGCTGGACCAGGAAGCCGTGCACCTCGGCGACCACGTCGTCGTAATGTGGATCGGCCTGCATGTGGCCTGGCTCGCCCTGCATGTGCATCAGCACCACCGGCACGCCGGTTGCAGCGGCGGCGTCCAGCGCCCCTTCCTGACGCAGGCCGTAGATGTCATTGATCATGCCGGCGCCAGCCGCCACGGCCGCGCGCATCACTTCCGGCTTGAAGGTGTCGATGCTGATCGGCACCCGGGTGCGTGCGGCCAGCTGCTCGATCACCGGAATCACCCGGCGCAGTTCCTCCTCCACCGATACCGGCGCAGCGCCCGGCCGGGTCGATTCGCCGCCGATGTCCAGCAGGTCCGCGCCCTCCTCGACCAGCTTGAGGCCATGTGCGACCGCGGCCTCGGTGGTGTCGTGCGCGCCGCCATCGGAGAAGGAGTCCGGGGTGACGTTGACGATGCCCATGACCCGGGCACGGTCGAGGCGCAGGATGCGGCCGGCGCAATCGAGCTGGGGCGAGGTATCGAACATGGGCAATCCTGCAGGGACAACGGCGGGTAGTTTAGTTCGGCAGGGCGGCGCCCTGCACCCGCAGAGGCAACGGCCACAGCAAAAGCCCGAGCAACAGCAGAAGCTGGTTTCCTGAGGGTAGCCGGGGTGGGTCCGGTTGCGGGGGCCGCTGCAAGTACGTCCATGTAAGCTCGGTCGCCGCATCCATGCGGCTCACGCCCCCGCAACCGGACCCACCCCGCCTTCGACAGATCTCCGCGATCTGCAGTAGATCCACGCCATGCGTGGATGAATCTCCATCGGAATCGAATATTTCGAATTGGAATCGAAATGCATCCACGCATGGCGTGGATCTACCGTGTCGACCAAGGTCGACACCTACCAACAGCAGCAGGAATCTGTCAGAGGTGGGGCGGTGTGGGCTGGCAGGACCGTTGGCGCCATGGATGGCGCCATCGAGCCCCCAGGGACGGGTTTACGGCGTGTCCTGCCAACCCACACCGCCCCGCCAAACCACGGAATGCCGCTGTCGCTGTTGCTGTTGAGGTTGCCGGCCAGCGGCCGGCACTACTACGGGTGCAGGGCGAAGCCCTGCCGACACCCCCTCAACGGCGGCGGCGCTTGCGGTCCACGTACAGGGTCTTGGCGATGCTCAGCACGATGCCGACCCCGATACCCACCACGCAGCCCAGCAGCAGGTTGTCGGCCCCCAGGCCCACACCCACGCCGACCACGGTGGCGATCACCATTTCGGCAGTGTGGGAAATCGGTTCGGGCTTCGGGGCGGACATGCGGGCTCCAGCGTCAGATCGGATCTTCGGGATGGGCCAGTGGCCCGGAAACGACGAAGCCGGGTTGCCCCGGCCTCGTCTGGTGTCACCTGCAGCGGGCCGTCAGTGCGATTCGGCCGGGCCTGCGATCGGCGGCAGCGGACGGGCGTCGCCGCCCTTGTCGTTGCCACCATCCTTGTTCGACTTGCTCCAGCCCGCCGGCGGCGGCGGATCGCGGCCTTCCATGATCGCGTCGATCTGCGGCGCGTCGATGGTCTCGTACTGCAGCAGCAGCTGCGACATCGCGTGCAGCTTGTCGATGTTCTCGGTCAGCAGCTGGGTCGTGCGGGCGTAGGCCTTGTCGAGGATGTTGCGCACTTCTTCGTCGATCCGGCGCGCCGTGTCGTTGGACACGCTCTTGTGCTGGGTGACCGAACGGCCCAGGAACACCTCGTCGTCCTCTTCGCCATAGGCGATCGGGCCGAGCTGCTCGGACAGGCCCCACTTGGTGACCATGTTGCGGGCCATCTTGGTGGCACGCTCGATGTCGTTGGAGGCGCCGGTGGTGACCTTGTCCTCGCCGAAGATCAGTTCTTCAGCGACGCGGCCGCCGTACAGCGAGCACAGCTGCGACTGGATCGCCACGCGGTTCATCGAGTACTTGTCGCCTTCCGGCAGGTACATGGTCACACCCAGCGCACGGCCGCGCGGAATGATGGTGACCTTGTAGACCGGGTCGTGCTCGGGCACCAGGCGGCCGACGATGGCGTGGCCGGCCTCGTGGTACGCGGTCAGGGTCTTCTCGTCCTCGCTCATGGCCATCGAGCGGCGCTCGGCACCCATCAGGATCTTGTCGCGGGCACGGTCGAAGTGGTCCATGCGGACTTCCTTCTCGTTGCCGCGCGCGGCGAACAGGGCCGCCTCGTTGCAGAGGTTGGCCAGGTCCGCACCGGAGAAGCCCGGGGTACCACGCGCGATCACCATCGGCTCGACGTCGTCAGCCAGCGGCAGCTTGCGCATGTGGACCTTGAGGATGTGCTCGCGGCCCTTCACGTCCGGCAGGCCGACCACGACCTGGCGGTCGAAACGGCCCGGGCGCAGCAGCGCCGGGTCCAGCACGTCCGGACGGTTGGTCGCGGCGATCACGATCACGCCTTCGCCACCCTCGAAACCGTCCATCTCGACCAGCAGCTGGTTCAGGGTCTGCTCGCGCTCGTCGTGACCGCCGCCCAGGCCGGCGCCACGGTGGCGGCCGACGGCGTCGATTTCGTCAATGAAGATGATGCACGGCGCGTGCTTCTTGGCCTGCTCGAACATGTCACGCACGCGGCTGGCGCCGACGCCGACGAACATTTCCACGAAGTCCGAACCCGAGATCGAGAAGAACGGCACCTTAGCTTCGCCGGCGATGGCCTTGGCCAGAAGCGTCTTGCCGGTACCCGGCGGACCCACCATCAGCACGCCGCGCGGAATCTTGCCGCCCAGCTTGGTGAACTTGGACGGGTCGCGCAGGAAGTCGACCAGTTCGCCCACTTCTTCCTTGGCCTCGTCGCAGCCGGCGACGTCGGCGAAGGTGACCTTGATCTGGTCTTCGCCCTGCAGCTTGGCGCGCGACTTGCCGAAGGACATCGCGCCCTTGGCACCGCCGCCACCGCCCTGCATCTGGCGCATGATGAACAACCAGAAGCCGATGATCAGGATGACCGGCAGGAAATTCATCAGGATCGCGCCGAGGGAAATGCCGCTGGACGGCTCCTCCTGCACGATCTCCACGTTCTTGGTACGCAGCACGTTGATCAGGTCACGATCGAACGGCGCGGTGATGGTGGACGACTGCCCACCGCGGGTGGTGTAGGTCAGCTGGCTGGTGCCGCCACGCATGTCGCCGCCAAAGGCGACCTTCTGCACGTTGCCGCTGTCCACCTGGTCCAGGAACTGCGAGTAGGACGCGCCCTGCGCGCCGGCCCCGGAGGACTTCGGCGAGAAGCTCTGGAAGACCACCATCAGCACGACGGCGACGACCACCCATAGCAGGAGGTTCTTGGTCAAGTCGTTCATCCTCATTGGCTCCGGTGTTCCTCTCAGTGCTGGCGTTGCGTTGGGGTCGAACTTGCGTACGTTGCGAGCTTACTTCATGTGGGCGCGTTTTCCCTGACCCAAGGCATACACCTCGGGAGAGCGCTTGCGCGACGCTTCCGGCTTGCGGATGGAGACCTTGTCGTACCGGCGGCGCATGTCGCGCACGTAGTCGTCAAAGCCTTCACCCTGGAACAGCTTGATCAGGAACGCCCCACCGGTCTTCAGGTGGTTGTCGGCAAAATCCAGGGCCAGCTCCGCCAGGTGCATCATCCGCGGCTGGTCGACCGCGCCTACACCACTCTTATTGGGGGCCATGTCCGACAGCACAAGGTCTACCGGCTGATCCCCGAGCATGGCTTCAAACTGCGATAGGACGGCTTCTTCCCTGAAGTCACCATGAAGGAACTCCACGCCGGCCAGCGGCGGCATGTCCAGGATGTCCAGCGCCAGCACGCGACCGGTGTCGCCGATCTGTCTCCGCACCTGCTGAGACCAGCCGCCCGGAGCGGCACCGAGGTCGACCACCACCATGTGCGGCTTCAGCAACCGGTCACGTTCCAGCAGCTCTTCGAGCTTGTAGGCGGCGCGCGAGCGCATGCCTTCGGCCTGGGCCTTCTTCACGAAGGGGTCGGAGAAGTGTTCCTTGAGCCAGCGCTGGCTGCTTTTGCTGCGGGTAGCCATTGAAAATAGGGGCTGATGGGGTCCTCATGATACCCTGATCGCCCCATTCAACCGTGTTTTCCTGCATGTCCATCGCCCTGACCGCCTCCCAGACCCGTTTCCTGCGCGGCCAAGCCCACGACCTGAAGGCCCTGCTGCAGACCGGCGGCAAGGGTGTGACCCCGGCCTTCATCGCTGAGCTGAACGAAGTGCTGGAGCGCCACGAGCTGGTCAAGGTGAAGGTCGCTGCTGAAGACCGCGACGCCCGTGACGTGATGATCGGCGAGATCGTCGAAGCCACCGAAAGCGCGCTGGTGCAGCGCATCGGCCACGTCGCCGTGCTGTACCGCCCGAGCAAGGAACAGCGCCAGATCGTGCTGCCGCGCGGCTGATCGCCCTACTGCCATGCAGCTGAACCACGAACCGCCGGATTACGCCTATAGCCTCCGTGCCGCCGATGGCCGCTCGGCCAAGGTGAATGACCAGGCGCTGGGCAGCAGTTTCTTCCTGACCCCGGACCAGCTGGTCACGCAATGGCCGGTGGTGAGCGCCACTGCGCTGCAGGTGGCTGACCTGGAGCCGATCCTGGCGCTGAATCCGGCGCTGATCGTGCTCGGCACGGGTGACCGTCAGGTGTTCCCGCCGGCGGTGGTGATGGCCGCCTGCCTGTCACGCGGCATCGGTCTGGAAGTGATGAACAATCCAGCCGCCGCGCGCACCTTCAACATCCTGGCCGGCGAAGGCCGCAAGGTCGCCGCCGCCTTCATTCTGGAAGGCTGAGTTCGAGTCGCCGGGTGGCTCCCGGCTAGCTGCGCGAAGGTGTGCAGCGGAATGCCGAGAACGCCTTGAGCCGGCCAATCAGGTTGCCGCCCTGCCCCCAGCGGATATCCATGACCTTCCAGTCCCGGTCCTGCCGCTGCAGCAGGACCCGGTCGGTCCAGCGATAGTCGCCCACGGCCATGTCGACATGGATCCAGGTGGCGTCACCGCTCGATCCGGGCATTCCCACGGATATGGTTTCCGGTCGATCCGGCGCCAGCAGATACGGGCTCTGGTCCAGCATGTGCGGCTTTTCATCAGGCGCCGCCAGTGCGGTGCAGGCCTGTTCATATGCACGCTGCCCAGCGATGGCTGAGCGGAGGGCCTCACCCAGCAGCGGGGAAATGGCCGTTTCGTTCGACGTCGGCGCCTGGATGACGTCGTAGAGGCGGGTGACCACGTCACGTGGATCGCTGCTGGCGGCGGCCGCCAATGGCGCGATGAGCAGCACGAAAAGGGCTGTTGGGCGAGACATGCGGCACCGGATTGGGGGGGCGGGTTCCGTTGAAGCATGCCGCTTCCCTGGCTTGCCGGGAAGCTTGAGATGCGCCACTCATGGTCGCAAATGGCCACCCACGGCAGCCAGCGTACAGCGAGTCGAGCATGGCTCGACGCTACAGGTCGGGAACGCCGAGCATTGCCCGGCGCCACCCGATCCCACGGCCTCAACGCGCCGACAGGTACTGCTGCGGGTCGACCGGCTTGCCGTTGTAGCGGGTGAGCCGGCGGTGTTTGCGGCCCATGGGCCGTGCCGTCGGTGAACGCCCGGCGCGCTGCACCGGGCCGGGGATCCGCCCAGATGGCGAATCGACGATCAGCGTGCCGGCAGGTATTGCTGCGGATCCACCGGCTTGCCGTTGTAACGGATCTCGAAGTGGACCATGTCGCGGTTCGCACCGGTGCGGCCCATCTCGGCGATCTGCTCACCGGCCTTCACGCTCTGCCCTTCATTCACCAGGCGCTTGCGGTTGTGGCCATAGGCCGACAGCCACTGGTCGCTGTGCTTGATGATGATCAGCTCGCCGTAGCCAACCAGGCCGGCGCCGGAGTACACCACCACACCGTTGGCGGTGGCCTTGACCGGCTGGCCGCTGGTACCGGCGATGTCCACGCCCTGCTTGGTCGCGTCACCGGCCACGTAGCGGCCGACGATCGCGCCATCGGCCGGCCAGCGCCAGGCGATGTTGCTCTTCACCGGACCCACCGGCGCCGGGGCCGGGGCCGATGTGGTGCTGCCGCCGCTGCTGCCACCCGAGCGCGGCGGGGTGACCACCGTGGTCGGCGCGCGGCCGCCGCTGGCACCGGCCGGATACAGTCGAATCACCTGCCCCGGATGGATGGTCGAGGGGTTGTCCAGGCTGTTCCAGGCAATCAGGTCGGCCGGGGTGATGTCATGGATGCGGGCCAGCGCATAGATGGTATCGCCCTTGCGCACCACCACGGTCTGCCCGGGCTTGGGCACCGAGGTCTTCGGCGTGGTCACACCGCCACCGGTGCTGCCACCACCAGGACGAACCACGGTTGCGGTGCCGCAGGCGGCCAGGGTGGAAACCAGCAACGCCAGCGCGCCGATGCGCACTCCCTTGCTCAGACGATCAGGATTCATGCGAACTTCGACCTCCATACAAGCCAGGCGATCAGCACCACCACCAACGCGGTGGCGATCCAGCCCAGCGGTTCAATCCAGCGACGCAGTGCCGCTTCAGCACGCGCACCACCGATACGGATGACCGCAGCCAGCACGAACACGCGCTTGCCGCGACCGATCAGCATGCTCAACAGGTACTGCGGCATCGGCACGCCGACGATACCCGATGCCCACGTGAAGACCTTCATCGGGATGGGCATGAAGCCGCCCAGCACCAGGAAGGTGAACACCGCCCACGGCGACTCGGCCATCTTGGCCTGCACGGTGGTGATGCCCTGCTCGATGGCCGGCAGCATGCCCAGTGCTTCGAACAACGGCTTGATCGCTTCGAAGGCGTAATGACCCAATGCATAGCCAATCAGCGCGCCGACCATCGAGCCGGCCAGACTGAGGGTGGCGAACCACCAGCCGCGTTTCGGCTGGGCCACGCACATCGGCGCCAGCATCACTTCCGGCATCACCGGAAAGATGATCGCCTCGAAGAAGCTCAACACCGTCAGGTAGGTCGGCGCGCGTTCGTGCGCCGCCCACTTCATCGCCCGCTCGTACAGCGGCCCGAAAATCCTCATGCAACCCTGCTCCGTGGATTAGTCGAGCATGCCGGACAGCAGCGGCACGAAGGTGACCGGCGCCAGCACGCGTTGTTCGATGCTGCCGTCAGCCCTGCGGTCCAGCTGCACCAGCGACTGCCCACCCGGCCCGCCGACCGGCGCCACCAGGCGGCCGCCCTCGGCCAGCTGCCCGACCAGTTCATCGACCAGTGCAGGCGCCGCGGCGGTGACGACGATGGCATCGAACGGGCCGTGCTCGGCCCAGCCGGCGCGGCCATCATCATGCTTGGTGCGGATGTTCATGCCCAGCGCACGGAAGCGCTTGCGCGCCTGTCGCAGCAGGTCGCCGATGCGTTCGACGGTGTAGATCTCCAGGCCCAGCGCGCCGAGCACGGCGGCCTGGTAGCCGGAGCCGGTACCGACTTCCAGCACTTTCTTTGGCGAGACCTGCAGCACGGCTTCGGTCATGCGCGCCACCACCCACGGCTGCGAGATGGTCTGGCCGTGGCCGATCGGCAGGGCGGTGTCTTCGTAGGCGCGTGACGCAAGCGCTTCGTCGATGAACAGATGACGTGGCACCACCCGGATCGCATTCAAGGTCGACTCGTCGACGATGCCAGCCTCGCGCAGGCGATCGACCAGGCGGTCGCGCACACGCTGCGAGGTCATGCCGATGCCGACGGCTTCCGGTTGCAGGCGCAGGCGTGGACTCATGCCGGCTGGTCCAGCGCGGCGCTGAGGCCGCCGACCCAGCTGGCCACTTTCTCCAGTGCCTGGTAGCGGGTCAGGTCGACCTGGATCGGGGTGATCGAGATATGCCCGGTGCGCACCGCGTGGAAGTCGGTGCCGGGGCCGGAGTCCTGCTCACGACCGGCCGGGCCGATCCAGTACACCTCGTTGCCGCGTGGGTCCTTCTGCGCGATGCAGCCTTCGGCGCGATGGCGGTTGCCCAGGCGGGTGACCTCGAAGCCCTTGACCTCGCTCCACGGCAGGTCCGGCACGTTGACGTTGAGGATGGTGTCAGCCGGCAACGGATCGGCCTTGAGCCGGGCGACGATCTCCACCGCAGCGCGCGCGGCGGTCTCGAAGTGTTTCGGATCGTGGTTGCGGGTGACCAGCGAGACCGCCACCGCCGGCAGGCCGAGGAAGCGACCTTCCATCGCCGCCGAGACGGTGCCGGAATAGATCACGTCATCGCCGAGGTTGGCGGCGTTGTTGATGCCGGACACGACAATGTCGGGTTCGAACTCGAGCAGCCCGGTCAGCGCCAAGTGCACGCAGTCGGTCGGGGTACCGGCCACCGAGACGGTGTAATGGTCGATGCGCTTGAGGCGGATCGGCAGGTCCAGGGTCAGCGAATTGCTGGCGCCGGAGCGATCGCGGTCGGGCGCGACCACCGTGACTTCGTGACCGGCCTCACGCAGCACCGAAGCAAGCATCCGGATGCCTGCGGCGTCGACGCCATCGTCGTTACTGACCAGGATTCGCATCTTCGATTTAACCGCTTGATTTTCCAAGAATTCGATTCCATCACCGTGCAGTGTGGGCGGGACCGTCGTACTCCCCTGCGGAAGCCGTCGACCCTGCAAGGGCATCGTCTATTGTGCCGCATGCGAGCCGCCGGTCCTACCCTGCCGGCGGTCATGACCGACATCGAACCGTCATAGGCAGACCTGCGCCAGCGGTTTACCCTGTGCGCATGTCGCACCCTGAAGACGAAGATCCGGCCGCGTTGTTCCGCGCGGCCATCGGCGAAGTGACGCCGCTGCGCAAGGATGCCGAGCCGGCACCGGCTGCGCCCCGGCCGAAGCCGCGCGCGCGCATGGCCGAACGTGACGAGGCCGAAGCCGCCGGCGAGTTCGCCCGGCTGCTGCGCGACAGCACGCCATTGGAAGCCGGCGACGTGGCCAGCTATCGCCGCGACAACCTGCCACCACGCCTGTTCCAGCGCCTCAAGCGTGGCCAGTATTCGGTGCAGGACGAACTGGACCTGCATGGCGCCACCGCCGCGCAGGCCGAGACGCTGCTGCGCCAGTTCCTGCTGGAAGCCCATGCACACGAGTATGGCTGCGTGCGCATCATCCACGGCAAGGGATTGCAGTCCGACGGCGGTGCACCGGTACTGAAGAACCTGGTCGACCGCCTGCTGCGGCTGCGCAACGACGTACTGGCATTCCATTCGGCGCCGACCGGGCAAGGCGGCACCGGCGCGGTGCTGGTGCTGCTGGCACGGCGCTGAAAAAGGGGGACGCCATGAGTCCAGGTAGAGTCGACTGTCAGTCGACTGCTCTTCCAGCGGCAAGCAAATACCCCGCGCTGCGCGCGCAAGTCGACTGACAGTCGACTCTACCGCGCGCCCTGCTCAGGCCTGCGAGGCGTCTTCGACCGGGCCGAGCTCGTGCAGTACGGCGGTGGCGTAGCAGCCCGGCGGCAGCGCGAACGATAGCTCCAGCACGTCATCGCCCAGCCACTGGTGCTGCAACAACGCGGGGCGCAGGCGCAGCGCGCGGCGCTCCTGCTTCAGGCGCGCGTCTTCCAGCCCGGCCCGCAGTGCCTTCGATTCCTCGTCGTCGAGCGCGGCCAGCTCCAGCTCGCGTGCCGCTTCGGTGCTGCGCAGCTCGCCTTCACCCCACAGCGGTGCGCTGGGATGGATGTCGAACCGCGCGAGGCGCTCGGCCAGCACGTCGGTGTACGGCTCCGGGCCGAACACGCTGCGGCTGCCGTCCAGCATCCACACCTCGCCGTCCAGTGGCTGATCCCAGTTGCCCTGCTCCACGCGCGCAGCCAGCACGCGGTTGAACAGCGCCGATCGGGCGGCAGACAGCAGCAGTGAACGCTGGTCCTTGCGCATGCGGCGGCCACCGAACATCGCCAGTGCCGCCGGCACGTTGCCGCCATCGCGGCCAAAGCGCTGCTCGCCAAACCAGTTCGGCAGGCCGCGCCCGGCAATCTGCTGCAGGCGTTCGCTGATCGCCGTGGCATCGCCCCGCACCTCGCGCAGCACCAGCTTGAAGCGGTTGCCGGCCAGTGCGCCACGCTGCAGCTTGCGGTTGTGCCAGGTCGCTTCGAGCACTTCGATCTCGTCACTGGCCAGCTCGGCCAGGTCCGGCGCAATGCGCTTGGGCAGGTGCACGCTGAAACGCTGGGTGGTGACCGCGTGGCGGTCTTTCATGCCAGCGTAACTCACCGCCATTTCCGGCAGGCCCGCCCACTTGGCCAGCACCTTGGCCACATGCACGGTGTTGGCACCGCGCTTTCGGATGTGCAGCAACAGGTGCTCGCCTTCGCCGGTGGCCTCGAAGGCCGGCAGCTCGTCAACCTGGAAATCGTCTGGCGTGGTGCGGATGCGCGCCGTCAACAACGGCGCACCAAATGCCAACGGCAGCGGAATCATGCCGCCACCAGCAACACGACCGCCTGTGCGGCAATGCCTTCACCACGGCCGGTGAAGCCCAGCTTTTCCGAGGTGGTGGCCTTGACGCTGACTGCATCCAGCGGCAACTGCAGCAGGCCGCCGATGCGCTCACGCATCGCCAGCGCATGCGGGCCAACCTTCGGCCGCTCGCAGATCACGGTGATGTCGGTGTTGCCGACGCGCCAGCCGCGCTCGCGCAGCAGGCTGTCGCAATGACGCACGAAGTCGCTGCTGTCGGCGCCCTTCCAGCGGTCGTCACTGGGTGGGAAATGCTGGCCGATGTCGCCCAGCGCCAGCGCACCGAGCATCGCATCGCACAAGGCGTGCAGGATCACGTCGCCATCGCTGTGCGCAAGCACGCCACAGCTGTGTGGAACGTTCACGCCGCCAAGCATGATGTGATCGCCTTCGCCGAAGGCATGGACGTCGTAGCCCTGGCCGATGCGGACGGGCGGGAACGGTGCGGTGCTCATGGATGCAACCCTTGCAGCAGGGCCACGCGGACGGTCAGCCGGCGCGGCGGGAAAGTACGAATTCGAACCGGTCCAGATCGGCCGGGGTGGTGACCTTGAAGTTGTCCTCGCTGCCTTCTACCAGCAGCGGGCGCTGGCCCTGGCGCTCCATGGCCATCGCCTCGTCGGTGACTTCAACACCGGCGGCAGCGGCGTCGGACAGCGCGCGGCTGAGCTGGTGGCGGCGGAACAGCTGCGGGGTCAGTGCACGCCACAGGCGCTCACGCGGCTCGGTGCCATCGATGCCACCGTCGTCGCCTGCACGCTTGAGCGTGTCACGTACCGGTGCGGCCAGGATCGCCCCCACCGGGTCGGTACGACCGACTTCAAGCAGGCGGCCGAGATCGGCCGGCGACAGGTTCGGCCGCGCGGCATCGTGGACCAGTACGAACTCATCAGCGCGCACCGTCTCCGGCAGCGCCTGCAGGCCAGCCAGCACCGAAGCGGCACGGGTCGCGCCACCGATGCAGGTCAGCACCGGCTTGCCCGCCCACTCGTTCCAGCCGGGCCAGTCGGCGTCGTCCTGGCCGATCACCACCATCGCCCCGGCCACGGCCGGGTGCGCCAGCAGGGCGTCCAGGGTATGGGCAAGCAGGATCTGTCCCCCTGCCTGCAGGTATTGCTTGGGCAACGGCGCGCCGAAGCGGGTGCCACGGCCCGCAGCCGGAACCACGACCCAGATGGCCGCACTCATGGCACGTCCGCCGGGTGGTCGCCAACCTGCGCACTGACACCTGCCGCGGGCTGCGCCGGATGGACCGGCGCATCCTCGACCACACGATAGAACTTCTCGCCGGGCTTGATCATGCCCAGCTCGCTGCGTGCGCGCTCCTCGATGGCGGACTGGCCTTCCTTGAGGTCCTTCACTTCGGCAGCAAGCGCGTCGTTGCGCTGCTGCAGACCCTCATTGTCCCGCTCCTGGTTGGCGACCTGGGCTTCGAGCATCATCACTTCGCCCGAATTGCCCGGACCGAACCAGAAGCGGTACTGCAGCCAGCCCAGCAGCAGGGCCAGCACCAGCAGCATCCAGCGCCAGTCGCGCATCGGCTCAGCGCTTCAGCGAAACGAACGCGTCACGACCGGCGTAACGCGCGCCGGCGCCGAGGGCTTCCTCGATGCGCAGCAGCTGGTTGTACTTGGCCACGCGATCGCTGCGGCACAGCGAACCGGTCTTGATCTGGGTGGCGGTGGTGGCCACTGCGATGTCGGCGATGGTGGTGTCTTCGGTTTCGCCCGAACGGTGCGAGACCACCGCGGCATAACCGGCGCGGTCGGCCATGGCGATCGCTTCCAGGGTTTCGCTCAGGGTGCCGATCTGGTTGACCTTGATCAGGATCGCGTTGGCGGTGCCCGAGTCGATGCCTTCCTGGAAGATCTTCGGGTTGGTCACGAACAGGTCGTCACCGACCAGCTGCACCTTCTTGCCGATGCGGTCGGTCAGCAGCTTCCAGCCAGCCCAGTCGTTCTCGGCCAGGCCGTCTTCGATCGTGATGATCGGGTACTGCGCGGCCCAGTCGGCGAGGAAGTCGACGAACTGCTCGGAGGTCAGGCGCTTGTTCTCGCCGACCAGGTTGTACTTGCCGTTCTCGAAGAATTCGCTGGAGGCGACGTCCAGGCCCAGCAGCACGTCTTCACCGGCGGTGTAGCCGGCCTTGCCGATCGCTTCAAGGATGGTGTCCAGCGCTTCGACGTTGCTGCGGAAGTCCGGAGCAAAGCCGCCTTCGTCGCCGACCGCCGTGCTCAGGCCGTGGCCCTTCAGCACCGACTTCAGCGAATGGAAGATTTCGGTACCGGCACGCAGCGCTTCGGAGAACGAGGTGAAGCCGACCGGCAGCACCATGAATTCCTGGAAGTCGACGTTGTTGTCGGCGTGCGCGCCGCCGTTGATGATGTTCATCATCGGCACCGGCAGCGACGGGGTCACGCCGGTCCTGGCGGCCAGGTACTGCCACAGCGCCTGCTTGTTCGACGCGGCGGCGGCGTGCGCAGCGGCCATCGAAACACCCAGCAGCGCGTTGGCACCCAGGCGGCCCTTGTTCTCGGTGCCGTCGAGGTCGATCAGGCGACGGTCGAGGCCGGCCTGGTCGGTGGCCTCAAAGCCCTTCAG
The DNA here is from genome assembly GCF_059369555.1 of Stenotrophomonas sp. YJH_SMC_21. Lineage (NCBI taxonomy): Bacteria > Pseudomonadati > Pseudomonadota > Gammaproteobacteria > Lysobacterales > Lysobacteraceae > Stenotrophomonas > Stenotrophomonas sp. YJH_SMC_21. The sequence continues at coordinate 132,175 of NZ_JCAFSU010000003.1, forward strand.
CGCGGCGGCAATCGTGGTGTTGACGTTGTCGACGGCCTTGCGCACGCCCTTGCCCAGGTAACGGGTCTTGTCGCCGTCACGCAGCTCGACCGCTTCCTTGGTGCCGGTCGAGGCGCCGGAGGGAACCGCGGCACGACCGAACGAACCGTCCTCCAGGATGACTTCGGCTTCCAGCGTGGGGTTGCCACGACTGTCGAGGATTTCACGGGCGTGGATGCTGCGGATCGTGCTCATGGTCGGACCGGTTACCTGTCTGGAGAGGGGGCGACAAAACGAATGCCGCGTGATTATCCCCGGCTGCCCGCCACTTGCCAAATGGCGCGGGCGGCTTCAGCCCCAGCTGGACCCGATCACGATCAGGACCATCGACACCAGCATCACCAGCAATGCACCAGCAAGCGCCGCCAGGATGGGGCCACGCCGCCGTCGCCAGGCCAGCACCATCGCCACCGGGCTGCCCAGGAAGGACAGCACCATCGTGACCAGTGCGCCCAGCAACCACCATTGCGTGGCCTGCACGCCGTTGTTCCCGTCCCCCGGCGGCCGGAAACCGGCGGTGAAGGCCAGTACGCCCACCACCAGGGCGATCCAGGTCAACACGGACAGCCCCAGGGCGATCAGGCCCCAGGGCCAGCCTCGCGCCGATGTGGTCGCATTCATCAAAGCACTCCGTAGAACAGGGCGCCGAGCCAGAGCGAGAGCAGGATGATCGCCAGGCCGGCGGCCACCTTGCCGCGATTCAGCCTCCAGGCCTGCACAGCAGCAGCGACGCATCCCACTGCACCGAGCAGCTCTGCCACCAGCAGCGCAATGAAGTACGCGCGCAGATCGAGTGCGCTGCTGCCATCACCCGGCGGCCGCACGGACGCGGCACCGATCAGCACCAGCCCGAACATGCCCACGGTGAACAGCACGGCCAGGCCCAGTGCGATCAGGCCCCACGGCCACTGTTTCCAGTGCCGGCGGCGGCGCTGGGTTTCCAGCGCCAGCCACGGGTCACGACTCACGCGAAGCGCGAGAAGCCGTGCTTCTTGGTCACTGCGTCGAGTTCCATCAAGGTCTCAAGCAGTGCTTCCATCTGGTCCAGCGGCCACGCATTGGGGCCATCGGACAGCGCCTTGGACGGATCCGGATGGGTCTCGGCGAACAGGCCGGAGATGCCCACCGCCACGGCGGCACGGGCCAGCACCGGCACGTGCTCGCGCTGGCCACCGGAACTGGTGCCCTGCCCGCCCGGCAGCTGCACCGAATGGGTGGCGTCGAACACCACCGGGCAACCGGTGTCGCGCATCACCGCCAGCGAACGCATGTCGCTGACCAGGTTGTTGTAGCCGAAGCTGGCACCACGTTCGCAGACCATGATCTGCTCGTTGCCGGTGGCCTTGGCCTTCTCCACGACCGGCTTCATGTCCCACGGCGCCAGGAACTGGCCCTTCTTGATGTTGACCGGCTTGCCGGCCGAGCACACCTTGCGGATGAAGTCGGTCTGGCGGACCAGGAACGCCGGGGTCTGCAGCACGTCCACCACCGAGGCCACTTCGTCCATCGGGGTGTATTCGTGGACGTCGGTAAGCACCGGCACGCCGATCTGCTTCCTGACCTCGGCCAGGACCTTCAGGCCCTCTTCCATGCCCGGGCCACGGAACGCGGTGCCCGAAGTACGGTTGGCCTTGTCGAAGCTGGACTTGAAGATGAAGTTGACGCCGAGCTTGTCGGTGACTTCCTTCAACTTGCCGGCGGTATCGAGCTGCAGCTGCATCGACTCGATCACGCAGGGGCCGGCGATCAGGAACAGGGGCTGGTCCAGCCCGACCTCGAATCCACACAGTTTCATGGCGTTTCCTTGTTGTCCGCAGCACCGGTCGGGCCGGTGCGCTGGGGGTTGAAGCATGCAGGATGGGGGCCGAAGCCCCCATTCACAAGTCAGGCGCGCGCTTCGGAAAGCAGCTTGCCGCCGGCCTTGCGCTCGCGTGCGGCGCGGATGAAACCGATGAACAGCGGATGGCCGTCACGCGGCGTGGACAGGAATTCCGGGTGCGCCTGGCAGGCCAGGAACCACGGGTGCGCGTCGCGCGGCAGTTCGACCACTTCCACCAGGGTGTCGTCCATCGACTTGCCGGCGATCACCAGGCCGGCATCTTCCAGCTGGGTGCGGTAACGGTTGTTGAACTCGTAACGGTGGCGGTGACGCTCGGCGACGACGTCCTTGCCATACAGCTCGCGGGCCAGCGTGCCCGGCTTCAGGCGCTGTTCCTGCAGGCCCAGGCGCATGGTGCCGCCGAGGTCGCTCTTGTCGTCGCGCTTTTCCACGTCACCGGTCGCGGTGCGCCATTCGGTGATCAGGCCGATCACCGGGTTCGGCGACTGGCGGTCGTTCTCGGTGCTGTTGGCACCTTCCAGGCCGACCACGTTGCGCGCGTAGTCGACCACGGCCGCCTGCATGCCGTAGCAGATGCCGAAGTACGGCACCTGCTGCTCGCGGGCGAACTTCGAGGTCAGCACCTTGCCTTCGAAACCACGGTCACCGAAACCACCCGGCACCAGGATGCCGTCGACATCGGCCAGTGCGGCCATGTCGGTGCCTTCCAGGTCCTGTGCTTCCAGCCACTTCAGGTTGACCTTGGTGCGCTGGCGCAGGCCACCGTGCTTGAGGGCTTCGCCAACCGACTTGTAGGCATCCTGGTGATCGACGTACTTGCCAACCACGGCGATGGTCACTTCGTCCAGCGGATGCAGGGTCGCGTCGACCGCGTCTTCCCACATCGACAGGTCGACCGGGCCGGCCTTGTCGGCCAGCTTCAGCTGGTTGACCACGATCTCGTCCAGGCCCTGCGCGTGCAGGCCCGACGGAATACGGTACAGCACGTCCACGTCCGGCACGCTGATCACCGCGCGCTCGGAGACGTTGGTGAACTGGGCGATCTTGCGGCGCTCCGAATCCGGCACCGCCTGCTCGGAGCGGCACAGCAGCACGTCCGGCTGGATGCCGATCGAGCGCAGCTCCTTCACCGAATGCTGGGTCGGCTTGGTCTTCAGCTCGCCGGCGGCGCCGATGTACGGCACCAGGGTAAGGTGCATGAACAGCGCCTTCTCCGGGCCACGCTCGGTGCGCACCTGGCGGATCGCTTCCAGGAACGGCAGCGACTCGATGTCGCCGACAGTACCGCCGATCTCGACCAGCGCCACGTCGTAACCTTCGGTGGCTTCATCGATGCAGCGGCGGATCTCGTCGGTGATGTGCGGGATGACCTGCACGGTCGCGCCCAGATAGTCGCCACGGCGCTCCTTGCGGATCACGTTCTCGTAGATGCGGCCGGTGGTGACCGAGTTCTTGCGGCTCAGGCGGGTGCGCACGAAGCGCTCGTAGTGGCCCAGGTCGAGGTCGGTCTCGGCGCCGTCGTCGGTGACGTAGACCTCACCGTGCTGGAACGGGCTCATGGTGCCCGGGTCGACGTTGATGTACGGGTCGAGCTTCATCATCGTGACCTTCAGGCCACGGGCTTCGAGAATGGCGGCCAGTGACGCAGCGGCAATGCCTTTGCCGAGCGAGGACACCACGCCGCCGGTTACGAAAATCAAGGGAGTCATGGCTGCAAGCATCCTGTCTGGAAATGGAAAACGGCAGCACCACGCACACCCGGAGGGCGGGCATGGAGCTTGAAGGGGGTTTTCCGGTTCGCTGGGGCAGCGAGGGAGGTGCTAGGCCGTGCGGCGGCATGCGCCGGACGGGGACCACCCTGCGAGGTCGGGGCGGCCGTGCCGGTCAAATCGACCGTCACCTGCGACCCGCATTGCTGGCGACCACGCATGGCCGTGCCAGCCCATTCGCAAAGGGTGGACACGCACTTACTCCCGGAAAGCCATAGTTTACAGATTGATGGCCGCCAACCCAAGGGGCAGTTGCGGCCATCACCCAAAAGAAACGCCCCGCTGGGCGGGGCGTCGGGGGGCGAATCCCTTGCGGCAAGGGCTTCGGAGGGCGGAAGAATTACTTCTTCTTCCGCGCCTCTTCTTCCTCTTCCTGCTGCGGGGCCGGCTGGCCCTGCGCCTTCATTTCGGCATTGGCCTGGGCGCGGCGCTTGGCCTTGGCATCGGCTTCGGCCTGCGCCTTGTCTGCCTGGCCACCCTGCTGCGGGGCCGGCTGGCCGGCGTTCTGCGCCACCACCAGCGGCACTGCAACGGCGGCAGCGGCCAGGATCGCAATGGTCAGCAACTTCTTCATGAGGTCCTCCTCGCGGTATGGCTTGGATGTTTCGACCCAACGGGGGTCGCCGGCATTCAGATTCCAGCGGCTGCCATTTTACCCCCTCTGCGTCGCCGAGACTGAACCGCAGGCGTGCAAAATCCCGTGCCAGACCCCACACTTGCCCGTCGCTCCAAGCTTTCGAAGACAGATGAACGCCCGCTATAACGCCGCCGATATTGAAGTCCTGTCCGGCCTTGACCCGGTCAAGCGCCGTCCCGGCATGTATACCGACACCGCGCGCCCGAACCACCTGGCGCAGGAAGTGATCGACAACTCGGTGGACGAGGCCCTCGCCGGCCACGCCCGCTCGATCGAGATCACCCTGTACAAGGACGGCAGCGTGGAGGTCAGCGATGACGGCCGCGGCATGCCGGTGGACATCCACCCGGAAGAGAAGATCCCGGGTGTCGAGCTGATCCTCACCCGCCTGCATGCGGGCGGCAAGTTCAGCAACAACAACTACACCTTCTCCGGCGGTCTGCATGGCGTCGGCGTCAGCGTGGTCAATGCGCTGTCGACCCTGGTGGAAGTGCACATCAAGCGCGAAGGTGCCGAGCACCGCATCACCTTCCGCAACGGCGACCGCGCCACGCCGCTGGAAGTGGTCGGCAGCGTCGGCAAGAAGAACACCGGCACCCGTGTGCGCTTCTGGCCTGACCCGAAGTACTTCGACACGCCCAAGTTCGCGGTGCGCGCGCTGAAGCACCTGCTGCGTGCCAAGGCCGTGCTGTGCCCGGGGCTGACGGTCAAGCTGACCGATGAGGCCACCGGTGAAGTCGACACCTGGTACTACGAGGACGGCCTGCGCGATTACCTGAAGCTGGAACTGGGCGAACGCGAATCGCTGCCGGCCGACCTGTTCGTCGGCAACCTGAAGAAGGACACCGAGGTGGTGGACTGGGCCGTGGCCTGGCTGCCGGAAGGCGAGCTGGTGCAGGAAAGCTACGTCAACCTGATTCCCACCGCCCAGCACGGCACCCACGTCAACGGCCTGCGCACCGGCCTGACCGAGGCGCTGCGCGAGTTCTGCGACTTCCGCAACCTGCTGCCGCGTGGCGTCAAGCTGGCCCCGGAAGACGTATGGGACCGCGTGTCGTTCGTGCTGTCGCTGAAGATGACCGACCCCCAGTTCAGCGGCCAGACCAAGGAACGCCTGTCCTCGCGCCAGGCGGCCGGTTTCGTTGAAGGCGCGGCCCACGATGCCTTCAGCCTGCTGTTGAACCAGAACGTGGAGCTGGGCGAAAAGATCGCGCAGATCGCCATCGAGCGCGCCAGCGCACGCCTGAAGACCGAGAAGCTGGTCGTCCGCAAGAAGGTCACCCAGGGCCCGGCCCTGCCCGGCAAGCTGGCCGACTGCATCAGCCAGGACCTGTCGCGTACCGAGCTGTTCCTGGTGGAAGGCGACTCGGCAGGGGGCAGCGCCAAGCAGGCCCGCGACAAGGACTTCCAGGCCATCATGCCGTTGCGCGGCAAGATCCTGAACACCTGGGAAGTCTCATCCAACAGCGTGCTGGCCTCGGAGGAAGTACACAACCTGGCCATCGCCATCGGCTGCGACCCCGGCAAGGACGACATCAGCGGCCTGCGTTACGGCAAGGTCATCATCCTGGCCGACGCGGACTCCGACGGCCTGCACATCGCAACGCTGCTGACCGCACTGTTCCTGAAGCACTTCCCGGCGCTGGTCGATGCCGGCCACGTGTTCGTGGCGATGCCGCCGCTGTTCCGCATCGACGTGGGCAAGCAGGTGTTCTACGCCCTGGACGAGGAAGAAAAGCGCTCGATGCTGGATAAGATCGAACGCGAGAAGATCAAGGGCGCCATCAACGTCACCCGCTTCAAGGGCCTGGGCGAGATGAATCCGCCGCAGCTGCGCGAATCGACCATCCACCCGGATACGCGCCGCCTGGTGCAGCTGACCGTGGACGATCGCGAGCAGACAAGCTCGCTGATGGACATGCTGCTGGCCAAGAAGCGCGCCTCCGACCGCAAGGGCTGGCTGGAGAGCAAGGGCGATCTGGCCTCGCTGGAGGTCTGATCCCGGCACGGGGTCGGATCCCTTTGCCTGGCAAAGGGCTCTGACCCGGTTGCCCGGTAGTGCCGGCCGCTGGCCGGCCACCTCGACTGCCGGCCAGCGGCCGGCACCACCGGCTCATGCGCCCTTGGCATTACGCCGCCATCGGCAAACCCGGCGGAGCCATAATGCGCGTCCACCCGTGTGGACCATCGTATTGGCCAGCCACTCGTTGCTGTTCCCCGCCCTGCCGCTGCACAGCACGCGGTTGGTGCTGAGCCCGATCCGCCGTGACGACGCGACGGCGCTGTTCGCGCTGCAATCCAATCCGGACGTGATGCGCTGGTGGAACCACCCGGCCTGGACACGACCGGCCGAAGCCCGCGAACAGATCGACGACGACCTTGCCGCGCACGCGATTGGCACCCAGTTGAAGCTGGCCCTGCGCGAATCACCCAACGGCCCACTGCTGGGCATCTGCGTCGCATTCGCCATTGATCGTGAGGCCATGCGGGCCGAGATCGGCTATCTGCTGGCGCCCGACCGCCAGGGCCAGGGCTACATGCATGAGGCCCTGCAGCAGATGCTGGGCTATCTGTTCCACACCCTGCACCTGCACCGCATCGAAGCCGAGATCGATCCACGCAACGTACCCTCGGCACATGTGCTTGACCGCCTCGGCTTCCACCGCGAGGGGGTGCTGCGCCAGCGCTGGCGCATCCAGGGCGAGCTTTCGGACTCGGCCGTCTATGGCCTGCTGGCCAACGACGAAGCGGCAGCCACCCTGCCCGTTTGATCCAATCTGGCCGCAAGCCGCTGCAGAACGTGGCCATGCCTTTGGACACATACGGCATGGCACTCCACCGGCCTAGCATCGGAACCCCCTTCCGCTGCCGATCCGGTGCCATGAAGTCCCTGCTGCACACTGCCGCGCTCTGCGTCGGCCTGCTCATCGCCCCCACCAGCGTGCTGGCCGCGCCCGCCGCTGACACCAAGCCCGATTCGAAAGACGACAGGACCGACGCGCCTGCGCTGCCCGCCGATGCGTCGGCGCGCCAGAGCATGCGCCTGGCCGGCCGCACCCTGGACTACACCGCCACCGTCGGCACCCTGCCGGTGCGCGATGAGAAGGGCAAGGTCATCGCCGATGTGGTGTTCACTGCGTACACGATGCCGGGCAAGGACCGGCCGGTGACGTTCGCGCTCAATGGCGGCCCTGGTGCCTCGTCGGTGTACCTCAACATGGGCGCGATCGGGCCCAAGGTGGTCACCTTCGGTTCGGAAGGCGACAGCGCCTCGGCGCCCGCGACCCTGCATGACAACCCGGGCACCTGGCTGGATTTCACCGACCTGGTATTCATCGACCCGGTCGGCACCGGTTTCAGCCGCGCGCGCATCGGCGATGACGAGGCGAAGAAGCAGCTGTACAACCCCGGCGCCGACATCGAGTACCTGTCGCGCTCGATCTACGACTGGCTGCTGCGCAACCAGCGCATGGCGTCACGCAAGTACCTGACCGGCGAGAGCTACGGCGGCTATCGCGGCCCGCGCATCACCCATTTCCTGCAGACCCGGCTGGGCGTGGCGATGAACGGCCTGGTACTGGTCTCGCCGTACCTGAGCCCGACGCTGGAAGACAACGCCGACGTCTCGCCGATGGCATGGATGCAGACGCTGCCGTCGATCGCCGCGGCGCACCTGGAGCGCCAGGGCAGGCTCACCGACGCGGCAATGCGCGAGGTGGTGGAGTACACCCGTGGCGATTACGCCACCGCGTTGATGAAGGGCCGCAGCGATCCGCAGGCCACCGAGGCGATGCTGCGCCGGGTGACCGAGCTGACCGGGCTTGACCCGCAGTTCGTGCGCCGTGCCGGTGGCCGTCTTGAAACCCAGGCCTACCTGCGCGAAGTATTCCGCGACAAGGGCACGCTGGGCAGCCGCTACGACTCCAATGTGACCGCGTTCGATCCATTCCCGAATGACCCGGAGCAGCGCGCCAATGATCCGCTGCTGGACAGCATCATCGCGCCAACCACCACGGCGATGGTCGACTTCGTGACGCGCGTGGTTGGCTGGAAGGTGGATGCACGCTACCAGGCGCTGAACTACGACGTGAATCGTCTGTGGGACCGCAACGGCGAGCTGCGCCAGGGTGCGGTGACCCAGCTGCGCCAGGCGGTGGCGATCGATCCGCATCTGCAGGTGCTGATCGTGCATGGCTGGAACGACCTGTCGTGCCCGTTCATGGGCTCGATCCTGACGGTGGACCAGATGCCGGCGATGGGCAGCAACCCGGACCGGGTGCAGGTGCGGAGCTATCCGGGCGGGCACATGTTCTACAGCCGGACGGACAGCCAGGCGGCGTTCCGCAAGGATGTGCAGGCGCTGTTCCAGCGCAATTGAGGGGTTCGGCCGGGCCTGCGGCCCGGCACCCGCCGGATCAACGGCAACGGCAACGGCAACGGCAAAAGCAGGGTTTCCGTGGGCTGGCGAGGTGGGGTGGGGTTGCTGGACACGCCGTAAACCCGTCCCTGGGGGCTCGATGGCGCCATCCATGGCGCCAACGGTCCTGCAACCCCACCCCACCCCGCCGCTGACAGGTTCCTGCTGCTGTTGGTGGGTGCCGACCGTTGGTCGGCACGGGATCGGATCCCTGTTTCTGCTCTGGTAGGTGTCGACCTTGGTCGACACGATGTGTCCGGAAGAATTCTCTGCCCATGAAAAAGCCCGCCGGATATCGGCGGGCTTTTTCGTTTGCAACCCTGGCGTGGCGATCAGGTCCAGCCGAACAGCTCGAACAGCTTCAGGATCAGGTACGCACAGCCGCCGGCTGCCGGGATGGTCAGGATCCAGGCCCAGACGATGCGTTCGATCACGCCGAACTTCAGCGAGCGCGGGTTCTTGGCGAAGCCGACGCCCATGATCGCGGTGGAGATGCTGTGCGTGGTCGAGACCGGCATGCCGAAGTGGGCGGCCAGGGTCAGGATGGTGGCCGAGCTGGTCTCCGCGGCGAAGCCGTGGATCGGGTGCAGCTTGACCATCTTGTGGCCCAGGGTCTTGATGATCTTCCAGCCGCCCGAAGCGGTACCGGCGGCCATCACAACCGCACAGGTCAGCACGATCCACATCGCGATGCCGTCACCGGCGTGGGCGTCCGGGTGCATGAAGGCCAGCCAGGACGGCAGGTCATCCAGTGCGCCGGTGGCCTCGGCACCGATCAGGGTCATGGCGATGATGCCCATGGTCTTCTGCGCATCGTTGTGGCCGTGGGCGAAGCCCATGTAGGCCGCCGAGGCGATCTGGGCCTTGCCGAAGAAGGCATTGACGATGCGCGGGCGGGCCAGGCGACCGATGGCGCCACCGATCCTGGCCAGGCCGGCGATCAGGCCCCACAGCAGCACCATCACCACGATGCCGAGCAGGAAACCGGCGATCGGCGAGGTGATCATCGGCACGAACACCTTCCACAGCAGGCCCTTGTTCTGCGCCCAGCTGCCCAGGCGCTCGGACCAGATCAGGGCGTCCCAGTTGTTGTGGGCCGCCGCCAGGCCGGCGCCGCAGAGGCCACCGATCAGCGCATGCGAGGACGAGGACGGCAGGCCCTTCCACCAGGTGATCAGGTTCCAGATGATGCCGCCCAGCAGCGCGCACAGGATCACCTGCGGGGTGACCTCGACCACGTTGGTGTTGAGCAGGCCCGAAGCGATGGTCAGCGCCACCGCGGTGCCGGTCAGCGCACCGATGAGGTTCATGAAGGCGGCCAGCATCACCGCCCAGCCGGGCGAGAGCACCTTGGTCGCGACCACGGTGGCAATGGAATTGGCGGTGTCGTGGAAGCCGTTGATGAACTCGAAGACGAGTGCGGCCAGGATCACCACCAGGACAAGGGTCAACATGCGGCGGCGTCCGTCAGCTGTTCTTCAACACGATCTGGTACGCAACCACGCCGGCCTCGCGGCAACGGTCGATGGCCTTTTCCAGGATCTCGAAGAATTCCTTCAGCAGGAACATCTGCAGGTTGTCCAGGCGGCCGGAATAGATGTCGCGGTACAGCTCGAGCATCAGGCGGTCGGCCTCGTTTTCCAGCGAGCGCAGCTTCTCGTTCAGCGCGGTCATCCGGTCCAGGTTCATGTGGCGCAGGTCGGCCACCATCTCCACCACCACGCCGGCGGCCTGTTCCAGCATCGCCGCGCGCGGCGCGAAGTCGATGTGCTCCAGGTGGGTCGTGGCCAGCGAATAGCGATCGGCGAACTTCTCGATCTGCTTGGGAATCTTGTACAGGGCCGAGCCCAGCGCTTCGATGTCTTCGCGCTCGATCGGGGTCATGAAGCTGTCCACCAGCGCCTGGCTGATCTTGTCCGAGGCCGCGCGCTCGCGCAGGCGGGCCAGCTTGAAGGCGTCCAGCGCGGGCTGGCGGTCGGCCTCGCGCAGCATGGAATGCAGCGCCTTGGCGGCGTCGGAGGCCGCGACGGCGGCCTCATCGAGCAGGGTGTAGAACTGTTTGCCGGAACCGAAAATGGTCTGCAGAGAGAACATTGAGAAACCTGTCAGCCGTCGCGGGAAGGACGGCACCAGACGGAATTATGACGGCTAGATGACCATCACGGGTATCCCCGCCCCCTTTCCGGGGCTCGGAACCCCGAACCTGAACAGGCGGTTGCCACCCTGCCATGCCCCTTTGCTAAGATGCCAGCGCGCCTTCGGGCGCATCCTATGGACGACGACCCTTATCCCCCAGCGCCGCGCCGGACCCCGTTCCTGAGCGCCTGCCGCCATCGCAAGCACCCGCCCTCCCTGCCACCAACCGGGGACGACGCCCGTGTTTGAAATGATCCTGATTGTCTTTGCGCTTGTTCTGCTGAACGGCTTCTTCGCCATGTCCGAGATGTCGGTCATGACCTCGCGCAAGAGCCGCCTGAAGCAGATGGCCGCCACCTCCAAGCGCGCGGCCAAGGCGCTGGAGCTGTCCGAGAAGCCGGAGAGCTTCCTGTCCACCGTGCAGATCGGCATCACCGTGATCGGCGTGCTGACCGGCTACCTCGGCGGTGAAGCGCTGGGCGAAGCCTTCGCCGGCTGGATCCAGGGCCTGATGCCGGGCTTCGCCTATGCCGGCAACATCGGTACCGCGCTGGCGGTCAGCCTGATCACCTTCATCACGCTGATCTTCGGCGAACTGGTGCCCAAGCGCCTGGCGCTGACCCGTTCGGAGGCCATTGCCGGCCTGGTCGCGATGCCGATGAGCTGGCTGGCCAAGCTCGCCCTGCCCTTCGTCTGGCTGCTGTCCAAAACCACCCAGCTGGTGCTGCGCCTGTTCGGCCTGGGCAAGGATGAAGTCGCCTCGGTGACCGAAGAAGAGATCCGCATGCTGGTCGCCGAAAGCCACGAGGCCGGCGTGATCGATGCCCACGAGCGCGACATGATGAACCGCGTCATGCGCCTGGGCGACCGCACCGCCGACAGCCTGATGACCCCGCGCAACCGCATCGCGTGGCTGGATACCCAGGCCGGGCTGGAGCGCAACCTGGAAATCATGGCCGAACACGAGTTCTCCCGGTACCCGGTGTACCGCGACAACGACATGGACGTGGTCGGCGTGCTCGAACTGAAATCGCTGGCCACGCGCATGGCGCGCGGTGACAACGCGCTGTTCCAGACCCTGCGCGAACCCCTGTACGTCTCCGAATCGACCCACGCGATGAAGCTGCTGGAAATCTTCCGCGAGGAACAGCAGTCGATGGCACTGGTGGTGGACGAGTACGGCGAGATCCAGGGCCTGGTGACCATCAGCGACCTGATGGGCGCGGTGGTCGGCCGCCTGCAGGCGGTGGAGAACGCCGACGAGGACGCGCTGGTGGTGACCCGCGAAGACGGCTCGCTGCTGGTGGACGGCTCGCTGCCGATCGAAGACGTGCGCGAACTGATCGGCAGCAACGACCTGCCCGACGCCGAGGACGGCGACTACTACACGCTGGCCGGCATGTGCATCCATTACTTCGGCCGCATTCCGCACGCAGGCGAGTACTTCGACTGGGCGGGCTGGCGCTTCGAAGTGGTTGACCTGGATGGTGCGCGCGTGGACAAGCTGCTGCTGCGCACGTTGTCCGACGAGCAGGCCGATGAGCTCACCGCCTGAGGCCGGCAAGGGTCCGGGCGACGAGCGCCCGGCCTACCGCAACGAGGGCATCCGTACCCTGCTGGAGATGTTCGCCTCTGGCGATCCCGCCGAGCACATGCCGCTGGGCCAGATCCTCGGCAACCTGCAGCAGAGCGCGTTCGGCGTGTTCCTGTTCGTGGCGATCCTGCCGTCGTTCATCCCGATCCCGGGCATGGGCGGCGCGGTCAGCGGCCCACTGGTGGTCCTGATCGGCCTGCAGATGCTGTTCTGCCTGCGCCGGCCCTGGCTGCCCGGCTTCATCGCCCGCCGCGGGCCGAAGCGCGGCACCATGCATCGTTTCCTGGACCGCATCGACCGACCGCTGCGGCGCCTGGACAAGATGCTGAAACCCCGCCTGCCGCAACTGCTGACACCGCTGCCCGCCCACGCCTTCAGTGGCCTGCTGCTGGTGCTGCTGGGCCTGCTGCTGTCGTTGCCGATTCCCTTCACCAATTTCCTGTTCGGCTTCCAGCTGCTGCTGTTCTCGCTGGCGCTGCTGGAACGCGATGGCGCGCTGATGCTGTTCAACTGGATTGCCGCCGTGGCAGCGATCGCGTTCTTCGGTTTCAGTTCGGGGCAGCTGGTGGGTTATACGGTGGAGCTGTTCCAGCGCTGGTTCTGATCCGGAATCCGGTAGAGCCGGCCGCTGGCCGGCTGCCACGTCTCCAGGTTTGCCGGCCAGCGGCCGGCACTACCAATACCGGACATCGGTCATCACCGAAGATCGATGAAACCGTTGTCGGCCAGCGCCGCCGGTTCGTCCTGCACCGCCGACAGCACGAACGTCAACGCCTTGCCCAGCAGCGTGCCCGGACCGTCCCAGTACTCTGCACTGTCGGCGCGCACATGGATCAGGCGAAGGTTGGGGTCATCCTTGCCACCGGGGAAGAACAGCTTCATCGCCGGTGACCACAGCGCCTCGATCTTCGCGCGATCGTCGACCACGCGTGCCCGCCCCGCCACCGACACATAGGTGTTCTTCGAGGGCGAGGCATACGCCACGTTGACCCGCGGGTCGAGCGCGATCTCGGCCACCTTGGGGCTGTCGCCGGTGATCACGAACCACAGGTCACCGTCGAAGGCGACCTGCTGGGTGGCCAACGGCCGGCTGTAGAGGCGGCCGTCGACGCCGGTGGTGGTGAACATCGCCACCTCCACGTCCTTGATCAGTTCGGCCAGCTGGGCGATGTGTTCGGCACGGGTGTCGGCCATGTGGGAGCTCCTTCGATATGAGCCCCCATCAGACGCGGTTCGGCCGCAATGGGCCGTGACGCAATTGTTCAGCCCGCGTGGCGGGCATGCCAGGCCTGCATGGTGAGTTCGAACGAGCGCAGGCGCGCGCGGTGGTCGTACAGGTTGGCGGTGAGCATCAGCTCGTCGGGCTTGTGCCGTTCGACGAACGCGGCGATGCCCTCCGCCACCTGCTGCGGATCGCCCAGCACGGTGCAGGCCAGCGCCCGCTCCACGCCCAGTTTTTCGTGCGGCTCCCAGAAGGACTCGATGTCGTCGATCGGTGCCGGAATCTTGCCCGGTCGGCCGCGACGCAGGTTCACGAAACTCTGCTGCTGGCTGGTGAACAGGCGCCGCGATTCGGTTTCGCTGTCGCTGGCAACGACGTTCAGGGCCAGCATCGCGTGCGGCTGCTTCAGCGTGGCCGAGGGGCGGAACTCGCGCCGGTATACAGCAACGGCTTCATCCATCGCGTCGGGTGCGAAGTGCGAGGCGAACGCATACGGCAGGCCCATCGAGGCGGCCATGCGCGCACCGAACAGGCTCGAACCGAGGATCCAGGTCGGCACCCGCAGGCCGCCACCCGGAACCGCCTGCACCGCCTGCCCGGGTTGTACCGGCTCGAAGTAATGCAGCAGCTCGCGCACGTCCTGCGGGAACTGGTCGGCGCTGTCGAAGTAGCGGCGCAGCGCACGCGCGGTCGGCTGGTCGGTACCGGGTGCACGGCCCAGGCCGAGGTCGATGCGGTCCGGATACAGCGAAGCCAGCGTGCCGAACTGCTCGGCCACCTGCAGCGGGGCATGGTTGGGCAGCATGATGCCGCCGGCACCGACGCGGATGCGCTTTGTGCCACCCGCCACGTGGCCGATCAGCACGGCGGTGGCCGCGCTGGCGATGCCCGGCATGTTGTGGTGTTCGGCCAACCAGTAGCGGCGGTAGCCCAGCGCATCGGCGTGCTGGGCCAGTTCCAGCATGTTGGCGAACGCGGCGGTGGTGTCACTGCCCTCGCAGACCGGGGCCAGGTCAAGGATCGACAACGGGATCATCAGGCGTTTTTCCGTCACAGGATCCCCCATGCATGGGGTCGGCCAGGCGCCGCGGCCAGTGACGGTGGCGGGATGCTGATTCCCGTGTGGCGGGTTCAGGGCTGACCGGGCCGATCCGGGGTGCCCTGATGCGCGCCAAGCGCGATTGGTAGTGCCGGCCGCTGGCCGGCATACAGGTAGATGGCTTCGCAGCCGGCCAGCGGCCGGCTCTACCGCGGAAGCGTCAGAACGCGCTGGGGCGCGGCTCCGGCAGCGGCTGGTCGACCATCGGCTTCAGCTCGGCATCCAGCGCCACGCGCTCATCGAACACGAAGCAGCGGCCTTCGTAGCCTTCGCCGCCCACCTCCTCGAAGTAGCCGAGGATGCCACCGTCCAGCTGCAGCACGTTGTCCATGCCGTCGTTGACCATCCACAGCGCCGCCTTCTCGCAGCGGATGCCGCCGGTGCAGAAACTGACCACGGTGCTGTCTTTCAGCGCCTCGCGGTGCGGCGCCAGCGCCTCGGGCAGGTCGGTGAACTTGTGAATCGGCAGCACCAGCGCATCCTTGAAGGTGCCGTACTCCACTTCCTGCAGGTTGCGGGTATCGAGCATCACCACCGGCTTGCCGGCGTCGTCATGCCCCTGCCGCAACCAGCGTTGCACCGTGGCCGGATCGACCGCCGGCGCGCGCGGATAGTCCAGCGGCTGACCGTCGTCACGGCGGAAGCTGATGATCTCGTCCTTCACCTTGGCCTTCAGCCGCGCGAACGGCTGATGTTCACTGAAGCTGGTCTTGACCCGCATATCGGCAAACCGCGCGTCAGAACGCAGCGCCGCGTAGAAACCCTCGACCGCCTCCGGCGCACCCGCCAGGAACAGGTTCAGCCCCTCCCCCGCCACCAGGATCGTGCCCCGCAACTGCGCCGCCTCGGCACGCGCCAGCAACTGGTCGCACAGACCCTGGGGAGCGTCGATGACGGCGAAATGGTAAGCGGCGGTATTGGCGATCATCCTGCCATTTTAGCGCCTCCCGCCCCTCCGGGCAGATTCAGGGGTCAGAGCCCTCTGCGCAGGAGGGGCCCGACCCCAAGCCCGGCAAACAACCGGAATCAGTCATGGGTGGGGCGGTGTGGGCAGGCGGGGGCGCAGAGCGCCATGGATGGCGCTCTACGAGGCACGCAGCAGCAGCTTTTGCCGTCCCCCGCCTGTCCACACCGCCCCGCCCTCCCACTGAAGCCCGGCTTTTGACGTTGCCGTTGCCGTTGTGTCTGCGGGTGCCGGGTGCAACCCGGCCAGAAGCCCCATTACCCCCGCAACAGCACGAACGGCAGCAGCACCAGCGCCGCCGCACCGGCCATCGCCAGCAGCACCAGCACCACGTAGACCGGCCGCCGCCGGAACAGGCTGCCGAAGGTCTCCGCCGTGCCATCACGCAATGCCTGCTCACGCTCGGCACGGATGCGCGGCCCGCGTTCGGCCTGGTATTCCGCCATCAGCGCCTTCGCACGTGGATGATCGGCGTCCTCGCGCAGCCACAGGCCACCATTGGAGATGCCCCAAGGGCTGGGTTCGGTGCGATACCAGGCGATGCCGTGCTGGTCGAGCAGCGTGCAGACATCGGCATATTCGTCGTCGCCGACATTGCGCAGATTGAGCAGGAGTTTTGCCATGCCCCCATGATACCCGGCGCCGATGCGCTACCCTTGCCGCCCTCGCCCTGCGCCCTTCCGGAGACGCCCGATGCGCCGCCTGCTGCTTCCCCTGCTGCTGTCCCTCGCCGCCGCTGGCTGCACAACCGAACCGTCCGGCCCACCGCCCGGCGGCACCCTGACCACCTTCGAGCGCATCGATACCGTGCCCGGCACCGGCACCGAAGCCGTTGCCGGCAGCAAGGTCACCGTGCACTACACCGGCTGGATCTACGACAACCGCACCGAAACCAAGCACGGCAAGACCTTCGACAGCTCCTTCAAGCACGGCGAACCGTTCACCTTCGCGCTCGGCGCCGGCCAGGTCATCCGCGGCTGGGATGAGGGCGTGGCCGGCATGAAGGTCGGTGGCAAGCGCACCCTGATGATCCCGCCGGATTACGGCTATGGCGACCGCCGGGTTGGCCCGATTCCGGCCGGTTCGTCGCTGGTGTTCGATGTCGAGCTGCTCGATGTCAAACCGTAATGCCGCACCGCTTCCGCGGGTCGCCGTCATCGGCGGCGGCCCGACCGGCCTGTTCGCCGCCGAGCGCCTGCGCGCCGCCGGTCTGGACGTGGACCTGTACGAGGCCAAGGGTTCGCCCGGCCGCAAGTTCCTGATCGCCGGCAAGGGCGGGCTCAACCTCACCCATTCCGATCCGCGTCCGCTGTTCGACAGCCGCTACCGCGAGCAGTCCACGACCGTGGGCCGCTGGCTGGATGGCTTCGATGCGCAGGCATTGCGCGACTGGGCCGGCGGCTTTGGCGTGGAGACCTATGTGGGCAGCTCCGGCCGCGTGTTCCCGGTCGACCGCAAGGCCGCGCCACTGCTGCGTGGCTGGGTGCGCCGGCTGAAGGAACAGGGCGTGCGCCTGCATGCCAACCACCGTTGGATCGGCTGGGGCAACGACGGCGCGCTGCGCTTCGCCACCGAAGCCGGCGAGATCGATGTCCACGCCGATGCCACCGTGTTGGCGATGGGCGGCGGCAGCTGGCCGCAGCTGGGCAGCGACGGCGCCTGGGTTGCACCACTGCAGGCCCGTGGCGTGGACATCGCGCCACTGCAGTCAGCCAACTGCGGCTTCGACGTGGACTGGACCCCGTTCTTCGCCCAGCGCAATGCCGGTGCACCGTTGAAGCCGGTGGTCGCGCACTGGATCGACCTGGCCGGACAGCCACAGTCGCTGCAGGGCGAATGCGTGGCCAGCGAGTACGGCATCGAAGGCAGCCTGATCTATGCGTTGGCGGCGGACCTGCGCGAGACCATCAACCGCGATGGCCACGCGATGCTGTGGCTGGATCTGGTGCCGGGCCGCGACGAAGCGCGCCTGCTGGCCGATCTGTCACGCCCGCGCAAGGGCCGCAGCTTCGGCGAGCACCTGCGTCGCCAGGCGGGCCTTGATGCGGTGAAGGCCGCACTGGTGTTCGAGATTCTGGGTAAGGAAGCCGGCAACGACCTGCCTGCCGTGGCGGCTACGCTCAAGCGCCTGCCGCTGCGCCTGCTGCGTCCCCGGCCGATGGCCGAGGTGATCAGCACCGCCGGTGGCGTGCGCCTGGATGCGCTGGATGATGGCCTGATGCTGCGGGCCGTGCCCGGCGTGTTCTGCGCCGGCGAGATGCTGGACTGGGAGGCGCCAACAGGTGGCTACCTGTTGACCGCGTGCTACGCCAGTGGCCTGCGCGCCGCCGAGGGCGTGATCAGGTGGCTGGCCGGGCGGTGACGCCTGCATTGTAGAGTCGAGCCATCCTCGACTGCCTTACAGTCCCCGGGCGCTCACCATGGCCTGCGCATGCTCACCGAAGCCAGCGCCACGCCGCTGGGATGCGGATAGACCTCTTCGCGCACGCTGATGAATCCCTGCCGTTGGTAGAACGGCACCGCGTTGAGCGAGGCCGACAGCACCACCTCACGCTCACGATCGGCCATTGCCAGCAGGCGCTGCATCAGCGCCTGGCCAATTCCCTGGCCGCCACGATCAGGATCAACGAACAACGCGTCGACTTCATTGGCATCGGCATCGAACACACCGAAGCCAAGAAGGCCGCCCTGCCCATCCTCGGCCACCACGCAGCCGCCCTGCCCCAGCAACCGCGCGTACTGCGACGGCGGCGGCGAGGCCGACCAGGGCGCAATCACTTCGGGCGGATAATGGCTGCTGCAGGTCTCGCGCACGCAACGCGTGCGCAACGCCCACAGCGTGGCGACATCATCCGTGGTGCCGGTCCGGAACCGCATGGCATCTCCTTGCAGCGTCGAGCCATGCTCGACTGTTCTTCGTTCCAACATCGCGATGAGAGAAGCAGCCGAGCATGGGCTCGGTTCTACAGCAACACGTTATCGCGACTTGCTGGCCCGCAGCGCCTGGATCTTCGGCGGCGGCTGGAAGGAATCGCTGCGCGCATCGGCCCAGAACGCATGGAACACGGCGTGGTCCGGCACCTTGTGCAGTAGCTCGCCCGGTTCAAGGTAGCGGTACAGCGAGGCCAGCGAACGGATCTCAACAGGCGAAACCCGACGCAGGATATGCTCCGGGCCCAGTTCCGCCGGGTCGTTCAGGCCCGCGGCACACAGCAGTTCCTTCAAGGCATGCAGCGTGTGCTCGTGGTAGCTGTACACACGGGTGGCCTTGTCCGGTGCATCCAGATGCTTCCAGCGCGCCGGGTCCTGGGTCGCGATGCCGGTCGGGCACTTGTCGGTATGGCAACTCAACGACTGGATGCAGCCCAGCGCGAACATGAAGCCGCGGCCGGCATTGCACCAGTCGGCACCCAGCGCGATGGTGCGCGCGATGTCGAACGCACTGGTGATCTTGCCGGCTGCACCGATGCGGATGCGCTCGCGCAGATCGAGGCCGACCAGGGTGTTGTGCACCAGCAGCAGCGCTTCGTGCATCGGCACGCCGACATGGTCGACGAACTCGGCCGGCGCCGCGCCGGTGCCCCCTTCGGCACCGTCCACCACGATGAAATCCGGCAGCAACCCGGTTTCCTGCATCGCCTTGGCAATGCCGAACCACTCCCACGGGTGACCGATCGCCAGCTTGAAACCGACCGGCTTGCCCCCGGACAGCTCGCGCAGGCGGGCGACGAACTGCAGCAGCTCGACCGGTGTCGAGAACGCCGAGTGACGCGACGGCGACACGCAGTCCACGCCCATCGGCACGCCCCGGGTCACCGAGATCTCGGCAGTCACCTTCGGCGCTGGCAGCACGCCGCCATGACCCGGCTTGGCACCCTGCGACAGCTTGATCTCGATCATCCTGACCTGTTCATGGGTGGCATTGGCAACGAAGCGTTCCTCGCTGAAACCACCCTTCTCGTCGCGGCAACCGAAGTAGCCCGAGCCGATCTCCCAGACCAGATCGCCGCCCATCTCACGGTGATAGGGCGAGATCGAGCCTTCGCCGGTGTCGTGGTAGAAACCACCACGCCGCGCGCCTTCGTTCAGTGCGCGGATGGCATTGGCCGACAGTGAACCGAAGCTCATCGCCGAGATGTTGAACACGCTGGCCGAATAGGGCTTGGCACAGTTCGGGCCGATCAACACGCGGAAGTCATGCTTGGCGATGGCGGTTGGCGCCAGCGAATGGTTGATCCACTCGTAGTCCACCGCATAGGTGCTGCGCAGGGTACCGAACGGCACCGTGTCCATCTCGTTCTTGGCGCGCTGGTAGATCAGTGCACGTTGCTGGCGCGAGAACGGCACATCCTCCAGGTCACTCTGCACGAAGTACTGGCGGATCTCCGGGCCGATCGATTCCAGCCCGTAGCGGAAGTGCGCCATCACCGGATAGTTGCGGCGCAGCGTGCTGCGTTTCTGCAGCAGGTCCCAGGTCCCCAATGCCACCATCGCGGCAGTCAGGCCGACGCCCCAGTACCAGGCCGGCCAGATCGTGGCCAGCCACAGGCATATCGGGAACATCAGGATGGCGAGCAGGTAGACGATGTACCGGTGCATGGCTTTCCTCGGTTGCAACTGTTCCCGAGTCTACCGCGCCGCTCGCTGCCAAGGCTTACAAACGATCGTCAACCACGTTGCGCGGCCAGGCCGATTTGACGTCGTAGACCAGGCCGCCTGGCGCCAGCAGCGCCCGGATTGCGTCTTCATCCATTGCCTTGAAACGGGCGTGGGCCACCGCCAGCACCACCGCGTCATAGCGCCCTGCCCCGGGTTCGGCCAGCCAATCCAGGCCCTCGCCGGTCAATGCCGCCGGGCCGACCCACGGGTCGCTCACCTCCACCTGCGCACCCGCATCGCGCAGGCGCTGGGCCAGTTCCAGCGCGCGGCTGTTGCGCAGGTCGGGGCAATCCTCCTTGAAGGTCACGCCCAGCACCAGGATGCGTGCCTCCGCCGGTGCACGGCCACGCTCGGCCAGCATCGCCAGCACGCGCGCCGCCACGTGCTCGCCGACGCGGTTGTTGACCTGCCGCGCGGTGTGGATCAGGTCCGGGTGGTAGCCCACGCTTTCGGACTTGTGCAGCAGATAGTACGGATCGACGCCGATGCAGTGACCGCCAACCAGGCCTGGCCGGAACGGCAGGAAATTCCACTTGCTGCCGGCGGCGTCCAGTACGTCCTGGGTATCAATGCCGAGCCGGTCGAAGATCAGCGCCAGCTCGTTGACCAGCGCGATGTTGACGTCGCGCTGGATGTTCTCGACCACCTTGGCTGCTTCGGCCACGCGCATCGACGGCGCCGGGAACGTACCGGCGTCGATGATGCGCTGGTAGAGACCATCGATCACCGCAGCGACTTCCGGGGTCGAACCAGACGTGATCTTGCGGATGTCGGCCAGGCGCCGCTGGCGGTCACCGGGACTGACCCGTTCCGGGCTGTAGCCGCAATAGAAGTCTTCGTTGAAGCCCAGGCCCGAACCCTGTTCCAGCAGCGGCACGCACACTTCCTCGGTGGTGCCGGGGTACACCGTGGACTCGTAGATCACCAGATCGCCGGCGCGAAGATGACTGGCAATCAGCCGTGTCGCCGAACGCAGGGGCTCCAGGTCGGGCTGCTCGTATGCATCGATCGGGGTCGGCACGGTGACGATATAGACGTTGCAGGCATCGAGCAGCGAAGGATCGCTGCCGTACTGCAGATGCGTGGCTTCGGCCAGCTCGTCGGCCTCCATCTCCAGCGTGTGATCGCGGCCACCGCGCAGCTCCGCGATGCGGCCGGCATCGATGTCAAAGCCCAGTGTCGGCCAGTGCCGGCCAAACGCCACCGCCAATGGCAGGCCGACGTAACCCAGGCCGATCACGGCGAAACGCGGCGTCACCGCCGCCGCAACGGGCACGCTCATCGGCATATCCCGTGCGCCGGGTGAAACCGGATGCGTGCCGCCATGGCTTGGGCCAACCCACTCATTCGCTGTACCACTCCGGGAAACCCGCACCAGAAAGGCTACAGCCTACCGGCCCCGATACCCCGCCGCCAAGGCGGGCTCAGGAACCCAGCGCGACCGCGGCGGGTTCCAGCTCGCCGTCGGCACCGGTCCAGGCCTGCAGCAGGCGCTCGAAACCACCGCTGCCAAGCAGGAAACCCGGCCACGCCGCGTCAACGATCTGGGTCAGCAGGTCCGCATCGATCCGCCGCGTCCCCATCGACCAGCGCGGGAACGCACGCTGCACCACCGGCGCGCGGCACAACAGCCTCATCTGCGCGTGGCTGCGTGCATTGAAGATGCGCTGGAACACCGAATCGATGCCATCTTCGGGGCCTTCCAGATACTGCAGGAAGCGGCTGCCGTCGAACATCAGGACACCGGTGACACCGGCTACACGATTGAATGCCGTGGCGTCGGCCAGCAGGCGATCAAGATCGGTTGTCCGCAGATCGGCGCGGGCCTCACTGGCATAGGCAATCGCGTGCAGCGACATCGGGTGGCTCCCCCCCTGGGAACGGTGGCTGGGACTATGACATGAACAGGGATAACAGTTAAGCACGTCGCTCCCGCGCAATCCGGCTGCAGCGACACGGGTAGGCTACAATCGGCGCCGCGCTGCAGGCCCGGATGGCGAAACTGGTAGACGCATCGGACTTAAAATCCGCCGGGGGCAACCCCATGCCGGTTCGATTCCGGCTCCGGGCACCACACGCACGCAGCACATCCCGCTTTCAGATCGCCCGCGAGTAACGTGGCTGCTCATGTGCGGCACGCAGATACGGGTCGAAGCACATTGCCAGCAACCGCAGCAACGGTCGCCCGGGCTCGCTCGCACGCACCACGCCATCGCGGTATTCGGCCAGGCCATCCTCCTGCAGCCGCTGTACCGAACGCAGGTCCTCGGCGAAGTACTGCTGGAAATCCACGCCGTGGCGCTGCCCCAGCACCGCACCATCCACCTCGCCCTGGCACATCAGCTGCTGGATCAGCTCCGCGCGCAGCTGG
This sequence comes from Stenotrophomonas sp. YJH_SMC_21, assembly GCF_059369555.1. Classification (NCBI taxonomy): domain Bacteria; kingdom Pseudomonadati; phylum Pseudomonadota; class Gammaproteobacteria; order Lysobacterales; family Lysobacteraceae; genus Stenotrophomonas; species Stenotrophomonas sp. YJH_SMC_21. The sequence continues at coordinate 154,922 of NZ_JCAFSU010000003.1, forward strand.
TCGTCGGCACTCAGCGCGACACCGCGCCAGACCGGCAACTGCCCCTGGTCCACCGCGTCCTCCCAGGACGCCAGGTCACGTGGATTCTGGCTGTAGGTGGCGCCGATATGGCTGATCGCACTTACACCCAGGCCGAGCAGATCGGTATCGGCGTGGGTGGTGTAACCCATGAAGTTGCGATGCAGCTGGCCGGCACGCTGCGCGCGTGACAGATCCTCTTCCGGCAATGCGAAATGATCCATGCCGATGTACTGGTAGCCAGCCGCGGAGAGCTTCTCCACCGCCAGGCCCAGCAGCGCCAGCTTGTCTTCCGGCGACGGCAACCGGCTTTCGTCGATCTGCTTCTGTGCCCGGAACAGATGCGGCAGGTGCGCGTAGCCATACACCGCCAGGCGGTCCGGGCGCAGCGCCAGCACCCGTTCGAGGGTGCGGCCGAATCCTTCCAGGCTCTGCCCGGGCAGGCCGTAGATCAGGTCGACGTTGACCGAACGCATGCCGCTGTCGCGGCAGGCGCGCAGGATGTCCAGTGTCTGCTGCACGCCCTGTATGCGGTTGATCGATTCCTGCACCTGCGGGTCGAAATCCTGCACGCCCAGGCTGGCCCGGTTGAAGCCCAGGCGCGCCAGCATGGCGACGTCACGGGTGTCGATGAAGCGTGGATCGAGTTCGATCGAGAAATCGCGCTGCGGTGAATCGCTGAAATCGAAGCGCCGGCGCAACCCTTCCACCAGTGTGGTCATCGCCTCGGCATCGAGGAAGTTCGGCGTACCACCGCCCAGATGCAGCTGGATGACCTCGCGACCGTCCTCGAACTGTGGTGCCAGCAGATCGGCCTCGGCCAGCACGCGCGACACATAGCTGTGGCCACGGCCGCGATCGCGGGTGATCACCCGGTTGCAGCCGCAGTAGAAGCACGGGCTGGAACAGAACGGCACATGCACGTACAGCGACAGCGCGCGGGCCAGCTGGTTGCTGTCGGCGATCGCCTGGCGCAGCGCCGGCGCGTCGAACCCATCATGGAAATGCGGCGCGGTCGGGTACGAGGTGTAGCGCGGGCCCGGCCGGTCGTGCCGGCGCAGAAGGTCGGGGTCGAAGGTCCAGGCCAGGCCACCAGCGGCGGGAGAGAACGTGTCCATGGCGCCAGCATCGCGCCGGGCGGCCTGCGCCGCCTTGACCCAGATCAATCCTTGGCGGGCATCGCCAGCACCGGCAGGCCGACCTGCGGCCATCGCAGCATCTGGTAGCGCTTCCAGAAGGTGTCACCGATGCGCGCAGCCACGTCGTTGGCCAGCTCCTCCATCGGCGGGTTGTCGCATTCGGCGGTGGTGATCCGGAACAGCACCAGCCAGCGGTCGAACAGATCCTTGTCCAGCTGGATGGCCATGTGCTTGGACATCGGCGAACCCTTGAAGCGCCGGGTGCCGCGCAGCATCGCCGACCAGAAGTCGACCAGCTGGGCCAGATGCTCCGGCCAGTCGTGGACGTGGGCCTCGAACACCGGCCCCAATCGCTCCTCCCCGCGCACGCGGGCGTAGAAGTCGTGGACCAGGCGGGTCACTTCCTGCTCGGTGCACAGCTCGGGCGAGGCGACAGGAAGGACAGGCGGCGTTGCGTTCATCGGGGTACCCAAAGCGTGCCGGCAGTGTGCCGCAGCCGGCCGGCACCACCGTTGATCCAGATCAATGTCGGCGCAGTCCGCTGCACCTAGGCTGGCACGCTTGCAGGAAGCATGCCCTGCGGATGCCGCGCCAACCCAGGCGAGTATACGCGCCGCCCACTTTTCGATCCGGGACAGCATGAACAGACCCTCTCCCAACCGTCGCCAGCAGTTGATCCAGCAATGGGGCGCGATCCTCTGGCCCAGCTTCATCGCTGCCGGCCTGGCCAGCGTGGTGTTCTTCGCCTTCGTCGACCCGCTGCGGTTGCAGGCCATCAGTTTCCCGGGCACGCAGATCAGCCGTGAAATGGGCTACACGGCAGGCTTCTTCATGTTCTGGACGGTGACGGCGCTGTCCAGCGCGATCACCTGGTACCTGCAGCGACCGATGCCCAGCGGCGACGACGACGAGTTGCCGCTGGGATGAGTACGACCTGCACACCGAGACCACGGCACTGGCGCGGCACGCTCAGCGCCGCCTTGCTGGTGCTGTTCTACGCATTGCCATGGCTGCACTGGGACGGCCGCCAGGCCTTGCTGCTGGATATCAACGCCCGCCGCTTCGATCTGTTCGGCTGGACGCTGTGGCCGGGAGACGTCGGGGTGCTGGTCGGCCTGCTGGCGGTGCTCGCGGTGGGGCTGGCACTGCTCACCCACCTCGCCGGGCGCATCTGGTGCGGCCACGCCTGCCCGCAGACACTGTGGCGCCGTGCCTTCGACTGGATCGCCGACGGCATGGCCCGCACGCTTCCGGCACGCGTTGCGCGCGCGGCCACACAGCTGGCCTGGGGGCTGCTCTCGCTGTGGACCGGCATCACCTTCGTGGGCCTGTTCAGTCCGATCGCCGAGCTGGTGATCGCAGCGCCGCGTGCCGGCTGGAGCGGCTGGGAAACGTTCTGGGTGCTGTTCTATGCCGCCGCCACCTGGGCAAACGCCGGCTTCCTGCGCGAGCAGGTCTGCCGTTCGCTGTGCCCGTTCGCACGCATGCAGCCGCTGCTGACCGATCCACATACGCCGCGCATGCTGTACGACGCCCGCCGCGGCGAGCCACGTGGGCCTCGCCCATCCGGCCTGGGCGGCGTGCTGGGCCGCGGCCGCGGCCTGCTCGACCCGACCACTGCACAGGACTACGTGTTCCGCGCCGCGCATCCGCTGCTGGCCGGACCGATGCCGACCTTCAGCGCCGACCGTCTTGGCGACTGCACCGATTGCGCGGCCTGCATCAGCGCCTGCCCGATGCAGCTGGACATCCGCCAGGGGCCGCAGGCCGACTGCCTGGCCTGCGGCGCCTGTCTGGAGGCCTGCGCACAGCAACAGCACCGGGCCGGGTTCGGTCCGGGGCTGGTGCGCTACTGCAGTCCGCAGGCGATGGCCGGACAACCGAAGCGCTGGTGGCGCCCCCGGACCCTGGCCCTGCTGTCTTTGCTGCTGGCGCTGCTTGCCTGCGGCGCCTGGCGCCTGCTCTGAATCAACGCGGCCCGTCGGCGTGCGGTGGTACCAGCTGCGCGCGTCGGACAATGCCCAGCTGCTCGATGATCAGCGCCATTTCGTTGGTGAACTCGGTACGCTCGGTCCCCTGCGGGACGAGCCGGTCCAGCACCTGCTGGTAGGTATCCCAGAACGCCGGACCGCATCCGTGTTTGTGATAGCTGGCTTCCAGTTCGCGGCGTACCCGTTCAGCCAAGCCATGCATGCCGTATTCCATACGACCTCCGTTGGACTTGTTCTGCATCGTTGACGGTCTACCGACTCACTTGCGTGCTACTGAAAGACTCCCAGGCTTCACGCCCGGTTGATCCAAATTAGTCACAGATTTCACGACAGGTCAATTACATGCAGCGACTTTCGCGATTGAAATTATTAATCGTTCACGAAACCACATACGGGACCCCGCCCCTCCCGGATGGGGTGAAGCCGACAACGCGCCCCAGCCACCTGTCCGGCAGCCGGTAGGCGTCGACAATAGGTACTGCCAAAACGATCAGTTTTTCCTATTTTGCTAAGTGTACTTAACAGAATGCGCTTAGCACGCTAAATGCGACAAAAGGCGGCGTAATTCAGGCGGATTCGACTTCGGCGGCGCCCGTTGCGGGGAACAGGTTCGGGTAACGCTGATGCAGGATGTACTGCCGCAGAGCGGGGATCGGGAAGTCTTTCGGCCATTGCGATACTGCGGAACGGCTGATGCCGAAGAAGCGCGCCAGCTCCGCATCGGTCTGGAACCCCAGCCGCGTGCGCACCTGCCGCTTGTTCCAGAATTCGGTCATGGTCTGCCCTTTTGTTAACCAGACTTATTCTTGCGGCAAGGATTCTTCGCATTCCACGCGTTAAGCTGGCTTGCATAGATGAATACTCTCGGCCAACGACTCGCCGCCGCCATGAAGAAAGCCGGGCACCCCCGCCCGGCCGATCTGGCCCGCGCCGCCAAATCCACCACGGCAACCATCAGCAACTGGCTCAACGACCATGTCAGTGCGTCCCATGTGAAAGCCGAGCAGCTGTTCCGCATCGCCGATGCGGCCAAGCTGGACGCACGCGAGCTGCTGTATGGAGTGAACGGGCGCGGCGTCGGGGAGCCGGGTAACGCCTACATTCCCAGCCAGGCCCACCTTGACGTCTGGCAGGACGCCTACGAGCTGGTCAGTCACCTGGTGGCCGAGAATGGCCTGGAAATCGACCACCGCCGCCACGCGGCGCTGGACCTGCTCGCGTTTGAACTGCTGATGGATGGCTTCAGCCGCAGCAAGGTGGCCCGCGTGCTGACGACCTCGATGACGTGAATGCACCGCCGCTGGTAGCATGGACCGCGATGGGGATGGGGCTCCCCCGATAACCGCCTGACAAGGCTGATGGCTCCTGCCAGGACGAACCCGGTGTTCGTCGACGGCAGGTCTTGCCTGCCCTCGGCGTTCGCCATTGACCCTGCGAACCCGCATTCGAGGCACGCCATGCAAGCATTGAACAACTATTTCCTGGTCTTCGTCGGCGGCGGCATCGGTGCCTGCCTGCGCCACGCCTGCAACCTGATCGGCGCCCGAGTGGCCGTCGGCAGCCCCTGGCCGTGGTCGACCTTCCTGATCAACATCAGTGGCGCCCTGCTGATGGGCGTGGTGGTCGAGGTCTTCGCGATGCGCAATGGTGCCTCGCCGCAGCTTCGCCTGTTGCTCGCCACCGGCATCCTTGGTGGCTACACCACGTTCTCTACCTATGCGCTGGAGATCGGCCTGCTGCTGCAGCGCGGGCAGCACGGACTGGCCGCGCTGTATGCCGGTGGCTCGGTGGCGCTGGGCCTGGCCGGCCTGTTCGGTGGCATGAAGCTGGCCCGGCTGGTGCTGGGCTGAGGCTCAGGCCGCGCCAGCACGCGCCTGTCCGCGCCATTCGCGTGGTGACTGCCCCGTGTGCGCCTTGAACGCGCGCGAGAGTGCCGCCTCGCTGCCATAGCCCACCTCGTCGGCAATCCGCTTCAGCGGCCGGCCCTGGCGCAGCGCCTGCTGTGCCAACCCGACCCGCCAGCCTTGCAGGTACTGGCCCGGGGTGGTCCCCATCGCTTCGCGGAAGCTGGCGGCGAACACGCTGCGTGACATGCCGGCCACCTCGGCCAGATCCTCCAGCGTCCACCCCTGCGCCGGGGCTTCGTGCATCGCCACCAGCGCCAGCCGCAATCGCGGGTGGCCAAGCCCAGCGAACAGACCGCCGCGCATTTCGCCACCTTCCATCAGCTGGCGCAGCACCTGGATCATCACCACCTCGAACAGGCGGTTGACCATCGCCGCGCGCCCGCAACGCTGCTCGAACGCTTCTTCGAACAACAACTCCAGCGCTGCGTTGCCGCCATACAGCCCAGCCAGCGGCAGGCAGATGAAATCCGGCAACGCGGCGCTGATCGGATTGAGCCGGCCGCCTTCGAAATGCAGGTTCGCGCAGGCCATGTCGGCGCCCTGCTGTGGGTCGGTACTGAAGCGGTGCGGCATCGGCCGCGGATACAGCAGCAGGCTGGGCACATCCACCTGTACGGTCTGCTGGGCATGACTGACCTGCAGCGGGCCACGTCGCACCAGGTGCAGCTGCCCGGCTTCATCCTCACCCTCCAGCGTGTTGATGCCGCACAGCGCACCGGCATGGAACACCGAGGCGGTGACCGCGAAGCGTTCAAGCAGAATGGCGAGACGGTCGACCATGACGGGACTCCGGGTCAAGCGAGACAAGCTCAATGTGACAGATCGTATCGGAATCGGCACTGGAAAGGACGGCACTGGCCGCATGATCTGGCGGGCGCTATACAGGCCGCACATTCCCGCGCATGGAGGCACCGATGTCACTCCGCATCGCCCTGGCCCTGTTGCCGCTGCTGCTCGCGGCCCCGCACGCGCTATCCGCCTCACCCTCGAAGATCGAACACCTGGCCTGGCTGGCCGGTTGCTGGCAGCTTGATGGGCAGCCACCCGGTGCCGGCGAGCAATGGACCAGCCTGGCTGGAAACACCCTGTTCGGCAGCAGCCGCAGCCTGCGCGACGGGCGAACCGTCGGCTTCGAGTTCATGCAACTGCGCCAGCACGATGATGGGCGCCTGGTGCTGACTGCCCTGCCCTCTGGCCAGAACGCCACGGACTTCAACGCCACCCGGGTCGATGCCAACGAGGCGGTCTTCGAGAATCCTGCCAACGACTTCCCACAACGTATCCACTACCGGCGCCTCGACGACCAGCGCGCACATGCGCGCATCGAGATCGCGCAGGACAATCCGAAGCAGGCAATGGACTTTCCCATGCATCGCGTCGCCTGCGGTGCACCGACGCCCGCACCCTGACACGCAGACGCCCCGGACCGGCCGGGGCGCCTGCATGCGGTCAACGCCACACGGGCATTCACCCGGCCAGCGTGGTTTCCAGGGCCTTCAGGCCATCGCGATAGATGCCCTCGAACAGCGCGGACGCTTCTTCGTTGCTGACGCCCACCGGAGTGAACTCACCGGACCAGTCGATCCGCGAACCGTCGCCCTGCTCGACCACACGCAGGGTGGATCGATAGCCGCTGACCGGGAACGGGGCCTGCAGGATCGAGTAGGTGTAGCTGCTATCGGCCTGGTCGAAGGCTTCCAGGCGCTCGACGATGGCATCGCCATCGGGATTGGCCAGATGGCGCACGCGACCGCCTTCGCTGAGCGTGCTCTGGGGAATGTACGGAAGCCAGTCGGGCAATGAATCGAAGCCGCCGATGAGGTTCCAGACCTGGTCGGCCGGGGTCGGCACGGTGATGGATACAGAAGCAGTTGCCATGGGAATGTCTCCTTCGGGACTCAGATGTTGTCAATCGGCAGCGGGGCGTTGGCCGCGACCAGGCCCTGGGCGCGCAGCGCCTGCCAGAACCCGGCCGGGATGATTTCCTTCAGTGCGGCGTAGTCTTCGGCGATGCGCTCGGGACGGCTGGCGCCCGGAATCACCGCAGCCACTGCCGGGTTGGCCAGCGAGAACTGCAACGCGGCCGCCTTGATGCTGATGCCGTACTCGGCCGCGATGGCCTTGATGCGCTCGACCTTGGCCAGGATCTCCGGCGACGCCTTCTGGTACTCGAAGTGGCTGCCACCGGCCAGCACGCCGGAGCTGTACGGACCGCCGACCACGACGCCGGTGTTGCGCTCGGCCGCCTTGGGCATCACCCGCTGCAGCGCACGCTCGTGGTCGAGCAGCGAGTAGCGGCCTGCCAGCAGGAAGCCATCCGGACGGGCTTCGTCCAGGTCCAGGGTCAGCTCGATCGGCTCGACACGGTTGACGCCCAGGCCCCAGGCCTTGATCACGCCCTCCTCGCGCAGGCGGGTCAGCACCTTGAAGGCACCGCGGCGTGCGGTCTCGAAGTACGACAGCCACTCATCGCCATAGAAGTCCTGTGCGATGTCGTGCACCCAGACGATATCCAGGCGATCGGTCTTCAGGCGCTTGAGGCTGTCATCGATCGAGCGCAGGGTGGCATCGGCCGAGTAGTCGTTGACCAGCTTGTTGGGGCGGCCGGCGACGAACAGGCCGCCCTTCTCGCCAAGGTCGCGGGCGCTGGTGTCTTCCACTTCGTCCAGGATCAGGCGGCCGACCTTGGTGCTGAGCACGAAGTCATCGCGGTTGCGCTTGGCCAGCGCGTCGCCAAGGCGGATCTCGGCCAGGCCTGCGCCATAGAACGGGGCGGTATCGAAGTAGCGGGTGCCCTGTTCCCAGGCCGCGTCCACCGTGGCCTGGGCCTCGGCTTCCGGGATGTCACGGAACATGTTGCCCAGCGGCGCGGTACCGAAGCCGAGGGTCTTGCCAGCCAGCAGCGTGTTGATGCTCATGAGTTCCCCCTTGGGGAGGTTGTTGAAGTTGACGCACAGGCTAGGCTTGCCCGATAAGACTGTCCAAGACATAATTTAATTATCTTGAGTCCCGCAAGGTCTTATGCTCGACCTCCGCCAACTGCGCTACTTCGTGGCCGTCGCCGAAGATGAACACGTCGGCCGCGCTGCCGAGCGCCTTCACATCTCCCAATCCCCGCTCAGCCGGCAGATCGCCCAGCTGGAGGAACGGCTGGAGCTGCAGCTGTTCGAACGCTCGCAGCAGCGCATCCGGCTGACCGCCGATGGCCGTACCTTCCTGGCCGAGGCGCGGGCCCTGCTGACCCATGCCAACCGGCTGGAATCGCTGGCGCGCCGGCTCGGCCGCGGCGACGAAGGCGGCCTGTGCATCGGCTATCTGGAGTACGCGATGCACTCCGGCGTATTGCCCACCGCCCTGCGCGAACTGCGCGGCGATCGCCCGGCGGTGCATATCGCGCTCTACAACCAGCAGTCGGACGTGCAGCTGGAAGGCCTGCGGCAACGCAGCCTGGACATCGCCCTGGTCTGCGAACCACCGGCGTTCGACGATCCGGACCTGGAAGCCACGCAGGTGCTGAACGACCCGATGCTGCTGGCCGTGCCGGCCGACCACCCACTGGCCAGTGCAGAGACCATCACGCCAGAGGATCTGGCCAGCCAGCAGTGGATCGGCGTGATGCACAGGGAAAACGCACTGCGCCACGACACCTTCATCGCCGCGTGTGCGAAAGCCGGGTTCACCCCGACCATCGCCATGGAAGCGACCGAGCCACTGGCCGCGCTTGGCCTGGTTGCCGCCGGCCTGGGCCTGACCACCGTCCAGCAGAGCCTGGATCACCAGGCGCCGGACGGCGTGGTGCTGCGCGAGCTGCCGTGGTTCAGCTACCGCACACCGCTGTGGGCGGCCTGGCACCGCATCAACCTGCGCCCCCTGGTCGAGACCTTCCACAGGACGCTCGTGCGCACCGCCACCGAAGGCAAGCCGGCATTCGGCGACTGAGCCGACCGCGCTATGCCGGGCCTGCCTCGGTGTAGCGCATCACCATGAAACCCTCTTCTGCGGCCGGTGCAACGAAGTGGCGGGTGATCTGCTCGAATTGCTCATCGCTGGCCTGGAAGGGATGCTCGCCGCATGCATTGCGTGCACGCAGCCGCGCCTTGCAGACCTCGTCGGCGATATCGAGGAAGTGCAGTTGATGCGCGGCGCCCACTGGCGAGAACACCTCACGCGCCCACCCGCGGGTTGCGGGCGTGTTGAAGGGGAAATCGAGCACCACCGAGACGCCGGCCCGCAGCAGCGTACGCAGATGATCGGTCAGCACGCTGCGCAGCGTGGCTGCGCGCTGCAGATAATCGGCGACGGAGTGGATTTCGCCCGGGTGCAGCGTGGCCAACCAGGCATCTTCGCTGATCAATACGTGGCGAGGCTTGGCCGCCAGCTGTTGCGACAACGTCGATTTTCCTGCGCCGATCTTGCCGCACAGCAGGTGCAGGGTTGCGCCGCCATCGGCGGATGAAGGGTGTTGCATCTGCGATCTCCTCGGTGGATTCCAGTTCCCGGGAGAGCGCTGCATGCAATCCGCCTTCCCGGGCGGGTTGCAGGGCCGTGACGACCGCGCGCTACCCCGCCTTCCCTTGGGGAATGCGGATAATCGACGCGATGACGTGCGGAGCCATGCCACCAGCGTAGAGCGCCGCCTGTACGGCCCGCAATCCCCTGCGGCAGTGCAGCGCGCGCAACATTCCGCTGGCATCTATGCTCGGCGCCATTCCCGCATGGAATGACCACGATGCGCCCCTTGCTTCGATGTGCCCTCGCCCTTGGCCTGCTGCATGCTTCGTCGGCATCGCTGGCAGCACCAACCACGGCACCACGCACGCTCAGCGGCGAGCTGCAGGGCGCCCCCTGGCGGCTGGATGTACCGGCAGACTGGAACGGCGACCTGGTGATGCTGGCCCATGGCTATGAGCCCGTGGGCGTGCCACGCACCACGCCGATGGCCGCCGGTGACAGCACCGCAGCACTGCTGGGCGCGGGCTACGCCGTCGCGCAGAGCGCGTATTCCAGCCAAGGCTGGGCGGTGGCCGAGGCGATCACCGACATGGAACACCTGCGACAGCATGCCCTGGGTGAACTCAAGCGCGTGCGACACACCTGGATGCTGGGCTTCTCGATGGGTGGTGCCGTAACCATTGGCAGCCTCGAGCGTTTCCCGCAGCACTATGCCGGTGGTGTGTCGCTGTGCGGCGCCAATCTCAGTGGCGAACAGATCGCGGCCGACCTGCTGACCACACTGGTCGCGTTCGATTATTTCTTCCCCAAGGCTGAGGGGCTGCCGGTCACCGGGTTGGCGTCGCGCGAAGCAGCCACGCTGCCCCAGAGTGAGCTTTACCAGGGCATCGCCACCGCGCTGCAACGCGACCCGGCGCATGCCGCGTTGCTGGCGCAGCGGCTGCAGGTTTCCCCCGATGAAGTGGCCGGCACGATCAGCCTGCACGCCCTGGTCCTGCACGAGCTGGCCACACGCAGCGGTGGCATGCCGGTCGGCAACAGGGGCACGGTCTACAGCGGCTTCGGCGATGACGCCGCATTCAACGCCGGGGTGCGGCGCATCGATGCTGTACCTGCCGCGCAGGCCAGGGTGCGCGCGACGCTGGCGCTGACCGGCGCACTGCAGCGCCCGCTGGTGATCCAGTTCAACCACAACGACCCGACCATCGTGCCGCACATGCAGACGGTGTATCCGCAGTTGGCCGCACACGCCGGTGCGCGGCCAGCGCCACGGGTACTGCCATCGGTGGGCGAAGGACATTGTGGCTTCTCTGAAGCACAGGTTGTCGATGCCTTGAAGACAGTGCAACGCTGAGTCCATCGCGTAGCGAAACGCGTCCGCCACGCTGGTAACGCTTACGGTGCAGGGACCCGCGCAGCATGTGCCGCCTCCCCTCGATCTGACCGCGCACCTGTTCGGCATGCCCGAAGGCGAGTGGCTGGGCTTCGACATGTCGGTGCCGTTTGGCCACCCGGGTGTCGGCCGACCAGCACAGTGCCGTTCGATGCGCGCGGTCAGATCGGCGCGCTCGGCCAGGTCTTGGCCGTGCGCCCGTAGCCGCAGCAGGCGGGGATCAGCCGCCCAGCGTGCCCATCGTGAAGGTGTAGCCCGAGCTCATCAGGAATTCGCGCATGCGCATTTCCGCGCGCCGCGGTGAGGCCAGGTTGGCCGGCGCATACAGGGCGTACACCAGGCCTGATCCCTCGATATGTTCGCGGCGGACCTCGCAGCGGGCGGTTTCCGAGGCAATCACCCATCCGTCCTTCAGCCGCTCCGGCCCGATGGATTGCCCGTTCTTCAACCGAAAGGTCAGCCAACGCACATCTGCCATGATTTTGCTCATTTCCGATTCGCTCCGTGCCCGAAGCGACCCGTGATGTCCTTGCTCGCCATTGCAGCTCCCTGAGACGTGGAACTCGACCATAACGCCTTGCCATGTCGCGGGTGACTGAGACTGGCCGCGCCGCTCAGGTCGCCAGGTTGAAGAGCCGCCACAACGCCTCGCGCCCGGGTGGCGTCAGCCGCAGTTCGCGCCGGCCCTCGACGCGCCGCAGCCAATCGTTGTTCACGAAACTGTCCAGCATCGCCTCACCGACCAGCCCTGCCAGGTGTGGCCGCCGTTCGGTGCAGTCCAGGCAGCCACGGCAGTAGCGCGCCGGCTTGGCCGCCACCGGCTGCTGCAGGAGCTCGCGCAACGGCAGGCCCAGTCCGGCAAGGAATGCGGCGCCTCCAGCGCTGATCTGCCAATGCCCTTCGCATGGCAGTACATGCCCCGCCTGCAGCAGGCGATCGGTGATGGCGACCGCGTGCACGCCGGCCAGGTGCCGATAGCAGGAACGCGCCTCGCGCAGTGCAGGCATGCTGCGCGCGGCCGCAGCGGTACAGGAAGGGGTACGGTCGGCCACGCGCAGGATGCCTTCGAGCATCTCTGCCACCTCGCTTGATGCCAGCCGGTGGTAGCGATGACGCCCCTGCGCCACCGCCACCAGCAGGTCGCCCTCGACCAGCCTGCGCAGGTGCGTGCTCGCCGTCTGCGGCGTTACCCCGGCCACGCGCGCCAGCTCCATCGCGGTGTAGGCCCGTCCATCCATCAACTGCAGCAGCATGGCGGCACGCGCCTGGTCCCCGACCAGGGCACCGACACTGACAAGGGAACCGGAGGTGTGGACCATGCCCCATTGTGGCATGCCGTCATCTGCCAACAGTTCGATGCAGGCCGAAGCGTCAGCAGCCGACTGCTCGCCACAGTGCTCGCCCGCAACCGCGAGACCTGCCGTGAAGACCGCTTCGATCCATCGCCGCCGCATCACCCCTTCGGTCCTGTACCCAGGCACGCCCGTGCTGCTGATGACCACGTTGAATGACGACGGCAGCAGCAACATCAGCCCGCTTTCTTCGTTCTGGGCGCTGGGCAACCGGGTAGTGCTGGGTCTCGGTACGCAGGGCCAGGGCTATCGCAACCTGCAACTGCGCAACGAGTGCGTGCTGAACTTCCCCTCATCCGCGCAGGCCGCACAGGTCGAGGCGATCGCGCGGGCAACCGGCTGTAACCCGGTGCCGACCGCCAAGCAGGCGATGGGCTACGTGCACGTGCGCGACAAGTTCGCACTGGGCGGATTCACTGCCGTCGTGTCGACGCACGTTGCTCCGATGGCCATTGCCGAGTGCCCGCTGCAGGTGGAGGCCACCGTCATGGCGATGCATCCACCCGGCGAGGATGATGGCCAGGGCTTCGTGATCGTCGAAGGCCGCATCCGCTGCGTGCATGCGCACGAAGACATCACCGTGGACGGCACCCAGCACATCGATGTGGCGCGCTGGAAACCGCTGATCTACCTGTTCCGGCACTACCTGGGCGTGAGCGCGCCGGTCGGGCGCAACTTCCGTGCGGAGACACCCATGCGCCTTCCCGCCTAGCGGGAACGACTCATGGCGTACCCGCGGGTACGTTGCTGAACTTGTCGCGCACCGAGCGCTCGCGTTCACGCCGGGTCGAGGCGCACCGTTCGCGCGCACTCGCCATCTGTGTATCCGCCGCCATCCGCTCGGCACTCAACGATTGCTGCAGGCTGGCAATCTGCGCACGGATGCCCGAGTCACGGGTTGCGCCGGCCAGGTTGTTGCTCGACGCGGCCATCTGCCGGTTCAACTCGGCGATCTGCCGACCGATCTGCTGGCTGCGCGACTCCAGCGGACCGTAGATGCGCGAGCGCTCGCCCTGCACGCAGTTGCGCTCGGCGATACCGGCGTCGGCCAGTTCGGTGTTCTGGTACACCGCCGCGCGGTTCGATGCCTCCCCCGCCGTTTCCGTGGAGGAACGGCTGGAACGCAGCTTCATGGGTTCAGCGCCGGCAGCACAGGGATTCTGGCTGTATACCGTTTCACCGGAAGCGCCCTTGCACTTGTAGACCTGGGCCGATGCCAGCGGGAAACACCCCAGCAGCATCATCGCCATCACTACCTTCCCCTTCATCCTGCACCGCTCCCTGGTTCATTGGACAACCGCCACGATACGGTGGTTTGGTGGTGACTGCACGCTGGCGCCGTTCAGACCGTTTCGCCCTGCAGATCGAGCAAGGCCGTGGTCCAGCGGCGCGCTCCCAGCGTGGCCACCATGCCGCCGCGGTAGACGAACCTGCGTACGTGGCCGTCTTCAATGAAGCAGGTCTCGTTCTGCATCGGCACATAGCCCACAGAGGCATAGTGCCGATGGTCCAGGGCGAACAGCACGGCGAAATCGATACCGTGCCGGCGCAACTCTGCATGGGCCGCTTCGATCAACCGCGAGGCAACGCCCTGCCGGCGAACGTCGGCACGCACCACCACGCCGCCAATCAAGCCCATGCGTTCCGGCTCGCCGTCCAGCAGTACGTTGCGTTCATACAGCGCGAGATGTGCGACAACGTGATCACCTCCCATTGCCAGGACCAGAGCGACCTGCCCCGGGATGGCGTAGCCCTCGCCCTGCATGTCCGGGAAAGCCTGGCGGAGCAGATCCACCGCCTGCTGACGGTGTTCCGGCGCTACGCTTTGCCAGCGGCATACCTGAACGCGCATTGCCCTATCTTCGTCGAATGAATGTGTGTCCAGGCCCATCGTGCCACGGAAACATGACCGGGCCCGCAGTAACGTTTCACTGTCAGTGCAATGTGATCCAGTACGAGACGATATCCGTGTAGATGCCCTCGCGCTTGACTGCGCGCGGCTCCCTGCCGAGTACGCTGAAACCCAGCGATTCATACAGCCCGCGCGCAGCAGCATTGTCCTCCAGCACCGTGAGGGTGAGCGATTCAATGCCCTCGGCGCGCGCAGATGCAAACGCAGCAAGAAGAAGGTGGCGGGCGATACCCTGGCCACGGTGGCCGGTGCCCACATGGACACTGTGCACTTCCGCCGTATGCCGTCGCGCCGTCCGCATCGGGCGTACGTAGCGCAGGAAGCCCGCAAGCTTGCCGTCGATGAAAGCGCCGAAATAACGCGTCCCGGGATCAGCAAGCTGGGCGCGCATCACGTCTGCTGTCTCATTCTGCGCCTCGGCCAGCGTGGACAGGAACGCAGCGGGCGACTCGCGAAGCGCCTGCAACCGCGCCTGCCAGAGAATGTCGGCGTCGTCAGCACCAAGTTGCCGGATGACCATGCGACACACCCGCGAGGTTGTTGATGCACAGGTGTCCAGCTTAGCGCGGGTTCGCCTGATGCGGCGTGCATGCAAGAATGAAAACCGTCCCTTCTTCATTCACCGCCATGACTGAACTGCAGATTCCCCGCCTTGGATGCGGCGCCGTCGTCCGTGATGCCGGCGGCCGCATCCTGCTGATCCAGCGCGGACGCGATCCGGAGCGCGGGTATTGGGGCCTGCCTGGCGGCAAAGTCGACTGGATGGAAACGGTGGAGGCTGCCGTGGTCCGCGAAGTCCGCGAGGAGACCGCCTTGGAAGTGCAGCTGCTGCGCCTGCTGTGCGTGGCCGATCATTTCGAGCCGGCGCTTGCTCAGCACTGGGTCGCGCCTATCTACGAGGCACGGGCACTTGCGGGTGCCGAGGCTTCCATCCAGGAGCCGGGCGTGCAGACCGGGCTGGGCTGGTTTGCCGGGGATGCTCTGCCCCAGCCGCTGACGCAGGCCACGGTGCAGGCGCTGGCCAGGCTGTAGCCGATCAGGCCACGACCAAGGCGGCACGGATGCCGCCCGGCCTTGCGGCTCACTCGATCGGAAGACCGTGCATCTTCAGGAACGAGAGTTTGTCCCAGTAGCCGCGCTGGAACGTGATCAATCCTCCGTCAACCGTGAAGAAGCCGCATCCACGCAGGCCAAGAGGGTCGCGTCATTCCAGCGCAGCGACATTGCCGGCCTCATGGATGACTTCGGGAATGCAGACCATTTCAGCAGTGCTGAATTCACGCTCGAAGGTGGCACGGATCGCATCGCGGCCCTTGATCGGGTCCTGGGTGACCTGGTGATTGATCGCGTCGGGGTGATACAGCTCCGCCAGGCCAGCAGCATCGCCTGCGTTGAAGCGCTCGATCCAGGTTTCCACGATGTGTCTGGGAGTCATCCGCATGAAGTCCGCTAAGGCCCAGACCCGATCATAGCGCTCGTACAGCACATTCCAGACCGCAGAAAAACGAAAAGCCCTGCCCGGAGTCAGGGCTTTTCAATTGGAGGCCTCAAGCGGAATCGAACCGCTGTAAACGGATTTGTAATCCCAATCAAATCCTTACTCATCAATAGCCTGAGCGGAGGCGACACCGGCCCAACCGCCCCAACCGATCGAGTGCTGCCTTGATCCGCTCAACCGCCTTCGCTCTGGCCTCGGCCAGGCGTCGGGCCTGTTGCTGCTGTTCGCGGGTCGGCGGCAGACCGGGCAGTGGCGGGGGCAACTGGATCGGCGTGCTGTCGGTCAGCCGGGCGACGGCCTCACGCAGAGGCAGCTCGGGATACAGCCGGGCCGCGCACCAGCGTTCCGCGTAGCGCTTCGCCTGCCGGACGTTGGCCGCGCGCCCCCTTCACCTGCCCCATCTTCTGGCCTTCCATCCACAGGCGCACCCCAAGGGGAGTGACGCCGGCCGTCTCCTGACCGTTCTACCAGAGCGCCCAGCGCTCACCGGTCTGGACCCAACCAGAGGGAATGGGCGCAGTGCAGAAGCCCTGGTAACCGTAGGAAGGGAAGGACGCATGGCCAGAAGGACACGACCGGCCACCGCGTCAACGATTCGACAAGGCGCGCCCAAGTCCCCGGCCTGTAGCTGAGCCAGTCGCCGATGCCGCAAAGCTCCCACCAGCCACTATTGTGAACAAAAAATGAACTTCAGTTGCACCTTGGCCGGGGGTGGTTCCGCCCGTCGCCGTTTACAAATAGAGGTCTGTAAAGCACTTGGCACTCGGAGACACCCCAGATCGAGCACCATCTATGCCCCCCCCTGTACACGCACTACGTTCATCAGCAACAAAGGAGCGCTATGAGTCGACGGATCAAAGCCCTGAGCCTCGCTGTACTAGCCATGCTGGCAGGAGCGGCAGTTTGGTACGGAACAACCGCACCGAGTACGCAGCCAAACAAAGCCGCCTCATCGTCAGAGCCATCCAGCGCTCTGGAGCACGCCACTCGAGGGCCCGCGATCTCCGCCTCGCGGCCGGTCTCTTCAAGATCCACACCAGGGTCTGCGGCCAACAGATTAGTTCGTGTGCGGCAACTGTCCGGACGCGCGTACGCAGTGGAAGACTATGGACCAATCCCACCAGGGACAGTGCACGAAGTCATTTCAAGACTTTCGCCGTTGGCATTAGCTGGTGATGCGACAGCGTCCTACGGAATATTCCAGAAGCTCAATGAGTGTAAGGACATCAATCGACGCGCGTCTCGAGGCGTCGCACTTCACGCTTCCGAGAATGTCGCGACCGCGTGCATTGAACTATCCGCTGAAGATGAACTGAGTTCCAGTAGATGGCTCTCGCTTGCAGCAGAGCAGGGGAACATTGGAGCACGACTCCTTTATGCCGCGGACTCACAATCCGCCCTTGGAGGACCAGCGGAGCTGCTTCGCAATCCAGACCGCACGAAGGAATACAAGCAGACAGCTGTTGGCTATCTGCAAGAAATGGCAAACCAAGGCAGTGCGGACGCACTCCTACAGCTTGGTAATGCCTATCACGCTGGTGTACTTGTCGACGAGGACCGAGTTACAAGCAGAGCTTACTTTGAAGCAGTTCGTCTCGCAGATCCGTCGATAGTGCCAGCTCGACAAGTTAGTACCTTGGACAAATCGCTAAGTGCAGAACAGCTGAACTTGGCACTTCGAAAGGGAAATCAACTCTATGACTCATGCTGCAGATAAGAAGTTCTTCCGCATCCCCCGCCGCAAGGCCATTCTACTTCTGATAGTCGTCGCTGCGATCGCACTCGCAGCAAGCACGTTCGCTTTCGAACGCGGCCCCTACTTCTGCACCGATTGTCACGTCGAATCACCGGTACCCGACGCAAGAACCCTAGAGGTCATTAAAGACTCGCGGGCACCAATCGACTATGTGCCATTCTTTGCGTGGGCGACTGGAACAACGTACCAGATATGCAATCCCACCCACTGCACCGTCTATCACGAGAATTTTGAATCCAATTGGGTGGGCGAAGGCCGGACCCCTCGCGAGGGTGTTATGCCCGAGCCAATCTACGAAGGCGGCGGCGTGGAGACTGGCGGAGGCGGCACCGAGAATGGGGGTGGCGGAGTTGGCGTCGGTGGCACCAACTTTGGCGGTGGATGTGTCGGCAACTGCAGTGGCAGGATAGATGTCGGCCCAGTCCAGCAAATTTGATTTACCGATGCAAAGCCCAGCTCACTCAACGAGCAGGGCTTTTCTCACAAATGCCACGCGCGCCGGTCATCCTGACCAGATTCCAGTAGGCAGCGATGATCCGGGCGTAATAGCACATACGCTTCTCCTGTGAGGAGTATTTAGATGGTGACCTCCATCACTGGAAGGTTGGGAGCCGCTTCAATCAGGCGACCACCTCGAACCCAGACGTTGTAAGGAATGGTTTGCCGCCGCTGGCCGAAAGCCCGCACCTGTACCCCGTCATACGTCGTCAGCTTGCTGGTGCCATCACTGTTGTGCGCGGTGACGGTCGCCAGCAATCGAGGATTGCTGCTGACCAGTTCGCCGAATTGATCCCAAAGGTCAGTTCGCATCGTTGTAGTGCCTTTCGAGGGTTACGGTGTGCTCGATCACAACATCAACGCGCAGCGACTCGCACTGCCCATGCCATCTCCCCGCAGCGCCAACCACTTCCACCAGGTCCAATGGCATGACTGGGCCGACCTCACCTGGCTTAATCGGCTTGGGGAACAGCGGCATAGTGAGGTCGACGGCCGCTTGCTCACTTCGTTCACCAAGGATGTTCCGCCCGCGCTCGGCGCCGACGGCAGCAGCATGATCAGTGGGCTGCTGACCTGCTGTGCGAAAAGCTGACCTGCCTCACCGTCCTTGCGTACTTTGCAGGTGACGCCCTTTCCCGGCAGCTCACCAGTGACCACCACCGCATCGTGCAGCGGTTCGCTACGCATCTGGAGGCTCTCGGCAAGGACGATGTCCTCCTGCACAACGTGATCAGGAGGTGATTCCCGCCAAAGCTACGGGCTGACTGGATAGCTGGCCCGAACCCGCAACACCGGCTGCGCCGGGTCGGACTGCACACCACCGCGACACTTGCCCCGGCCAAGCCGCTGATGGCATCGAGAGGCGTGTTCGCGTCGCAGATTCTCCGCTGCCGCCTCGGTGTTGGCTAGCTCCTCCGGCACCACGCCGCGGTCAAGCAGCACGTCCAGACGACGTACATACTCGTTCCTCGGCTTCATAGGACCTGCTGACAACGGGTGGCAAACAGATGATTTCATGGCCGAATCAGGAGATTCTGCACAAAGGCATCGAACGCCACGCAAAAAAAAGCCCTGACCGGAGTCAGGGCTTTTCAATTGGAGGCCTCAAGCGGAATCGAACCGCTGTAAACGGATTTGCAATCCGGTGCATAGCCACTCTGCCATGAGGCCAACGTACTGCGCGCCAGGAACTGGGCCCTGACAAGACAAAACCCCATGATGGGGCCTGTCGGAACATGGAGCGGGAAACGAGACTCGAACTCGCGACCTCAACCTTGGCAAGGTTGCGCTCTACCAACTGAGCTATTCCCGCGTAAGCCGACATGCTACCGGAAATCCGGAAAACACACCAGAGATTTCACATTTCTGACTGCGCGCAAAGCCTTGTGGCCCAACGTGCCCCGCCTTGCCGTGGCGGGAGAAAAACAAGGCCCCTGCCGGGGCCCTGTAGAATCTGGAGCGGGAAACGAGACTCGAACTCGCGACCTCAACCTTGGCAAGGTTGCGCTCTACCAACTGAGCTATTCCCGCAGATTCCGTTCGACCTGCGTCGAAGGAGCGCTATTGTGTCCAAATTCCTTCACGCCGTCAACAGTCTTCACATCATGCAGTCACGGGCGTCCGCAGTGGGGTACGCTGCCCCGCCCGGCCCCGTTCGCCCATGCTCCTTCGCGGCACGCCTCTGTTGATCGCCCTGCTGCTGCATCTGCTGGTGGCCCTGCTGTACTGGGCGCTGATGCCGATGGGAATGAACTGGTATCGCGACCATTTCGGCTTTGCTTCACATCGTGACATCGGCCTGGGCATCGCCCAGTTCTATCTGTTCTGGATGTTCATTGGCGCCCAGCCGCTGATCGCGGTGCTGCGGCCACTGTTTGCCAAGCTGCTGGTGCTGGCGATTCCCCTGGCGTTCGCGAGTTGGACACTGATGCACAACCATCCGCTGCGCCTGCTGTACTTCACCCTCGGGCCCGGCCTGCTGGCACTGGCCGCGATCGTCACAACCGCGTGGTATGCATCACGCAAGCGCCTGCCTGCCACCACGGACACCGCCGATGCCTAGACGCTACGTCCGCCTGTTCTGGTTGCTGGTTGCGTTGACCTGGCTGGCGCTGATCGCCGCACTGGTCAATGCCGGCTTCACCCCAGACTACTGGCTGCTGCATCACCTGGAAGGCGCCGAGTCGCCCTACCCGACCAGCACTGTCATCGTGTTCGCGTTGCTGGGCACCGTCGAACTGGTGGTAGCCGCCTTGATCGTGCGGCCGTGGCGACTGAAACGACTGTGGCTGCGCCTGCTGATCGCCTTCGCCCTGCTGCTGGCATGGTCGGTGCCGTGGATGCTGTCAGCCATGCACCAGCCGCCGGTACACGGCATGCATCTGCTGTGGTTGTTGATGCTGGACGTGGGACTACTGCTGGCGCTGTGCTTGGTGTCGGCGGTGAGCGCGTGGCGGGCTTTCATAAGCTCACCGCATGGCTTCCGCAGGGAGAAGACGCGCAGAGATGGCCTACGCATTTCAGAATAGTTGCATGGACCCGCAGCGGACCGGCGAAGGACAGTACCTGACCCGAGGCCCACAGAGCCGGCAATACTTTCACTGTCGCTGCTCTGCATATGCCTCTGCCAAACCGGGATAATTCATGCAGCAGTCGAGCCAGCAGGCATCACAGCTCCCCGACGACGCGGATCCGCTTGAGGCAGCGTTACCAGCGATGGCTGGAGACCGGCCGATTACTCCCCTGGAACTTGCCACGCGACTTTCCGCAGCCTGCCCCTTTCAGGTCGTCCGATACGCCGACATCAAGGGTGAGGTACCGCAGGACTCAACATACGCACCAGAGCACTACGTCTGGGGTGATCCCGATGAGTTAGTTCTCTTGGTTGATGGCGACCTCAAGCTCGACACGCTGGACCTGGACGACCCGCTGGCCCCGTGGCGGGAAGAAGATCTTGGTGCGTACATCCGTTTCATCCTGGTTCGCGGCAATGCAGAGATAGCGCGCCATGTTCACAGCCTTGAAACCGACGGCGCATGCGGATTGCTTGTCTCGGGCGACCTGACGACAACCAATGCCATCGCCGGCGGACAGGAAATCCGCGTAGGCGGCAACCTGCTGATACGCGAGCTGTTCTGGGGCGACTACAACCACGGGGAACTGCACGTGGTCGGGAACACCCAGGCAGCGCTTCTCATTCAGACCGACTACTCCATGCAATTCGATGGCTCGGTTCACTGCATTCGCAGGATGGACGACGAAGCCATCATTGACGACGGAATTGAGCAGATCATCGAGCCCGATTGCCTCTCACGCGAATCCGAGGGTCCGGACAGCTTCTGGTCACTGGATGCAGGAGCCATGCTGCAAAGGCTCACTGCCGGGAAGAGCGTCATCCGTGCGGAGGGTCTGTCAGCGCCGGACCCGACGCTATGCACAGTGAACCTGTTTGGCGATGCAACTGTCAGCCCAGAAAGTCTGCTACGCGTCTGTGGAGAAGACATGCTTCCCATGGATACCCGGACCTATGAATTCCACCGCAGCGGCATCTCACTTCTAGCAAGTGCGGACAACACCGACGCCGACGCCCGCGCATACACCGTGCAGATGGAAGATCCATCGAAGAACATCGCTGCACGCCTCGTAATGCGGCGCACTGAAGCGACCGCCAGCACCACAGCCTCTCACATGGGAGGTGCTGGATCTGGTTGGAGCCTATTGAAATACGTCTGCAGCGATGCTGGACAAGTTCAGCCCGAATGGGACGAGGTGGAGTCACACGACATCCAGCCCCCCTTCATCGCACTTATCCTCGACGGGTGGCGATTTCTTAAGGAAGGCGCATCGAACCGCCAAAGGACCACGGAGACAATTTCAGCGGCCGAGATACGCGATCTCCTGGCGCTTCCGATCTGCCAGCCATACGACGACTACGGCGATGGTGAACGTTGCGGATTCTGGGTGGGTCACTGTCATGCTGCATTTCGCCAAGAGAAACGCGGGCCTGGCCGCGAGGAGCCCATGCTCCGCCTTTCACGGGAACTTCAACAGGTCGACGGTAGCAGCGTCATCGAAAGCTACTACTACTGCATTGAGACATGCATGGATGGAGGGGAGCGCGTTCACATTCGTTACAAGGCAGACCTGCGCACTGAAGACTCGCCGGTTCAGATAGATCCCGTCGGAGGGGAGGCGCTGGCCGACGCACTACACCTGTTCAAGCGTGGCGCAAGGGAAATGCGCGGCACAAATTCGGGCTTACTGAAAGGAAGAACACCCTACCTCGCGAAAGACCATGCGTTCGCGATGAACTTCTGGAAGCAGCAGGGATACCTGCCCGAGTAGATGCCAAACCTCTTTCAGAAACCGACGGCAATCCAGGTCTTCTGGCTATCCGCATCCGTTGTATGGCTGCTACTGGCGTTCGCACTCATCCATGCCGGCTTCAAGCCAGACTACTGGCAACTGCGTCACACCGAGTCTGGAACACTGCCTTACCCCACAAGTTCAGTCGTCACCTTAACGCTGATCATTCTGGTGGAGATTGTTGCCCTGGGCCTGATCGTGCAGCCATGGCGATTTCACCGTCTGTGGCTGCGAATGCTTGTCTGCGCCTTCCCCTGGCTGGGCTGGACAACACTCTGGGGCGTGACCGCCATGCATCAGTCTCCCGTGCGCGATGTGCACCTGTTCTGGTTGCTTGCAACCAGCGGCATCCTTCTTCTGGCGCTGCTGGTCGTGGTCCCGGCCTCCGTCTGCCCGCGCCTACGCCGCTGGCTCAACGGCTGACCGGACCTACTTCCGGAACTCCACCCGTACATGCTGGCCGAAGCGCGCCTTGGCCTCGCCATCGAACTCCAGTACACACTCCACTACCTTGGCCACGCCACGCCCTGCATCTTCAGGCAGGCGTGCCTGCGCGAACACAGGGCTGATGCGCACCACGCGTGCGGACGGCAGCGTGCCGGTGTTCTCGGCACCATCGCTGTCCGGCACCACGGTAGCCTTCATGCCCACCTGCACGGCATCGGCATAGGCGGCGCTGAGTTCGGCACGTACCTGCAGCGGGCGCGCGGGCAGCAGGGAGATCGCCGGCTTGCCCGCCTGCACGAAAGCTCCGAGGCCAGGCACCTGGCCGACCACGGTGCCGGCTTCCGGCGCGCTCAGCGACATCTGCTGCAGTTTCAGCCTGGCGTGTTCCAGCTTGTGCTGGGCCAGGTCGACCTGCGCACCGGCCACGTCAACATCGGCGCGCACACCCGCCAGCTGCTGCTTGGCCGCATCGGCCTGCTGGTTGGACGACACGCCTTCGCTGGCCCCCGTGGAAAGGCGAGTAGCGTTGCGCTCCAGTTCGCGCAGCTGCGCCTGACTGCCCTTCAGGCGGTCATTGGCCAGGGCGAGATCGGCGCTGGCCATCGCCACCTCCTGCTGCAGCAAGGCACCATCCAGCGACAGCAGCAGCTGCCCCTTCTTCACCGTGGCGCCTTCCTTCACCGGTGCGGCGGTGATCGAGCCATCCACCGGCGGTGCCAGCGCGATCAGGCCACCCTCGACGTCGATGATGCCGCGCGCCACCGCGACCTTGCCGACGGCGGTTGCACCGGCCTTGCCCGAAGGCGACTGTGCAGGCGCAGGCGCGTCCCTGGAACAGGCGCCGAGCAGCAGTGCCGCGGACAGGGCCAGGCTGAGGGGAAGCAGGTGCGACGTCTTGGTCATGGGGCGGACTCTACAGTTTCGTTCTGGCGGCGGTCATCACGGACCATGCCGTCTTCCATGGCGATCACCCGATCGGCATGCCGGATCAGGCGCGGATCGTGGCTCACGCACAGCACGGTGGCGCCATGCGCACGTGCGTAGCGATGCAGGATGTCGATCACGCGCTGGCCGTTCTCGGCGTCCAGCGCGCTGGTGGGTTCGTCTGCGAAGATCAGCGTCGGCGACTTGGCGAAGGCGCGGGCAACGGCCACACGCTGCTTCTCGCCGCCGGACAGCTGCGCCGGGCGCATGTGACTGCGGTGGCTGAGGCCCACTTCTTCCAGCGCCTTGCGCGCCAGCGGTTCGCTTTCGCGATTGCGCATGCCGCGGTAGCCCAGCGGCAGCTGCACCTGCTCCAGCGCAGTCAGTGCCGGGAACAGATTGAAGCCCTGGAACACGAAACCGACATGGTGCAGGCGGAAGCGCTCCACCTCGCTTCGGGTCATGTGCCCCACATCCTGGCCAAGTGCGTGCACGCGGCCACCATCGGGCGCGGACAGGCCGGACAGCAGCGACAACAGCGTGCTCTTGCCGCAACCCGACGGGCCCGATACCAGGGTCAGCTCGCCAGGATAGATGTCCAGCGACAGGCCGCGCAGCACCGGCACCTGCACGTCGCCGGACATGAAGCCCTTTTCAAGTGCATCGGCCCGCAGGGTCGGGGCGACGGCGCGTGTGGAAGTCATCGGCCGGTCCTCAACGCAGCAGCAACGATGGATCGGAGCGGACGACACTGCGCACCGCCATGATGCTGGAGAGCATGGCCATCACCGCAACCAGTGCGACGCAGCCGAGGATCACCATCGGTGTCAGCTGCACCGGCACGCGCTGGGTCTGCGCGATCAACAGCACCACGGTGCTGAAGGCCGCCGCCAGCAACATGCCCACGCCACCGATCAGCAACGCCTGCTCGAACACCACCCGTGCCAGCGCATAGCGGCCTGCACCGAGTGCATTGAGCGTGGCGTACTCGCGAACCGAGCCAGCCACCACCGACGCGAACGACTGGTTGGTGATCACCGCGCCGACGAAGCAGACGATGACGGCCATGAACAACACCGCGATGCCGGCACCGGTGTCGAACAGCCAGTACTGCTGCGAGCGGCTGGCGAACTCCGGCGCGGTCCAGAACTCGACCGGCGTAGCCTGGCCCATTGACGCGGCCAGGCGATCGCGCACGCGGTCGGCCAGGTCCGGCGAGCGCAGGCCCGCCACGAAGTAGGTACTGCCCTCATGTGGGTCGGTACCGGCGATGGCGCGCGCGGTATCCAGCGAAGCCAGTACGTTGACACCACCAAGGCCACGCAGGCCCGGCTGCGCGGCAACCACGCGCACGGCCTTGCCATTGATCCAGGCGCGGTTGTTCTGCAGGTCCACGCCCAGCGTATCCAGGTCGGCGCTGTCGACGATCACCGCACCCGGTTCGCGCAGCTGTGCACGCAGGTCGGCAGGCAGGATGCGCGCGAACATCATTGCATCGTCGCGGGTGGAGATGCCGGACAGGTACACCGACACCTTGCCGGTGCCCTGCGCGCCGGACCGCCACTCACCATCGACCCATTCGTAAGGTTCGACGCGGGTGACATCCGGATCCATGCGCAGGTGGCTTTCCACATCGGCGCTGATCGCATGGCCGTAGTTGACGCTCTGGGTACCGGGGAAACCGGCCCAGATATCGGCCGAAGATGCCTTCACATAGATCGCGGCGGTGCCGAAGATGCCCAGCACCAGCGCCGCCTGCACGATCAGCAGCACGCCGGCGAAGCACATCGCCAGCACCACCGGCAGGAACCGGCGCCACTCATAGGCCAGGGTCTTGCGGGCCAGCGCGATCATTGCGGTTCGCCCTCAGCCTCGACCGGCAGCGGTGCGCCACCAAGGGCGCGGTACAGCGACGCAAACGCCAGCACGCGCGCGCCCTGCGCACCGATCAGGTCGGCCTGCGAGGCCAATGCGGCACGCTGCGTATCCAGCCCATCAAACTCGCTGGACAGGCCCAACTGCACCTGCCGCGCCTGCCGCTTGACCTGCTGGTTGGCGACATCATTGGCCGCACGCAGCGATTGGATGCTGCTGTCCTGGCGCGCCAGGCTGCCCAGTGCACCTTCCACTTCGCTAACGCCTTCCAGCACGGCCTTGCGGTAGCCGAGCAAGGCGGCGTCCAGTTGCTTTTCGTCGGCATGGAACCGCGCGCGGCGCTGGCCCCAGTCCCACAGCGGAATATCGACGTACGGGCCGATCGACGGACTGGAGTCGGAATTGGAGCGCGCGTTCTGGGTAAGGTTGTAGGCGTACAGAATGGAGCCGCCGAGGCTGATCCGCGGGTACATCGCGGCGCGCGCCGAGCCCTTGCTGGCGGCGGCCTGCATCACTTCCGACTCGGCCAGCAGGATCTGCGGCCGATGGCGCAGCAGATCGGCGGGGACCTGCTGCAGCGAGAACGTGCCCAGCGTCGGCGGCGTGCGATAGGCGCGCCAGGCCGGATCCGGGCCATCTCGGCCCAGCAACACTGCCAGCGCGCGGGCCGCGTTGTCAGCGTTTTCCCGGGCCTGTGCCGTGGCCGCGCGGGTGGCGACCTGGCGTGCACGCAGGCGATCCAGTTCGCCCGGCTCGTCCAGACGCAGGCGCTGGCGGACCAGCGCCAGCTGTTCGCCGCGATCATCCACGGCCTGCTGTCGGGCCAGCAGATCCTGCTGGGCCTGCGCCACCGTCAGGTCCAGATAGCTGCGCACCACGTCGGCAATCACCGCTACCTGCGCGGCATTGCGCAGCGCCTCGGCATTGCCGGCCGAGGCCTGCGCGCTCAGCTGCGCACTCTCGGCGGCGCCGAACAGGCCCAGGTCCCAGATCGCTTCAATGCCGGCATGGAAGTAGGTATCGACAGCGGCGGCGTCCTGCACCTGCTTGGCGCTGGCGGAGATTTCCGGCAGGAAACGCGAGTCGGACGTGCCAGCGACGATCCGAACGGCCTGCAGGCGCAAGGTGGCCTGCTGCAGGTCGAGATTGCCGGCGACCGCCTGATCGACCAGGCCATCCAGCGCCGGGTCGGCCAGCACCTTCCACCACTGCCTGGCGTCCACCGCCACGCCCTGGCCCTGCGGTACCTGGGTCCAGGCGCTGGGTGTGCGATCAGGCAGGTCCGGGACGGGCACCGACATGCAGCCGGCCAGGGCCAGGGTTGCCAACAACGCACCGGGGCGCAGCACTGCCTGCAGGGAGAGTCCGCGCCCGGTCCTGGGCACTGCCACTGAAGTGATACGCCTGACCACCAGCCCGCCAACGTGTAGAAGGAGCATGAAGGCTACCGTGCGATTGTGGAGCGAACATGGAGAATTGGTCCGAAAAAGGTCACAACACGCATGCGGTTCAGGCAACGATGGCGTTGGCCTTTCGCCAGCCTTTCACTGCATGCGACGCACGGAACGCTGGTGCGACATCCGGGCCATTGCGTCTTGTTGCCAACTTCCCCGAGCCCCGCCCCTGCGGTCATCCCCACGACCGATACGCCCCGCCATTCCGATTGCGACACTAACGCTGGAATCGTCCCGCCAGGCCGCCGATATCACGCCCGCCATGACGACGCCATGGCGCGACTGTAGCGCCCCGTGCCGCCAACGTCATGACAAACGAAAAACGCCCCCTTGCGGGAGCGTTCTTCTTGAATCTGGAGCGGGAAACGAGACTCGAACTCGCGACCTCAACCTTGGCAAGGTTGCGCTCTACCAACTGAGCTATTCCCGCAGATTTCGTTCGACCTGCGTCGAAGGAGCGCTATTGTGTCGATATTGCTGCACGGCGTCAACAGGAATTTTCGCCTGCATTTCGGGGAGGCGTTCAGGCCCCCAGGACCGATACCTCAGGTTCGCAGGCCACGGCGGTGGAAGTAGACCTGCTCGGCGATGCGCCGCGTGGCCGCCGTGTGCAGCAGTGCATTGAGCGGCCAGTCGGCCTGCAGATGGTCCATCGCCCAGCGCAGCAGGCGCTTGCCATGGAATGCCGGCGCCACCCGCCGCGCCACCCGTTCCGCTTCCGGCCCTTGCCCACGCAGATGGCGGGCAATCGCCTCGCCGACCGCCCAGCCGTGCCGCCACGAGGAGTGGATGCCCCCGGCGGACAGCGGCGAGACGATGCCTGCCGCGTCGCCGGTCAGGATCACGCGTTGGCCGGTGAACGGCCCATCCGGCCGGCCGCACGGGACCAAGCCGGCGCGGGTGGCCGAGGGACGCGCCGAAGGCGGAATGCCGACCACATCGCGCACGTGGTCGAGGAAGCCATCGATATCCGGCGGCCGCACCTGTTGCGGGTCATGACGCAGCGCCAATCCCACCTGCAGCCCGGTCGGATTCTGTGCGACCCAGCCGATGTAGCCCGGCGCGTAGCGCTTGCTGACAAAGCAATGCAGCGCATTGCCTTGCGCCACCTGCAGGCCGGCGAACTCGCGCTCGACGCCGTAGAGGGTGTCGCGCACCTGGCCAAGGCCGGTGCGCTGGGCCACGCGTGAGCGTGCGCCATCAGCACCAACCAGATAGGCGCATCGCCCTGCCCCATCCACCTGCCAGCCATCACCACTGCGATGGGCATCGGTGAAAGACCGTTGCAGGCGCAGGTCGACACCATTCGCGCGCAGCTCGCTGGCCAGCCAGCGCATCAGGTTCGGTGTATCGGTGGTGAGGAAGTAATAGCCCGGCGCGGCCAGCAACACGTTGCGCAGGTTCGGCGCATACAGGCGCACGTTTGCGACCCGCTGCACCAGATGCTCGGGCATGCGCCCCAGCCAGGTCTGCTCCATCGCTTCCTTCACCACGATGCCGGTGGTGTGCAGGCGCTCGCCGGGGTCGGCCTTGCGTTCAAGCACGCAGACGCGCAGACCGTACTGGGCGGCAGCCAGTGCGCAGGCGGCACCGGCGAAGCTGGCGCCGACGATGACGACGTCGTGGTCGTAGGCGGAGAGAGTGTGAGGCATTGCGGCATCGCCGTGGAGAGTCGGAGATGCAGCTTCGAACTGCCGCGTGGTGAGGCGAAGGAGTGGCGGTGAAGTGAGGATGAAGCGTGGAACACGCAAACGAAAAACGCTCCCTTGCGGGAGCGTTTCTCTTGAATCTGGAGCGGGAAACGAGACTCGAACTCGCGACCTCAACCTTGGCAAGGTTGCGCTCTACCAACTGAGCTATTCCCGCTTGGGAGGCGAAATTTTACCTATTCCAAGGATGGCGTCAAGCGCTTTTTTCAGGGTCTGTGAGGCGCCTTGCACCGCCTATCCACGCATGGCGTGGATCTACTACAGCGTCTCCGCAAACTGATGGATCCGCCCCCTCCGTGGATGCGGCATTTCCAATAGATCCACGCCATGCGTGGATGGCAGCAACCGTGGGGTCAGAGCCCTTTCCTGCAGAAAGGGATCCGACCCCGGGCTCAGTTGCCCAGCTTCTTCTGCCGCGCACGCTCGCGCGCAGCGCGCTCGTCATCGCGCAGGCTCGGCCAGGCGGCGTGCAGGTACTGCAGTCCCGACCACAGGGTCAGCACCGCGGCAATCGCCAGGGTCCAGTCGCCGATATGGAACACCGGCCAGCCCATCCAGATGTCTTCCACCGGCAGGTTCGGGGCCACCGAGTACAGCAGGCACAGCAGCGCGACCATCTGCGCGGTGGTCTTGACCTTGCCGATCATCGCCACGCGCACCTTCGCACGCTGGCCCAGCTCGGCCATCCATTCGCGCAGCGCCGATACCGCGATCTCGCGGCCGACGATCACCGCCGCCCAGAACGCCATCCACGGCGTCGGATGGCCCTGCACGATCAGGAACAGTGCCACTGCCACCATCAGCTTGTCCGCGACCGGGTCGAGGAAGGCACCGAAGGCCGACTCCAGCTGGTAACGGCGTGCGATCCAGCCATCGAGCCAGTCGGTGATCGCGGCCAGGCCGAAGATCGCCGCCGAAGCGAAGTTGGTCCAGGTGTAGGGCAGGTAGAACACCAGCACCAGCACCGGGATCATCACGATCCGCAACAACGTCAGCCAGGTGGGCAGGGTCAACTTCATGCTTGCGTGCTTCTCTCTCTACTCGGCCGCATCAGGCGTGGCCAACCCGTGCAGGTTAGCGTAGATACGTGCCGCGAGGGCGTCATTGATGCCTTCCACCTTGGCGATTTCCGCTTCGCCAGCGGCTTTCAGCCCCACCAGGCCCCCGAAATGCTTGAGCAGGCTGGCGCGGCGGCGCGGCCCGATACCGGGAATGTCCTCCAGCTTGCTGGTCATCCGCGCCTTCTGCCGGCGGCCGCGGTGGCCGGTGATGGCGAAGCGGTGCGCCTCGTCGCGCACCTGCTGGATGAACTGCAGCGCCGGGTTGGCCGCGCCGGGGCGCAGCTCGCGGCCGTCGGGCATCACCAGCGCTTCATGGCCGGCGCGGCGCTCCACGCCCTTGGCCACACCCACCAGCAGCACGCCTTCCACGCCCAGGTCGGCCAGTGCGGCCTGGGCCTGCGCCAGCTGCCCGGCGCCGCCGTCGATCAGCAGCACGTCCGGCAGCACGCCCTGCTCTTCCACCGCACGGCGGAAGCGGCGGTCGATGGCCTGGCGCATGGCGGCGTAGTCATCGCCCGGCTCGATGCCGCTGATGTTGAAGCGGCGATACTGCGCGCGCACCGGACCGGCAGCGTCGAACACCACGCACGAGGCCACGGTAGCCTCGCCCAGGGTGTGGCTGATATCGAAACACTCGACCCGCTTGACCGGCTCGGCCAGGCCCAGCATCTCGCGCAGTGCGTCGCTGCGCGCATGCTGCGCGTTGCGGCTGTTGAGTTCGGTGGCCAGGGTCAGCTGCGCGTTGCGGCTGGCCAGTTCCACGTAGCCGGCGCGCTCGCCGCGCACGTTCCACTTCAGCTGCACCTTGCGCTCGGCCGAGGCCGACAGCGCGGCGACCAGCAGGTCGGCATCGGCAATCTCGCGGTCCAGCAGGATCTCGCGCGGCGGCTCGAATTCGATGTAGTACTGCGAGACGAACGCGGCCAGCACTTCCTCCGGGCTTTCTTCACCATTGGTGCGCGGGAAGAACGGGCGGGTGCCGAGGTTGCGGCCATCGCGGAACGCCAGCAGCAGCACGCAGGCCTGCGAGCCCTGCATGGCCACCGCCAGCACGTCCAGGTCGGCAGCACGGCCATCCACGTACTGGCGGGTCTGCATGCTGCGCAGCGAGGAAATCAGGTCACGCAGGCGCGCGGCCTGCTCGAATTCCAGTGCCTCGCTGGCGGCCTGCATCTGCTCGCCCAGCTCGCGGGTCAGTTCGTCGCTCTTGCCTTCCAGGAACAATGCAGCGCGACGCACCGATTCGGCGTACTCGGCAGGCGCCACCAGCTCCACGCAGGGCGCGCTGCAACGCCCGATCTGGTATTGCAGGCACGGCCGCGAGCGGTTGCGGAACACGCTGTCCTCGCAGCTGCGCAGCTTGAACAGCTTGTGCATCAGGTTCAGCGTTTCGCGCACCGCAGTGACGCCGGGATACGGCCCGAAATAGCGGCCGGGAATGGCGCGCGGGCCGCGATGCAGCGCGATGCGCGGCCAGTCCTCGCGGGTCAGCAGCACATGCGGATAGGTCTTGTCGTCGCGCAGCGAGACGTTGTAACGCGGCGACAGCGACTTGATCAGCTGGTTTTCCAGCAGCAGCGCCTCGGCTTCCGAGCGCGTCACCGTCACGTCCATGCGCACGATCTGCGAGATCATCGACATGATCCGCGCATTCTTCGGGCTGCCGTTGAAATAGCTGCCGACGCGGTTACGCAGCGCACGCGCCTTGCCGACATACAGCAGGGTGTCGTCGGCCGCGTACATGCGGTACACACCGGGGGCGGTACTGAGCTGGGCCGCGAAGGCCTTGCCGTCGAAGGCCGGGGCGGGAACGTCGGTCATTCGCTGATCGGCACTTCGCTGAGCACGCCGCTTTCGGGGTCGAATCGCAGTATGGCGTGGGCGTCGGTCTCGGCGATCCACACCGCACCGGCACCCACGGCCAACCCGGCCGGGCCGTGCAGGCGGCGCGGCAGCGGCTGGGTGGTCAGTTCGCCACCGCCCAGGCGCAGCGTGCGCAGGCGGCCATTGCCGGTATCGGCAATCCATAGCAGCGGCGCATCCGGACTCAGCGCGATCGCCTGTGGGAACTGCAGGCTGGCCTGCGCGCGCGGGCCATCTTCGTCACCGAAACGCCAGGGGCCCTGCCCGACCAGCGTCTGCACCAGATCCCCGCGCAGCTGCAGTGCACGGATCGAGGAGCCCAGCGCATCGGCCACGTACAGCACCTGCTGCACCACGGCCAGTGCAGTCGGTTGAGCAAACGCGGCCAGATGGCCGCTGCCGTCACGCTCGTCGATGGCACCGCTGCCGGCGCGCCACTGCAGGCTGCGCTGACCCAGGTGGTAGCTCCAGATGCGGTTGTCGCCGGCCATGGCGATGTGCAGCTGGTTATCGGC
The DNA here is from genome assembly GCF_059369555.1 of Stenotrophomonas sp. YJH_SMC_21. Classification (NCBI taxonomy): domain Bacteria; kingdom Pseudomonadati; phylum Pseudomonadota; class Gammaproteobacteria; order Lysobacterales; family Lysobacteraceae; genus Stenotrophomonas; species Stenotrophomonas sp. YJH_SMC_21. The sequence continues at coordinate 187,051 of NZ_JCAFSU010000003.1, forward strand.
GATGGCGAGGCCGACCGGGTGGTCCAGCGAGACCTGCCGCGCCTGTGCTACCGGGCCCTCCACCGGCGCACCGGGGCGGCCATTGCCGCAGAGCGTGTCGACGATGCCGGTCAGCAGGTTGATGCGGCGCACGGCATGGTTGCCGGTGTCGGCCACGTACAGCGCGTCGCGCTCCAGCACCAGCGCCTGCGGGCGATGGAACGCCGCTTCGGCGAGGTTGCCGTCCATGAAATCGGCCGTCCCCAGCCCGAACTGGCGCAGGATGCGGCCGCCGTGGCTGCATTCGAGGATGCGGTGATGGCCACTGTCGGCGATGTACAGGCGTTCGGTGCTGACCGCCAGGCCCAGCGGAAAACGCAGGGCCTGCCGCGGCTCCGGATGCAGCTCGGTACCGCCGCGCGGCGGTGCCGACGGCGCACCGTGGCACAGCGCATTCAACGCACGCTCAAGCTCTCCCGGAGCCCCCAGCCCGACCAGCCGCTGCTGCTCGCGACCCTGCGCGTCCAGCAGCACCACGGTCGGCCACGATGTGATGCCGAAGCGACGCCAGCCATCCCAGTCGGCATCGAGCAGGACCGGCATTGACAGCCCCTGGCGGCGCAGCAGTTTGAGTGCGGCGCCGGCGTCACGCTCGAAATCGAAGCGGGGTACCTGCAGGACCAGCGGCTGCAGCATGCCAGGGTGACGCGACAGCCATTGACTGAATTCGGCCAGGCGCTGCGCGCTCCAGGCAGAAGCGGCGTTGACGAACAACAGCGCCACCGGCCGACCGCGCAGTTCGGTCAGGGTACAGGGAGCGGCATTGAGCCAGGTGGCGAACTCGGGCAGGTCCGGGACGGGCTGGACGTTCATGGCCCGATTATGCCGGAGTCGGCGTCATGCAACAGTCGTGCCACTGCACGTTTTGCAGCATTGTCGACCAGCGTCCAGACCTGTTCGAAGTGATCGCTGCCGCCGGTGTAAGGATCCGGGATGGCCGCCTGCCCCTCCCCGCCCGACCAGGGCAGGTACAGCGCCAGCCGCTCACGCTGGGCGGGTGCCACCAAGCGTCCCGCGTCCCGCAGGTTCGCCTCGTCGGCGCAGAGGATCCAGTCGAAGCGGTCGAAATCAGCGGCGTGCAGCTGGCGCGCACGCAGGCCGCCGATGTCCACGCCGTGCCCGGCCGCGCAGGCGATCGCACGCCGGTCCGGCGGCTCGCCCACATGCCAGTCACCGGTGCCGGCCGAATCCACCTGCACGCGCCCCGCCAGTGGCGAAGCGTCCAGGCGGGCGCGGAGCGCGCCTTCGGCCATCGGCGAACGGCAGATGTTGCCGAGGCAGACGACCAGCAGCTTCATCGGGCAGCCAACGTCTGCAGCAGTGCTTCGGCGCGCTCCAGGTCCTCGGGCGTGTCGATGCCCGCCGGGAATGGTTCAGGCGAGATCGCCACGCTGATCGGGTAGCCGGCCTCGAGCACGCGCAGCTGCTCCAGCGATTCAACCTGCTCCAGCCGACCCGGGGGCATCGCCGCGAACTGCTGCAGGAAACCGGCGCGGTAGCCGTAGATGCCGATGTGGCGCAGCCAGGCATGCCCTTCCGGCAGCACCTCGCGGCTGCGCGCGAAGCCATCGCGGTGCCAGGCAATCGGCGCGCGGCTGAAGTACATCGCCTCGTTGCGCACGTTGCGCACCAGCTTGACCACGTTCGGATCGAACAGGGTTTCTGCATCCTCCACGGCGGTCGCCAGGGTCGACATCGGTGCATTGCCTTCAACCAGCGCCTGGGCCACCGCACGGATTCCCGCAGCCGGCGCGAACGGTTCATCACCCTGCAGGTTGACCACCACGGTGTCGTCGGCCCAGCCGGCGATGCGCGCGCACTCGGCCAGGCGGTCGGTACCGGAGGCATGCGAGGTGGCGGTCATGGCCACCTTCACCTCGGCCAGCCCGGACAGCGCGTCGGCAATGCGTTGATCGTCGGTAGCGACCCAGACCTCGCCAGCGCCGGCCTGCAGCGCGCGGCGCGCCACGTGCAGCACCAGCGGCTCACCGCCCAGCAGGCGCAGCGGCTTGCCCGGCAGCCGCGAGGCGGCATAGCGGGCCGGAATGGCGACGACGAATTCGGTCATGGGGCAATACTCGGCAGGCTCGTTACAACGGGGATGCGGCCGGCGGCGCGTGAATGCAAGCGCCGCCGCGCCGCTCAGTTCGGTCGCAGCTTGTCCAGGCGGTCGGTCAGCGCCACCCAGAACGCGGCAGGCAGCTCGGCACGCAACGGCACCGCGTAATGCCAATCGTTGCCGAACGCGCGGCATTTCACCGCATCCTTCTCGGTCATCAGCACCGGCAGCTGGCTGCCGAAGGACAGGTCCTGCGGCTGGTAGGCCTGGTGGTCGGCAAAGGCGTGCGGCACCACGCCGATGCCACGCGCGCGCAGCATGTCGAAGAAGCGCTGCGGATGGGCGATGCCGGCCACCGCATGAACACGCTGGCCCTTGAAGTACGACAACGGGCGCGCGCGGCCACCGGCCAGCGGCTGCGCACTGTCGATGTGCAGGGCCATCGGCCACTGGCCGAAACCGCAGGCCTGTGCCGCGCTTTCCTCATCGGCCTGGCCCAGGTTGACCACGCGGAAATCGCATTCGCCGGCACGGCTGACCGGCTCGCGCAGCGGTCCGGCGGGAATCATCCGGCCGTTGCCGTAGCGCCGCTGGGCATCGACCACTTCGATCTCGATGTCGCGCGCCAGCCGGTAGTGCTGCAGGCCGTCATCGCAGACGATCACATCGCAGCCGGCCTGGATCAGTGCCCTGCCTGCGGCCACGCGGTCGGCGTCCACGCGCACCGGCACGCCGGTCTTCCAGGCGATCAGCACTGGTTCGTCACCGCCCTTGGCGGTCGGCGTGTCGGCCTGCACCCACAGCGGCTTGTCAGCGTCTTCACGGCCATAGCCACGGCTGGCGACGCCCGGCTTCCAGCCGGCCGCACGCAGGCGCTCGACCAGGGCGATGGTCAGCGGCGTCTTGCCGGTGCCGCCGGCGGTGATGTTGCCAACCACGATGACCGGCACCGGCAGCGCGTAGCGCTTGCGCCATCCGCGCCGGTAGGCACGGCGGCGCAGCGCGGTGACGCCGGCATACAGCGGCGCCAGCAGGCGCATCGCCCATGGAACCGGGCTGCCGTCGTACCAGTACGGCGGGGTCTGGGTACCCTTGCCAGCCATCAGTCCTGCCTTTCGCGGAACTGCATGCTGTGCAGATGCTGGTACAGGCCACCCATGGCAAGCAGCTCCTTGTGGGTACCCCGTTCAACGATGCGGCCGTGGTCCATCACCAGCACCTGATCGGCATGCTCGATGGTCGACAGACGATGCGCGATGACCAGCGTGGTGCGTTCGGGCATCAGGCGCTGCAGCGCATCCTGCACCAGTCGCTCGGATTCGTTGTCCAGCGCGGCAGTGGCTTCGTCGAGGATCAGGATCGGCGCGTCACGCAGGATCGCGCGGGCGATCGCCAGGCGCTGGCGCTGGCCGCCGGACAGCAGCGCGCCGTTCTCGCCGACCGGGGTCTGCAGCTGCTGCGGCATGCGCGCGATGAACTCCCACGCATTGGCCGCTTCGGCCGCCGCACGGATCTGCTCCTCGCTCGCTTCCATGCCATAGGCGATGTTGGCCGCGATGGTGTCATCGAACAGCATGACCTTCTGCCCGACCATCGCCACCTGCCGACGCAGGTCGGCCAACGGATAGTCATCCAGCGCGACGCCATCGAGGGTGATCACACCACCGCTGGGCTCATAGAAGCGCGGCACCAGCCGGATCAGGCTGGTCTTGCCACTGCCGGAACGACCCACGATGGCGGTGACCGTACCCGGCTTCGCCACGAAACTGATGTCGTCCAGGGCAATGCCGCTGTCCTCGCGATAGCGCAGCATGACGTGGTCGAAGGCCAGCTCGCCGCGCACGCGCTGCACGTTGTCGCGGCCCTCGTCACGCTCGACCTGCATGTCGAGGATGCCGAACAGGCGCTCTGCGGCGGCCACGCCGCGCGAGATCGAAGTCTGCACGCTGGTCAGGCGGCGCAGCGAAGGAATGATGGCCATCATCGAGGTCATCAGGCCCATGAACTGGCCGGCGTTGAGGCGACCGGCCAGCGCTTCGCGGGTCGATACCCAGACGATCACCGCCAGCGCCAGCGCGGCCAGGAACTGCACCACGCTGGAGGCGGCAGCACGGGTGACTTCCACCTTCATGTTCAGCGACAGCATGCGGTTGGCCAGGCGCGAGTAGCGCGAGATCTCATGCTGCTGGGTGCCGTGCACCTTCACTTCCTGCTGCGCCGCCAGCGACTGTTCGGCGGTCTGCGCCATCGAACCCATGCCGTCCTGGATACCGCGGCTGATGCGGCGGTAGCGCTTGCCCACGTAGGACACGATCACGCCGATCAGCGGCACCACCACCAGCATCGCCACGGTGACCTTCACGCTCATCTGCAGCATTACCGCCAGCATGGCGATGATGGTCAGGGTGTCGGCCACCACGGTCTTGAGTGCGTCGGCACTGGCCTGGGTGACCTGTTCGGTATCGAAGTTCAGGCGACTGACCATCACCGGCGTCGCTTCGGTATCGAAGTGCGAGGACGGCAGGTGCAGGTACTTGGCAAGCACCTGCTCACGCAGGTCGCGCACCACGCTGCGGCCGGTCTTGGCCAGCGCGTAGTCGCTCACCCAGGTGGCGACGCTGCGCATCAGGAACAGGCCCAGGATGGTCAGCGGCAGGATCACCGCCATGCGCGGTTCCGGGTTGACGAAACCGCGGTTGACCAGCGGCTCCATCAATTTGGTGAAGTGGTAGCCCGCCAGGGCTTCGACCACCATGGCGATGACCGCGGCCACCATGAACACCCAGTAGGCGCGGGTGTACCCCAGCAGACGTTTGTAGATCGGCCACACCGGCGCGTGATTGGAACTCATGGACGCACCTCGGGTGCTGTTGCAATGGCAATACGGCGGAAGCCGAGCTGACCCAGCGCGTCCTGCGCGGTCACCACGGCCTGGTAGGGAGTGCGTGCGTCGGCACGCAGCAGCACGGTCTGCTCGCGATCGCTGCCGGCCACGGCGGCGATGGTCTGCTTGACCGACTCTACGTCGCTGCGCAGCACTTCCTGGTCGTTGATGAAGTAACGGCCTTCGGCGTTGATCAGCACGCTGAGCGAGCGCGGCGGCTCGTTGGTCTGCTGCTGGCTGGCGGTCGGCAACTGCACCTGCAGCGTCGAACGCGCGTCGAAGGTGGTGGTGACCACGAAGAAGATGATCAGCACCAGGATGACGTCGATCAGCGGCACCAGGTCGATATGCGGCTCATCCTGGGATCGGTCGTTGCCGATACGCATCGATCAGGCCTTCGCCGTGGCGGCGCCGGACTGGCGCGCGGCCGGGGCCGGGTTCATCACCCCGGGGCGGCCGTCGAGCGTATCCAGCAGGGCGCTGGCTTCCTGCTCCATCTCCACCACGTAGCCGTGGATGCGGCCCTTGAAGTAGCGATGGAACATCAGCGCCGGAATCGCCACGATCATGCCGGTGGCGGTGCACACCAGCGCCTTGCCGATGCCGCCGGCCAGCTGGTTCACGTCGCCCACGCCGTGGTCGAGGATGCCCAGGAACATCTGGATCATGCCGATCACCGTGCCGAGCAGGCCCAGCAGCGGGCCGGCCGAGGCAATGGTGCCCAGTGCGTTCAGGAATCGCTCCATGCGGTGCACCAGGTGGCGGCCGGTGTCTTCGATGCGCTCGCGGATCTGGTCGCGCGGGCGGTTGCGGGCTTCCAGTGCGGCAGCCAGCAGCGCGCCCAGCGGCGAGTTCGCCCGCAGGGTCTGCAGGTGGGCCGGGTCGAGCTTGCCGCGAGCGGCCCAGTTGCGCACTTCCTGGCCGAGGCCGGGCGGCAGCACTTCAGTCCGCCGAAGGGACCAGAAACGCTCCAGGATGATCGCCAAAGCCAGTACGCCCAACAGCAGCAGCGGCACCATCGGCCAGCCACCGGCCTTGACCAGTTCCCACACGTTTCAACCCTCCGGCCCAACGGCCGCTTGTTCGATCGGCGATAGGATAGCAGCCGACCGCGCCCGCCCAGCGGCATCCCACCACCGGGATGCATGGATGCGCTGTTCACGCAGCTGCAGGCCTTGTGCGCCAAGCCATACGCGGATCGCCCCGGAGTCGGCCGTGGCCAGCACCTCCGCGCCTTGCGCCTGCCAGCGCTGGACCACCTCCTGGCGCGGGTGGCCGAAGCGGTTCCGGTGCCCGGCCGAGACCACCGCCAGCCGCGGCGCCACCGCCGCAACCCACGGCGCACTGGAGCTGCCGCCGCTGCCATGGTGCGGCACCAGTACCACGTCCGCCCTCAGCGCGTGCGGGTACGCCTGCAGCAGCGCCCCCTCGGCCGGTCGACCGATGTCACCCGGCAGCAGGACCACGCCGTGACGGCTGGCGATGCGCAGCACGCAGCTGTCCTCGTTTTCGGCTTGCCGGCTGCCCGGCGCCGGGTGCAGGACCTGGAAATCAACCCCGTCCCACTCCCAGCGCATCCCCTGCTGGCAGGGCGTGGCGCCGCCGATGGCGCTGCCCGGTGGCGCCAGCAGCTGCAGCCCGGGCAACTGCCGTCGCAGGCTGGGCAGGCTGCCGGTGTGATCCAGGTGGTCATGGCTGAGCATCACCTGCCGGGGCGGCCCCTGGCCGAGCGCGCGCAGGGCCGGGACCAGGATGCGTTCGTTGCCCTCGCCGCCAGTCGGCGGCCCCACGTCGTACCAGAGCGCGTGCCGCGCCGTGCGCACCAGCACCGCCGTGCCCTGGCCGACATCGTGCACCAGCAGCTCCAGTTCCCCCGCGGCCGGTGCATGCCGGGCCGGCCACAGCAGCGGCAGGCACAGCAGCAGGCCCGCCAGGCCACCGCCGGCGCCGCGCGGCAGCAGCCACCAGAACACGCCCAGCAAGGCCACGGGTAGCGCCCAGCGCGGCGCCTCGGCCAGCCACCACATCGCCTGCGGATGCAGTGCCAACGGCTGCAGGGCCTCCCAGCTGAGCTCGAACAGCCAGGCCGCGGCACGCCAGGCCCAACGCCCCGCGCCGTCATGCAGCACGTGCAGGCCGGTACCGAGCAGCGACAGCGGAACAACCAGCATTGTCCACCACGGGATGACCGGCAGGTTGACCAGCGGCCCCAGCCGCGCGGTCCCGCCGAACAAGGCGATGCACAGCGGCAGCAGCCCAAGGCTGGCAACACCCTGCGCGGCAAGGAACCCGCGCAGCCCGCCACCGATTCCCTCCGGCCCCGTCCTCGGCAGGCACCAGAGCAGCCACAGCACGCCACCGAAGCTCAGCCAGAATCCAGCCGAGAGCACCGACAGCGGCGCAGGCAACAGCATCACCATCGCGGCCAACGCCAGCCCCTGCCCTGCGCCCACCGGGCGACGCCCGGCCCTGGCCAGTGCGACCAGCCCGATCATCAGCGCTGCGCGCACCGTCGGCAGCGCACCACCCGCCGCCACGGCATAGGTGGCTGCGGCCAGCGCCGCTCCCCATGCGGCGGCCTGCGGCCGTGGCCAGTACCGTCCCAGCAACGGGCACAGCCACCACCACAAGCGGCACAGCAGTACACCGAAGCCAGCCACCACGCCCACGTGGAAACCGGAGATGGCGACCAGATGGGTCAGGCCCAGCGCGCGCAGGTGTTCCCAGTCGGCATCGGACAGGCCACGGGTATCGCCCAGTGCCAGCGCCTGCACGAACCGCGCGGCAGGATGTGCCACCTGCACGGCGATCGCTGCACTGCTGCGTTCCCGCCAGGCCTGCAGGCCCTGCGCCGGCAGCCACTCCCGCGCACGGGCCGGATCACGCACCGAGGCATTGCCGGAGATGCCCCGCAGCACGGCGTGGCGCTCGCCATCGAAGCCGCCGGGATTGATCCGCGAGCGTGGCGCGCGCACGCGCAGCGACAACTGCCAATGCGATCCTGCGCGAACCGCATGGCGCCCGCCCTCCGCCTCGTGCGCCGGCGATCCGCGCCACGGATCGTTCCAGGTCACCTGCAGGCGCTTGCCACGCAGCGATGGCAGCGCGCCGGCATCTTCGACATGCAGCACGAAACGCGTGTAGCCGGGCCCCTGCTGGGGAAGGTCGGCAACCCGGCCCCGCACCTGCACATCCTGCGGTGGGGCGCCGGGTGGCAGCTGGCCATGCAGGACCCAGTGCCCGTGCACCGTTGCCCAGGCCAGGCCGAGCAGGGCCGCGGCCCAGGCACGGCCGCGCCAGGGCAACAGCCAGCCGCCGGCGCCGGCGATCGCCATCGGCACACTCAGCCACAGCGGCAGCAACATCGGCATCTGGACGCAGGCCAGCGCCCCCAGCACCAGGCCTGCAGCGCAGCCAAAGCCAAACAGGGCCGGAGCGGATCGATCGGGAACCATTTCCCCAGCCTGCCGCTGGAGGCCGCAGGCTGCCTATCGGGCCTTTCCCCGTGCGCCTGTCAGCGCCGTACGGTACCGCGGTGGAAATTGACTCTGAAGCTGGCGCCGCCGCCAGCCGCTTCGCCAACGCTGACCGAGCCACCGTGGTGCTGCACGATTTCCTTCACCAGGTGCAGGCCCAGGCCACTGCCGCTGCCGGCTGCACGCAGGCGGTGGAAGGGCTCGAAGATCGCTTCGCGGTCGCCGACCGGAATGCCGGCGCCCTGGTCGCTGACCTCCAGCAGGCCGCGTGCATCGAGGCGCACGCAGATCGTGCCGCGCCCGCCGCCATGGACGATGGCGTTGTGCACCAGGTTGGCGATCACCCGCCCCAGCGCCAGGCTGTCGCCATGGATCCACACGGGCGACTCCGGCGCATCCACCTCGAAGCCATAACCGGCGCCGACCACCAGCGGCGCCAGATCGGCGGCCGCCTCGCGCACCAGCAACGCCAGGTCCAGCCGCTGCAGCGCGCCGACATTGCGATCGAGACGCTGCAGGTCGAGCAGGTGCTCAGCCACGTTGCCGAGGCGGGCGACGTCGGTCAGCAACTGCGATTTCAGTTCACCCTGCGGCAGCTGCGACAGGCGCGCCTGCACCACCGCGATCGGTACGCGCAGCTCATGCGCGGCATCGGCGAGGAACTTGTCGCGCGCTGCATAGCCCTGCTGCACCTTGTCGATCGCATCGTTGAACGCTTCCACCAGTGGTGCGACCTCGGTGGACACCAGCTGCGCATCCAGGCGCGCGCCCGGCTGGCCGATGTCCAGTTCCTTGGCCTGCTGCGCGGAGCGGCGCACGCCGCGCATCGCGCGATGGATCACCGTCGGCATCACCAGCAGCGTGACCACGATCAACGGCAGGAAGAACCACAGGCCGATCAGGCGCAGCACCATCAGCGCGCCATCCAGCAACCCACCCTTTGGAGCACCACCGACCATCACCGTGATGCGGCGTCCATCCTCGTTGCGGATCATCACCCGCGCCACGTCCAGATAGGGTGGCACCAGTGAACCCAGTTCGGTGGCGCCCACTGTCGGCAAGCGTGCCAGCAATGGCGCGTGGACCGCAGGAATCGTGCCGCGCTCCAGCCACGTGCCCCTGTCATCAACCGCCGCGAACCAGAGGTTGCCGCCGGCCCCGGCATTGAGCTTGTCCCAGCGCGCCTGGTCCAGTTCCAGCCGGCCGCCTTCGCTGTGCACGGCTTTGGCCACCGCCTCGGCCGTGAACATGTCCATGCCCCAGGAGTCCTTGTCACCCCAGGTCAGGATCAGCGCGACCACCGCGAACAGCACGGTGAACGCCTGCGCAAGGAACAGGCGCCAAGCCAGGCCCAGGGTGATGGAACGGATCGGGCGTGCCATCTCAGGCCTCCGCCAGCAGGTAGCCGACGCCGCGGATCACATGGATCTCCACGCCGGCCCCGGCCTGTTGCAGCGCCTTGCGCAGCTTGGAGATGTGCGCGTCCAGTGCATTGGACTGGATCTCGTCATCGAAGCCGTACACCGCCGCCTCCAGTGCACTGCGGGTGACGGTGCGCCCCTGCCGCATCGCCAGCGCCTGCAGCACCAGCACCTGGCGCCGGGGCAGCGCCAGCAGCTGGCCATCGACCTGCGCCTGCAGCGATTCGAAATCGAACTCCAGCCGGCCCAGTCGCAAGCGTGGTGTCACCATTGCCGAGGGCCGTCGCGAGACCGCACGGATGCGCGCCATCAGTTCCTCGATCGCCACCGGCTTGACCAGATAGTCATCGGCGCCGACATCCAGGCCCTCGACCTTGTCCGACAGCGTGCCCTTGGCCGTCAGCATGATCACCGCCAGGTTCGGACGCAGGGCCCGCGCAACGGCAACGAAGCCAGCGCCATCGCCATCAGGCAACTGGCGATCGAGCAGCATCAGCTGGTGCACCGGTTCGCGCAGCGCGATGGCCGCTTCGGCCAGGCAACCAACCACATCGGCGACCACGCCCTGCCGCTCCAGCCCCGATTGCAGGGCACGGGACAGGTCAGGATCGTCTTCGACCAGGAGGATGCGCATCGGGGGCTCGGCTACCGGAAACGGTGCCGATCATAGTGCCTGGCGCCCACTTTTTCCGCTTCGGCCTGGCGGATGCGCCGACGCAATGTTCTGACAATGTTGCTCGCCCATCATGCGCAGCCATCCTCCGCAACGTCGTTGACCGATGCCGCCACTGCCCTCGACCCTGCTGCGCCCGCTGCTGTTCTCCGCTGCCTTTGGCCTGCCGGTGTTCGCGCAGGCCGCCGACAGCAACCCGGGCATACAGGCCGGCATCAGTGCTGGCGCGACCTCGGGCGCGTATGCGCACTACGACGTCAAGCCACTGGTGGTCCCGTCCATTGCCTGGCAGGGCCAGCGCTTCTTCGCCAGCCCGGGCTCGCTGGGCATGTACCTGTACAAGCGCGAGGGCCTGCGCCTGTCGGCGGCGGTCACGCCCTACACGCTGCGCTTCAAGACCGACGACGTGAACGATCCTCAGCTGCGTCTCCTGCACAGCCGGCAGATGTCCGCCATGGCCGGCATCAATGGTGAATACAGCGCCGACTGGGGCATCGTCGAGGCCAGCGTGATGCGCGAGGTCACCGGGCACGGAGGTGGCATGGAGTCGCGCCTGCACTACAGCTATCCGATCCAGGCTGGTCGCTTCACCTGGGTCCCGAAGGTCGGCGTGGTCCACTCCAGCGCACGCTTGCTGGATTACTACTACGGCATCAGCGATGAGGAAGCGCTGCGCTCGGGACTTGCCGCCTACAACCCGGGCAGCGCGACATCACCGAGCCTGCAGATCGCGGTCAGCACGCCCCTGGGCACGAAGTGGCGCGCGACCGGCGTGGTCGCCAACCAGTGGCTCGGCGATGCAGTAAAGGACAGCCCGATGGCACGACGCGGCACTCAGTCATCGGCCTTCATTTCCCTGATGCGCTCGTTCTGAACGAGCACCCGCTACGGACAAGGACTCCCCATGGCCTCCGTCTCCCCCACTTCCGAAGCACACGCGATCCTGCGAGCCCCCGATCTGGACAGCGCCGAACGCGTCTACCTTGGCCTGATGCCCGACCTTGAGCACGTAAGCGCGCTTGCACGTCGCGCGCTCGGCCAGTCGCGCGTTGCCGACGCGGCCCGGGGATACGCGCTTTCGATGACCCTGGTCGGGCTGCGCCTGCAGGAACTGGAAATGGGCGAGGCCAGCGCGAAAGAGCACCGGCAGGCCACCCTGCGCAGCCTGCGCCAGGCCTTCAGCGCCTGAGCACCGGCCTGCCGCAACGCGGCGGCAGTGCCGCGCCCCCGCTCAGCGGAACGTGGTCCAGGCCAGCACAGCGGACAACAGGGCGACCCAGATCACTGCCTTGAACGTACCTTCCAGCATGTTGCCGCCGAACAGCAGTTCAAAGAACGGATTGGGCCTGGAAACCGGCACATGATCGCTCATCGTTGAAAGATCCTGGGGATGGGTGGAGGGCATGCACGCATGCCTGCGCGGGCACAACTCTAGTACATGCGCTCCGTCGGAGGATGTGCCGGGAACATCCGCTTAACAACCTGCGCGCCAGTTCGGGTATGTTCGACCCAACGCTGTGTTCAAGGATGATCGATGCTCAAGCACGTCCTGTTCCCCGTTGTCGCCCTGCTGCTGTCCGTGCTGGTCATCGCGCTCGGATGGCAGAACCGCCAGCTGCGGCAGATCAATGAGCAGATGGCCACGCAGCTGCAGGACATGCGTCTTGCAGCACATGGCCTCGAACTGGGTAGTCGCCCGGATGCGCTGGCGCTGCGCACCACGCAGCAGACCTTCGTCGATATCGGCGGTGCCCGCGAGGTTCCGCAGATCCTCTATTTCTTCTCCACCGCATGCCGCTACTGCCTGGCCTCGGTACCGCAGCTGCAACAGATCGCTGCGGCCCGCGGCAACAGCGAACTGGTCGGTGTCGGCATGCCGCCATACGACCAGCTGGCGGACTACGCCGGCAAACATGCACTGCGCTTCCCGATCGCCATCGACAACGAAGCCGCCGCGTCCACGCGCTATCGCGCCACCGTCACGCCGATGCTGATGGTGCTGGCTGCCGATGGCCGCGTTGCCTACAAGCATGTCGGCCAGCTCGACGCCCAGGTCGTGCAGGCTGCCGTCGCGTCGCTCGCACCGAAGCCGGCGCTGCCCTGATCCCGCGTGCCGCGCATTGCGTCGCGGCCCCCTGTTACCGCATTCGCGCCACAACCGGCACTCCCGTGCCTTCGGCAACTGCAACTCCACAACGCCAACCAAGGAGATACACATGATCGGAAAGAAAGTGCTTTCGTCCGTCGCCGGTATCGTCGTTGTCGCGGCCATGGCCTTCGGCGCCAGCCAGGCCTTCGCCGTCTCGCCCAAGACCGGATATGCACCGGGCTGCGAACCACACCCGCAGTGCCCGTTCGGCAACGCGGGCAAGCACGGCCAGCTGCTGTGCTGCGATCCGTTGTAACCGGATCCGTGCATGGGGTCGGCATCGCTGACCTGCCACACCCGCCGCGGAGCTGAGCCAGCGCCGCGGCCATGACCGGGCCACCCCGCAGTGGCCCACCACGCCGGGCCGCCTTGAAGCGCGGCCCGGCACTTCCTGGCCCGGATTCATCCTTCCCGCAGCGGCTTGGCGGGCGCTTTTCCGGCTTTCGTCGCATACCGGTTTCACAGTGCGGGGGGCAGTGCCACGCTGGACTCCCTTCTCCGGAGCACCGTGCCATGCCGATGCTTGCCCTGCTGCTGTTGTGCGCTGGCCTGTTCGGCCGCGATGCCGACGCCGGGGATGCCTCCCTGCGCAGCCAGATCCTGCAGGCCGACGCCGGGCATGCGGGCGTGCCCCCGGCACATGACCAGACACCGGAGCCGACGGCCCTGCAGTTGTACCGGCTACGCCAGGACCGCGTGCTGCGCGTGGGCAACCAGCGCCTGCCTGCAGGCGGCCAGCAGCATCAGGCCGGTTCAGCACGTTTCGCGCAGGTCTGGGAACGCGTGGACGGGCACTGGCGGCTGCAGCGCATGATCAGCATCGACGAATGGGTTGCCCAGCGCTGACGCTCGGCACCGGCAACCGTCGTAAACGAAAAAGCCGGCCCAGGGCCGGCTTTCATCGTGATCCACCGCTGCACCGGCAATGCCGGGAGCCAGGTGGTGGGCGGTACAGGGTTCGAACCTGTGACCCCTACCATGTCAAGGTAGTGCTCTACCGCTGAGCTAACCGCCCATCTTGTTTCTGCCGCCCGAAAGCTGGCCCTGCTACGTAAAAACCCGGCGCCAGGGCCGGGCTCTTCAGTTCACGACAGCCTCCTTCCGGAGACTTCGTGGTGGGCGGTACAGGGTTCGAACCTGTGACCCCTACCATGTCAAGGTAGTGCTCTACCGCTGAGCTAACCGCCCGTTTTTGCTTCTGAACGTCCGCGATTGCGTCGGTGCAGGCCGCGTATATTACGGATGCCGGCCGTGAAGCGCAACACTTTTGTGAAGAAGATGCTGCACCGCCGCGTTCAGCCCAGACTCGCTTCCTTCAGCTGCCGGATCTGGTCACGCACCCGTGCGGCATCCTCGAATTCCAGGTCCTTGGCGTGCTGGTACATCTGCTGTTCGAGCGCCTTGAGACGCGCCGCCAGCTGGGCCGGACCGAGCGAACGGTAATCGGCTCCGTCCTCGGCAACACCCGCCCTGCCCTTGCCCTTGCCCTTCTTGGCTTCCTTCTCCGCCGCATCCGAACGCGCACCTTCGAGGACGTCGACGATCGGGCGCGCCACCGAGCGCGGCACGATGCCATGTTCTTCGTTGTACTCGACCTGCTTGGCGCGGCGGCGGTCGGTCTCGTCGATCGCTGCCTGCATCGAGCGGGTCACCTTGTCCGCATACAGGATCGCCTTGCCGCGCACATTGCGGGCGGCGCGGCCGATGGTCTGGATCAGCGAACCGGTGGAGCGCAGGAAGCCTTCCTTGTCTGCGTCAAGGATCGCCACCAGCGACACCTCGGGCATGTCCAGGCCTTCGCGCAGCAGGTTGATGCCCACCAGCACATCGAACTTGCCCAGGCGCAGGTCGCGGATGATCTCCACGCGCTCGACCGTATCCACGTCCGAGTGCAGGTAACGCACGCGGATACCGTGTTCGGTCAGGTATTCGGTGAGGTTCTCGGCCATGCGCTTGGTCAGCGTGGTGACCAGCACTCGGTCACCGGCCTTGATGCGCGCGTTGGCCTCGCTCATCAGGTCGTCGACCTGGGTGCCCACCGGGCGGATCTCCACCACCGGATCGATCAGGCCTGTCGGGCGCACCACCAGCTCGGTGATCTCGTCGCCGGCCTCGCGGTACTCATACGGGCCCGGCGTGGCGGACACGTAGATCGCGCGCGGGCAGCGCGCCTCCCATTCCTCGAAACGCAGCGGTCGGTTGTCCAGTGCCGACGGCAGGCGGAATCCGAACTCGACCAGGGTCTCCTTGCGCGAGCGATCGCCCTTGAACATGGCGCCGATCTGCGGAATGGTCACGTGCGATTCGTCGATGACCAGCAGCGCGTCCGGCGGCAGGTAGTCGAACAGCGTCGGTGGCGGCTCGCCGGCGTTCTTGCCGGTCAGGTGCCGCGAGTAGTTCTCGATACCGTTGCAGAACCCGACCTCGGCCATCATCTCGATGTCGAACTGGGTGCGCTGTGCCAGGCGCTGCGCCTCCACCAGCTTGTTTTCCGCGTACAGTTGCTCAAGCCGCTCCTTCAACTCCACCTTGATCGTTTCCACCGCGGCCAGCACGCGCTCGCGGGTAGTGGCGTAGTGGGTCTTGGGGTAGACGGTGAAACGCTGCATGTTGCGCATCGTCTCACCGGTGAGCGGATCGAACAGGGTGATCTTCTCGACCTCGCCGTCGAACAGCTCGATGCGCAGCGCTTCGCTGTCCGACTCGGCCGGGAACACGTCGATCACTTCGCCACGCACGCGGAACGTGCCGCGCTGCAGCTCGTACTCATTGCGCGTGTACTGCAGCTGGGTCAGGTGATTGATGAGGTCGCGCTGGTCGATGCGCTCGCCCTTGGACAGGATCAGACGCAGCGACAGGTAGTCCTCCGGCGCACCCAGGCCATAGATCGCCGACACCGTGGCCACCACGATCGCATCCGGGCGCGACAGCAGGGTCTTGGTCGCGGCCAGCCGCATCTGCTCGATGTGCTCGTTGATCGAACTGTCCTTCTCGATGAAGGTGTCCGACGAAGGCACGTAGGCCTCCGGCTGGTAGTAGTCGTAGTAGCTGACGAAATACTCGACCGCGTTGTGCGGGAAGAACGCCTTGAACTCACCATACAGCTGCGCCGCCAGCGTCTTGTTCGGCGCCATGATCAGCGTCGGTTTCTGCACGTTCTGGATGACGTTGGCGATGGTGTAGGTCTTGCCCGAGCCGGTGACGCCCAGCAGGGTCTGCTTGGCGATGCCCGCCTCGAAGTTGCTGGTCAGCTTCGCGATGGCATCAGGCTGGTCGCCCGCCGGCGAATACGGCGAGACGAGTTCGAAACGGTCGCTCATGGTGTTGCCAGTTCCCGGGAAGGACAAGTATACGGGGCAAGGGGTGACGGCCGGCTGAGGGCTTTCCGGGCAGGCGGGCGCGGCAGTGCCTGATGGCGGTCGTCCCGCTGTGGCGCGAGGCTTGATGCCATGCATCGCACTCCCGCCCACTGTCGTTCAGCATCACGCGGCATGCATCTGGTCGAGATGCTGGTGGTGATCGCCATCCTTTCCGTTCTGCTGGCCGTGGGCTGGCCGGCCCTGCGCCCGGTGCTGTTGCGGCAACGCGCCGACGCCCTGCAGCTGACCCTGCATGCCAGTCTTTCCAGCGCCAGAAGCGAGGCCCTGAAGCGCCGCGAGCTGATCGGGCTGTGCGCCAGCGACGACGGTGAGCAGTGCTCCCGCGACTGGAGCGCAGGGTGGATCATCTATCGCAGCGGCAGGCACCGGGGGACACCAGCATCCGCCCAGGACATCCTGATCCACCATCAAGGCCGGACCGACATCGCCATCGTCGCCCAGGCCAGCGGTGGACGGCCGCTGCTGTTCTTCCAGCCTGACGGGCGCAGTCCCGGTGCCAATCTGACGCTGCGCATCTGCGCAGGAGACCGGCTGCATGGCAGGTTGGTCATCAACAACGGCGGCCGCATCCGCAGCGAGCGTGTCGACCGCACCCTTCCCTGCTGACGGGCCAAAACGACAAAAGCCGCGATTTCTCGCGGCTTTTGCAGTATCTGGCGCCCGAAGTTGGACTCGAACCAACGACCCCCTGATTAACAGTCAAGTGCTCTAACCGGCTGAGCTATTCGGGCGGGGAGGCGCATTGTACTGGGCGTTCAGAGGAAGATCAACACCTGATTTACCAGCAATCGGAAACCGTGCCGCTGGCCGTTTTGCGGTTGGCCTGGTCCACGCTCAGCGTCCCGCAGCTGTCCTTGGTCTGGTTGCCCTGGGGCGTCGCAGTCAGCGTGAACGAGGACGCCTTGCCATCGAACGTGATCGCGTACCGTGTGGTCCCGCCCTCGCGCGGCGACACCTTGCTGGGCAGCGCGAAGCCCGAGTAGGTGTTGTTCACCGAGTAGTAGCGCTCAGCACGCTGCGCGTATTCCACCAGGTCCGCCTTGGCCACGCCCCGGTGCGACTGGCGGATGTACTGCTGGTACGACGGAACGACAATCGCGGCCAGGATACCGAGCACGATCACCACGATCATCAGTTCGATGAGGGAGAAACCGTGCTGCTTGCCGGGACGACGCAGGGTACGGGAAAGAGTGTTCAGGGTCATGGGCATGTCTTCGTTACTGGATCTGGCGCCAGGATTGGCGACCGCAGGGATAAGGCACGTACATCGTCGGAGCACCCGCCACGTTGACCGCCATCCAGCAGGCACGTCCGCCTCGATCGGCACCCTTTGCCAGGCGTGGCATCACCGAGACATTGACGTCCTTCACCGGTGCGGTGCCGCCGGTGTCGAGACTCACGCCAGCCGTGCCCGCTCCGTAGGGCGTGCCGGTAATGGACCCGACCCGCGCCTGCTCCAGCGATGCAACACCCGAGATCGGATTGAGGCCAAACAGCCAGTTGCTTCCCTCGGTCGAACAGCCACGGCCACCCGCGGTAGGCATGTAGGTCGGCATGAACACCGTTCCCGACGCCACGGCAGGATTACCAACAAAGCGTTCACCTGCGCCGGGCAGTGCAATGCTCCATCCGCGCGCCGCCCCGGAGAAGGGCGTGGCCGTGACCGTGCGCAACTTGTTGGTGGTGGTCACCGTATAGGCCACCAGATTGGCGGGCACGATCGTGGCCTCCGGCTGGTCCTTGCTGGTGTCGTTGACACCGTACAGCGACTGCGCGGTGAGATCCTGGGGGTCATTGTCGAAGGAGAAGCTGCCGGTACCCAGCACCAGCATCACGCCACCACCGGGTCCGGTCACGGCGGTCATGCCACCGGTAATCGGCTGGCGATACACCTGGTTGTTGTTGTTGGTCTGGCGCGCCGTGGTGAACACCGGCGTGGTGACCGAGGTTGCCGTGCTTTCCAGGTCGAACTTCCACAGCGCGCCGCGCTGGTCGGCCGCATAGATCGTGTCCGCCAGGCCGTCACGGCCACGTACACGCCCCGTCCCACCGGCGCTGTCGGCGCGCCAACGGTCGACAGCCACGATGTTGCCCAGGCCATTGTCACCGGCGGGTGCGGTTGCTGCGGCCTCGGTAGCAGTGATCATCCGCACCGCGCCCGATCCCAGGTCGACCACGAACAGCACGGCCTTGCGGCTGAGGCTGTTGTAACCGTTGCCGAAGATCGCTTTCCACGCCACCCCGGTCCCTTCCTTCACCGGCACGATCACCGGCTTGCCAAGGACATGGCCGATGTTCGCCTTGATGGTGCTGTCGAGCCCCGGCGCCACGTCACTGATTTCCCACAGGCGATTGCCGGTGCCGAAGCTGGACGGCGTGGTTACATCCAGCGCGAACACCGAGCGCCCACCGGCGCCCGCCGTACCGACCAGCGCCGTGGCCCAGTTGCCACCGATCTGTGCGTCCGCCACCGCGATCGGTCCATCCACGTAGTAGCGATGACGGAAGCGCTGGTCGGACTTGTTGGCCGCCACGTAGGGATACAGCAGGTTGGCCATGTGGCCCAGCGCGGTTCCGGGGATGTAGGCGAAGGTCTCGCTGCCTCCGGCACTGTCACTCACGCCGTTGCCGTTCATGCCACCGTCGAAGGCATGCAGCATGCCGTCGTTGGCACCGACATAGACCATGTAGCGGCCATTGTTGCGCTTGCGGGTCAGGTACGTCGCATACGAGGTCGCCATCGCGGTGCTGATGCGCTGGTAGCCATAGTCGTCGCGGGGCGAACTGATCACCGGGCTGGAATTGACGATGTCACCCAGCACGGTGGTACGGGTGCGATAGATGCCCCCCGAGTTGCGCACTTCGCGTGATGCGTCGCCGCGCAGATAAGCCATGGCCGTGGCGATGTCGCCGCCCAGCTTTTCAGCCTCGGTCGCAGAACAGCGCGCAATACCCGGATACTGCTTCTCGTCTTTGTTGCAGAGATCGGTGAAGGCGATGTTGGTGCTGCTGAAGTCAACTGCAGCATTGCCCTTGGTGGCGACGATGGTGCGCGAACGCTGCGCGCCCAGTTTCTCGGCCGCTTCCCACACCTGCGTGTACTCGGTCTGCTGCGTCTTGTCGTTCACCGCAAGCTTGGATGCCTTCAGGCGGCTGAACCAATCGGTTTCCTCGTTGGCTACTTCGAACTGGGGCGTGACCGCCAGCGACCCGGTACCGATACGCGCGCCGGTCAGGCCCTGGCTGCCCGAAGGCGCTGGCCCGGAGGTGACCGACGACAGCACCCGGCGCATGGCCGTGGTGATGTCTGCCGGAGTACGCGCGTTGATGTACTCACCGCGGGTATTGGTCGCGGCGTGCCAGATGTCATCCACGGTGCTGGGGTTGTCGTTCTGGCGACTTGGCCAGTTGCTGTAGACCGCCGAATCGGTATACGGGTTCTGTTGCTTGTTCGGATCGAACAGATTGCCACGCGCGCCCAGCGTGATCCCGTAGAAGTTGATATGCAGATCCTTCTTGCAGTCCAGCGACTTGTCAGTGCTGGTCGCACATTGCTCCGGCACCGGCACTTGTCCCCGGGGCATCCGATCATCGGTTCGCAACGGGTTCACGTAGTAGTACGCGGCAATATCACCCATGGTGTTGGAATTGCCATCCGAGAAGGGAGTCCCCATGTCCCCGTCCACGTTGCCCGGGGCAGGTGCGAGGGATGACGAAAGGTTGTTGCCATTGTTGCTGTAGCCGTCGGTGAACAGCATCACCGCATTCTTCTGGCAGGACAGCTTGATGGGGGCATTGTCATCGGTCCGCATGAACTGCAGGCCCGCAGCGTTGACGGCATGTCGATTCGGCGTGCCACCACTGGCCGTCAGCGCGATCATGCTGCTGTAGAGCGCGGACTTCTGCCCGATCACGCTCATGTCCCGGATCGCAAGCCGTTTGTTGGAGTCTGTCGAACTGTTGTAATTCTGGAAATCGTTGATCCGGAAATACCCGACATACATGTCATTGACATTCAATGCGCGCGTCATGCCGGCGATCATCGCCCGGTTGCGGTTACCGTAGTACGAGTACCAGTTGGCGAAGTTCTGCAATGCGGCAGCATCACCGGTCCCGATGACGTACTTCCACATGTCACATCCGGAACCGCAGGCGCCGGTGACCTTGGTTCGCTGGATACCTGCATAAGCATTGGCAGTGCCTGGCAACTGCGGATAGGCGTCACCATCGCTGGTGTACGGCATGTAGAACGTTGCGGGCACATAGCGCAGCGACGCATAGCCCGCCGAGCTCCAGGTCGTGCCTCTCGTATTGGCGTTCTCGTTGCCAAAATTACCATTGGCCCTGCTTGCAGTCCTGTAGGACTGCCCGGCCGGTACCGTCATCCCTTCCTGCATCCTCTGGACGTCCCAGGACGAAGTACCCAGATAGCTGCTGGCGATCGCGAGTGTATCTGTCTCACGAGGATCGATGAGGGTGGCCGACGTGCTCGCGTCCGGATACGACTGCACCTCTTCATTTACGATCCGCAACCAGGGCTCGTACTTGATTGCGGGGTCGTAGTAGGTTGGATTGTAGGCCGCTGATCGTGCGAACCCGAAGACATCCAGAGCGGGGATGCCGTTGTAGTTGTTGATCCGGGCGCCCGGCAACACGTAGAAATAGCTGCATTCGCCGGTCTGGATGGCATTGCCCCACCGATCATAGGTGGGGAGTACGTCATCGGGCGTGTTGAGAACACCGGCCGACCGGAAGAAACTCTTCCTCCCGTAGTGCCAGCACGCCGTTCCGTCCTGCCCCGGGAACTGGGTCTGGAAGGTCATCGAACCCGAATCATCCACCGCCATGATGAATGACGGCGGCGCGGAGACCTTCAGGTTCATCGGGTGCTGCGACAATGTGCCCTGCGCCTGCGCGGCGAACAGGTTCATCGCAAGCCAGGTGCCGCCAGCCACCGCCAGCAACAGCCCGGAGCCGGCCAGGATCTTGATCTTTCGGGTCGCCATGACCGGGTTCCTCAAAGCTTGAAAACAGTGTCGACAGCCGCCGAGGAAGTACCCTCGTTGCTGGTGGCGGCATCGCGATCGGAGCCGAACGCGGTGATCTGGTAGACGCGGGTGGGCTCTTCGCTTTCCGGCGTGCCCATGCCCAGCGTCGATTCGCCCTGGATGCAGGCGTCGATGCGGCGCACGCTGACCACCGGCGCCGCCGACAGTTTCTGCTCTCCCACCCAGCGGGTGGGATCGAAGCCGTCATCGCAGATGCGCTTGATGGCGTCAGCCTTCAACGAGCCGCCGTCGCCGGTATTGTTGTCGATCTCCTCGATCGACCGCTCGGCGTCACGGACCGCCCGCTCGCTGGCCTGGAACGCCACGTTGGCGGCCCGGTAGTTGGAGGACATGCGCTCCTGCATGCTCGCCACCTGCATGCCGACCACGCCGATCAGCGACAGCAGGATCAACAGCATCAGAGCCACGTACAGCACCGCACCGCGCTGCTGCGTACGCCCCTGGAATCGACGGGAGACGGAGGGCTTCATGGGTCAGTTCCCGAACAGTCGGTTGCGCAGTGCCACGGACACCTCGTAGGAGGCACGGTAACGATCGTCGTAGGTCGTGGGCGGATTGAAGCCAACGCCGAGCACGCCCAGCTGGGCCACGGCCGTATTGGCCTGCTCGGCCGCGGCGCGCTGCGGGCTGCGCACCAGAAGTCCAAACTGCACCAGGCCAACCCGCCGCCACGCCGCGACAGCGGCGGCATCGGTACCGGTACTGACCCCGCTGGCGGTCTTCTGGAAGGCGATTACCCCGGTCGGCGGCGCAGTGCTGCTGATCGCCGTCTCGGTATCCTGGCCGTAAAGGAACTGCAGGCTCTCGATGCCTTCCACCAGTTCCTCACCGGTGGCGAACGTGTTGTCGCCAGCGCCACGCGCGCGGTACAGCGCCGGTTCGCCGGCGGTATTGGTGGCCACGTAGTACGCCATCGATTCCACCCGATAGACCATGGTCACCGCGTTGTTGGCCGAATACGCCGAGAGATCGACCTTGCTGGCCGTGATCGTGCTGTCGGCGATTTTCCCGGCGAACACATCCACCTTGCTGCAATCGGCCACGGCAAACGCCGAGGGCGTGGTGACGGCACCGGCCGACAGTCGGGCCGCCGCGTCCTTGGCGATCGTGATGTCCGGTGAATTACCGGAACCGATGGACAGCACCGGCGAGCCTTCCGGCGCCAGGTAGCGCATCACGATGATGTCGCTGCCACCCAGCGGTTTGGGCTTCAGATTGGTGATCGCCGACGGCGTGCTGCCGGCAGCTCCCCAGCTTGCGCCGAGGGTCAGCTTGTTGCCAGGCGCGGTGCCCTGCGCCTCGTAACCCTGGATCGGCACCGAGAAGTCCATCGGGCTGCCATCACCCGACTTCACGCCGGCAATGTTGACCTTGACACTGTCCTGGGCGCGCACCAGGTGCGCCTGGTCGTTCACGCAGCCCATGTGCCCGGCCATCCGGATGTCGCGCTCGAGGAACTCCAGTGCGAATCGAGCGTTTTCCTGGGTGCGCGCGACACCCTCGGACAGCTGCGACGCCGCCCGCGAGGCCATGAAGATCTGGGTCACGCCCAGCATCAGCACCAGGCCGATGACCAGCGAGATCAGCAGTTCCACCAGCGAAAGGCCTGCCGCATGGCTGGCAACGGAAGGCGCGCGCTTCATAGACGGGTAACCAGGGTGAACGTGGTGATGCTGTCGGGATTGGCTGCGTTCCATCGCTCGTCTCCCCAGCCGATGCCCACCGTGACCAAGCCATCATTGACAGTCACGTTGGCGCTGGCCTTGCCTCCCAGCACCTTGACGACCTGGCATTGCCAGCGCGCCACGTTCGCCTTGGAGGCCGTCACGTCGGCACTGTTGGGCCAGGTGCAGGGGCCCGCCGGTGCGGTGACCGAGCCGGCGGTGAAGGAGGCCTTGGTGTATTCGCCACCGTTGAGGGTTTCGCTGCGCTGCACGCGCATCAGCTCGATCAGATCGTAGGCCAGGCTGGTGGCCTGGGTGCGCTGGCTGGCGCTCTGCACGAACCGCACGTTCATGGTCTGCAGCAGCGCAAAGCCAAGCAGGCCGAACGCCAGCACCAGCAGCGCGATCAGCACCTCGATCAGGCTGAAGCCACGACTGCGGGCGGGCCCGCCCAAGCCGGAACGACGACGTTTCATTTGCAGGTTCCTGCGGTGGAGCGGACCTGACCGGAGAACAGGACGATCAGGGTCCGCATGGGGTCACCCGCCTTGCAGCCTTGCGGCACCAGGCTCACGACCTGGTCGGCGGACGCGCGACGGCGCCCCTGGGAGTCGAAGGAGATGACGGCCGGGCTGGGAGCCTCGACCGCCAGGCTGCTGCTGCCCTTGGAGAAGCGCAGCACGCTCTCGCTGCCGCTGACGGAGCCATCGCCATCGACGTCGCCCCAGGCCAGCATGCCCTTGCTCCACTCGCCATCGCAGGACGTGCCGTTGCTGCTGCCGCACACCCCGCCACCGTGGCGGTTGCGGATGGCCTCGCTGCGGGCGAGCGACAACAGACCGATCACCTCGTTGTTGGTGGTGGTCAGGCGGTTTGAGCGCATCGCGGTGCGGAAGCTGGGATAGGAGATGCTGGCCAGAATGACCAGGATGACCAGCGTGATCATCAACTCGACCAGCGTGAAGCCGTTTTGCCGGCGCAAAGACATTGGACGCTCCCCAGCGTGTTGATGGCCACGATGGGCCATCGCCCTGCCACCGGCAAGCGGCGGCAGGATGAACGGTCAATCCAGGGCGACGGGCGTCAAAGCCTTGACGACCCGCCCCGCCCCACCCCGGCCGGCGCGATCCCCATCGCGCCGGCGCAGGCTCAGGCCAGCACCTGGTAGCAGGGCTGGTATTCGCCGGAGATCTTCATCCGGCGCTGCTCGACGAAAGCGCGCAGCAGCCCGTCCAGGGCCTGCATCATGTCCGGGTCGCCATGGATCTGGAACGGCCCGAACTCTTCGATGCGGCGCATGCCGTCTTCCTTCACGTTGCCGGCGACAATGCCCGAGAACGCCCGGCGAAGGTCCGCCGCCAGCGCATGCGGTGCACGCCCGTGGTGCAGGTCCAGCGCCGCCATCGCCTCATGGGTCGGCACGAACGGCTGCTGGTACTCCCACGGAATCTCGATCGACCAGTTGAAGAAGAACGAGTCCTTCTGCGCCAGGCGGTGCTCGCGCACGCGCTTGATGCCATTGGCCATCTTCTTCGCCACCGCGACCGGGTCGCCGATGATGATCTCGTAGCGCTCGGCTGCTTCGTCACCCAGGGTCAGGCGGATGAAGCGGTCGATCTGCTCGAAGTACGGCGCCGCCACGGTCGGTCCGGTCAGGATCAGCGGGAACGGCAGATCCTTGTTCTCCTCGCGCAGCAGGATGCCGAGCAGATACAGGATCTCCTCGGCGGTGCCGACGCCACCGGCGAACACGATGATGCCGTGGCCGATGCGGACAAAGGCCTCCAGGCGCTTTTCGATGTCCGGCATGATCACCAGGTGGTTGACGATCGGGTTCGGCGACTCGGCGGCGATGATGCCCGGCTCGGTCAGGCCGATGTAACGCGTCACGGTACGGCGCTGCTTGGCGTGGGCGATGGTGGCGCCCTTCATCGGGCCCTTCATCGCGCCGGGGCCGCAGCCGGTGCAGATGTCCAGGCCGCGCAGGCCCAGCTCATAGCCCACCTGCTTGGTGTACAGGTATTCGTCGCGCGAGATCGAGTGGCCGCCCCAGCAGACCACCAGGTTCGGGTCGCCCGGATTGAGGATGCGCGCGTTGCGCAGCAGGCCGAACACCGCGTTGGTGATGCCCTCGGACGACTCCAGCTCGGCCGCGTAGGCAGGGCCCATCTCGATGGCCATGTAGGCCAGGTCACGCACCACGGCGAACAGCAGTTCGGCAACACCGCGGATGATCTCGCCATCGACGAAGGCCATGGCCGGCGCGTTGACCAGGTCGATGCGCACGCCGCGATCCTGCTGCGCCACCTGGATGTCGAAATCGGGATACAGATCGCGCGCCGCGCGCGGATCGTCAGAGGCACTGCCGCTGGTCAGCACGGCCAGCGCGCAGCGGCGCAGCAGCTCGTGCATGCCGCCGGCAGAGGCATCGCGCAGGCGGGCCACTTCGGCCCGCGACAGCACATCCAGCCCACCGCGCGGGTAGATCCGCGCGTCCTGCACCGGCAGTGCGCGGGCTGATTTTTCGTTCGTGGTCATGTCCAATTTTTTGCTTCCTTCAAGGTTTCCGACTGTACTGCCGCCCCCTTAAAAAGCAAAACGGCCGGGAAGCCCGACCGTTGGATGTGTGCTCCCCGCGTTCGCCTTTCCGGGACCGCATCGGCGGCGTTGGCACCGCGCACATTTCCGGATGCTACGCCGATGCAGAGTGGCCTGCAAGGACTTTCGCCTGAACGGAAAACGGCCGGGTTTCCCCGGCCGTTTCCGTTTACATCATCAAGCTCTGACGGATCAGAACTTGTACTTCACAGTCAGCTGCATGGACCAACGCGACACGGCAGTGTTGCCCTTGTCATTGTTGTTTTCCTGGATCGAGGAATCATCCGCACCGGTGAACGAGTACACATACTTCCCGGTGGCCGGATCGATACCTGCGAAGTTGCCCACGCGGCGGGTTGCATAGAAGCCGTAGTCGTCAATGAGGCCCCACTTCTTGTTCAGCAGGTTGCCGACATTCATGATGTCCAGGGCGACTTCACCCTTGTGACCCTTCACGAAGCCTGGGAATTCCTGGCTGATACGAACGTCGAAGCTGTTGACCCACTTGGCGCGGTGCGAGTTGGCCGGGACCACGCTGCCACGGTAGGCCTCGAGTTCCGGGTTCTGCGCCAGCCAATCGAAGAACTTCTTCTCCATCGTTGCGCCGCCAGTGAACAGCACGTCGCCCACACCCTTCGGCACGTAGAACAGATCGTTGCCGATGGCGCTGTCGCCGTTGGCATCGTTGTAGAACACGTAGCTGTACGGACGGCCCGAGCGACCTTCGTAGAAGAGGCCGATACGGGTAGCGTTGTCACCGAAGAAGTTGTGCTTCCACTCCAGGGTGCCGGTGATACGGTCCTTGATTGCATAGCGCGAGTTGTACGCGATGTTCTCGTTGGCGTTCAGGATCTGGGTGTTGTTCCAGTTCGAGGTGTTCTGCGAGCTGGTCAGCGGGCTAACTTCCTTCGACTGGGTGTAGGTGTAACCCAGCGACCAGCCCCAGTTCTCGGTCAGCGGCTTGGCCAGCGAGAAGGTAGCCTGGCTGCCACGACCCTTGTCGGTGTTGCGCAGCAACATCACGTCACCGATGTTGTTCGGACGGTTGGCGCGGTTCAGCGCGCCGTTGGTGCCGTTCTCCATGCCCAGGTTGTCGCCGGAACGGCTGTCGATCTTGCTGTTGGCCTGATTCAGACCTGCCGGGTTCCAGTACAGCTCACGACCGTCCTGCGCCGAAACGAAGGTCGCACCCTTGCCCTTGCCGTCCGTCAGGTCCAGACGTTCGAAGTACAGACCATCCTTGACCTTGGTGAACAGCACTTCAGCCGACGCCACGATGCCGTACCACGGCAGCTCATGGTCGAACGCCAGGTTGGCCTTCCACACCGACGGCAGGCGGGTGCCCGGAGCGATAATGTCCACGTTCTGGCGAGCAATGATCTTCGACGGATCCGGAATGAACGGATTGTCGGCATCAGCACTGAAACCACCCGGGTTGCCACTGACGTTGTACTCGACGTAGTTCAGACCGGTGTTCTGGTAGGCACCTGCCAGCCACACGTTCGGTGCTGCACCGCCGAACAAGCCAACGCCACCGCGCAGCTGGGTCGGACGATCGCTGTCGAAGGTGTAGTTGAAGCCAACACGCGGCTGGAACAGGCTCTTGTCCACCAGTTTGGTGTTGTCGTAGCCGTAGCGCGACTGGATGTCGGTGTTGTACTTGTTCTGGCTGGTGAAGTCCGGGATATCAAGACGGACACCAAACATCAGGCTCAGGTTGTAGTTGATCGCCCAGGTGTCCTGGATGAACAGGCCAGTGTTCTTCAGATGGAACTTGGCCGGAATATCATCCAAGCTGCCACCCGGACGCGGCACGCGCAGCTGGTAGCCGTTGGCGGTACCCTTCAGGAACGACGCCAAGTCGCGGAAGTCGTACGCGCCGTACAGATTACGGCCGTAGAAGTTCATCAGGTTATTGTCGGTGTAATCGAAACCGAACTTGACGGTGTGGTCACCGATGTACCAGGTACCGGCACCGAAGGCGCTAAGTTCCTTCGACTCGACCAGATTGGTGTGGGTGTTCTGCTCGGTGCCCAGGTACAGCGAGTTGTTGCCGAAGCGCACGCGCATCTGCGGCAGGTGCGAAGCCGCGACACGATTGGACGAGTAGTCCTTGTGCGAAACCTTGAACTCGGTCGAGAAGTTCTCGGACCAGTCACTGAACAGTTCACCCATCCAGGTTTCGTACTGGGTCGGCTGGGTGTACCAGAAGTCACTCAGCGACAGCGCGCTGCTGCTGACCTGCGGGAAGCGGACGACGTCCTGCTTCATCTTGTTGTAGCGCAGGGCCGCACGGTGGTTCTCGTTGATGTTCCAGTCGAGCTTGACGGCGTACTCTTCGATCGTCGTCTTGTTGTTCAGACCGTCAACGCCGCCGACCGGATAGCCCAGATCACTCATGCGCTTCTGGACTGCCGAGATGTCGGCGTCACTGATGCCGCCCTTGGACGGATCCTTGTTGTACGGGCTGTCACTCAGGCTCACGCCGCCGCCGCTACGCTCGTACTTTTCATAGTTGGTGAAGAAGAACAGCTTGTCCTTGAGGATCGGACCGCCGAACGTCATGCCGTAGGTCTTCTCGTCCTTGAAACCATTGAAGTCCGACTTGTCACCTTCCAGGCGCGAACGGACCATGTCCTTGTCGCGGTACGAGCCGTACACGGTGCCGTGGAACTCATTGGTACCCGACTTGGTCACGGCGTTGATCACCGCACCGGTACCACCGGCGATGGTGGTGTCGTAGTTGGCCAGGTCGATGTTGATTTCCTGGATGGCGTCCATCGACACCGGCTGACGCTCGGTCGGCAGGTTGTTGGAGCCCAGGCCGAACGGATCGGAGGCGCTGATGCCGTCGATGCGGATGGCGTTGTAGCGGGTGTTCTGGCCACCGGCCGAGATCGCGCCGTCAGCCTTGCTGACCTGCGAGATGCGCGGGTCCAGGCGGATGTAGTCCTGGATGTTGCGGTTGGCCGACGGCAGCGCGTCCATCGTTTCGCGGGTCACGTTGCTGCCGGTGCCCATCTTGTTGGCGCTGAACAGGTCCAGGCCGCCGGCGGTCGCAACAACGTTCACCGCGTCCAGATTGGTCGCAGCCAGGTCACCGCCCAGGTTGGCGTTGACGGTGTTGACCTGGTTCAGGTTCAGGTAGACACCCTCTTCGGTCTTGGTGCCTTCACCGGACTTGGTGATGGTGATGGTGTACGGACCACCCACGCGCAGGCCGCGCGCGTTGTATCGACCCGACGCATCGGTGGTGGCACGCGAAACGGTGCCCGACTCGGTGTGGGTGATGGTGACTTCAGCGCCGGCGACAGGCTGGCCTGCGGCGGACATCACCTGGCCGCCGACACCGGCAGAGGTGCTCTGGGCGAAGGCGGGAGCGGCGGCGAGCGCAGCCACGAGACCAAGGGTGAGCTTGGACATCCGGAGTGGGTGGGTCATTTTTCGGTAGCCTCGATGCGAGTTGGCGATGGCGGAAAAAAAGCGCATCCAAACAGCCCTGCGGGTGGCTGGTCGGAGATTTATCTGGGGTTCCCTACCGCTTGGCTGAAGGCAGCCACAACGGTTAACACTAGATTAACACGCTACGCCATCAATGTGACGGTTGTGCGACAAACGGCACCGGATCGCAACGCAATCGTGACGGGTTCTTCACTCCGCCTTTCCCCCGGCCTCATTCCGGCAGGGGCGCCTCACTGGCGTCGAGAATCCGGCCCCGCCAGGCAAGCCCAGCGCTGGACAGCAGGGTCACGGCCGCCGCAGCGGCGGCCTCCGGGCCCCGGGCGGCCGGGTCCTGGTCGACGGAATAGGCCCTGGCGCGCAGCGCCGTGCGCAGGGGGCCCGGATACAGGCCGCTGACCCGCACCGGGCTGCGGCCGAGTTCGTCATGCAGGCTGGTGATCAGCCCGCGCAGGCCATGCTGGGCCACACCGTATCCGCCCCAATAGGCCTGCCCCACCCGTTCGGAGGCATCGACCGCAAACACCAGGGCCGCGTCCTCGCTCTGCCGCAGCAGCGGCAGGCACGCCTGGGCCAGCCACGCCGGAGCAGTGAGCGTGACATGCACCGCACGGGCGAAACTGGCCGGGTCGGCCAGTTCGAACGGGGTCAATCCGGGGAAATGGGCGGCACAGACCAGCACTCCATCCAGGCGCCCCAGCTCGCGCTGCAGGGCCTGGGCCAGTTCGGCATAGTCGTCGGGGCCCGCACCCTCCAGATCCAGCGGATACAGCAGCGGTTCCGGGCCGACGGCCTGGACCTGGGCATAGACACGGTCCAGGCGGCGCGGCTTGCGGCCCAGCAGGACCACGGTGGCCCCGGCGGCGGCGGCGGCAACGGCCGCCGCACTGCCCAGCCCACCGCCGGCGCCGGCAACCAGCACCACGCGATCCTGCAACGGGCGGCCATCGAGCGCCCCGTTGGTCGGTGACGTCGATGGCCAGGCACTCATCCCTGGGTCGCCTCTTCGACGATGCGCTTGAGCTCGCCGGCTTCAAACAGTTCCAGGACGATGTCGCAGCCGCCGATCAGCTCTCCATTGATGAACAGCTGCGGGAAGGTCGGCAGGTTGGAGAACCGCGGCAGGTTGGCGCGGATCTCGGGTTCTTCCAGCACGTTGACGGTGCGCAGTGTGACCGCGCCGGCTGCCATCAACGCCTGTACGGCGCGGCTGGAGAAACCGCACATCGGGTACTGCGGGGTGCCCTTCATGAACAGCACGAGCGGGTAACGATCGACCTCGGCCTGGATTTGCTGCATTACCGCCACAACCTCACTCCTTGCTTCGCCGGACAAACCGACCGCGGTGGTCGGCTAGACTGCCCACGGTAGCCGCCATTGTAAGCGGATGGAACCGGCTGCCGCCGCCCCTCTGGCCACGAACCTGTCCATGCCTGTCGAATTGCCTGCCCTGCCCTACCTTTCCGGCTCCCTGCAGCCGCACCTGTCCGCACAGACCCTGGAGCTGCACCACGGCCGCCACCATCGCGCCTACGTGGATGCGGTCAATGCCGGCATCCTCGGCACCGAGTGGGAAGACGCGTCACTGGAAGAGATCGTCCGCCAGGCCCAGGGCAAGCTGTTCGATGCGGCCGCCCAGGCGTGGAACCACGGCTTCTACTGGCAGTGCCTGCGACCGCGTGGCGGTGGCGAACCGCAGGGTCGCCTGGGCGAGCTGGTGAAGCGCCAGTTCGGCGACGTGCAGCGCCTGCGCGAGGAATTCAACCGTACCGCGCTGGGCCTGTTCGGCTCCGGCTGGGTGTGGCTGGTGCAGCATCCGGGCGGACAGCTGGGCATCCAGGCGACCCGCAATGCCGGCACGCCGCTGACGGGTGAAAGCACGCCGCTGCTGTGCTGCGATGTCTGGGAGCACGCCTACTACACCGACTACCAGAATGACCGCGCGCGCTATCTGGACGCGTTCTGGCAGATGGTCAACTGGGAATTCGCTGAGAGCCAGCTACGCTGAGGCAGCGGCTCCGCTCCGGGGTAGTGCCGGCCGCTGGCCGGCATCCCCATCGGTGTACAGAGATGGCGAATCTGCCAGCCAGCGGCTGGCACTACCGGAAAGCAGAGCGTGACTTCACGCGTTCTCGTGCGCGGCCACCGCATCCATCACCCGCGCCGAGTACACCAACGCCGCACCGGCATTGAGCGACACCGCCACACCCAGCGCCTCGGCGATTTCCTCGCGGTTGGCACCGTGCTTCAGCGCGGCATCCACGTGCACGGTGATGCAACCGTCGCAGCGGGTAGTGACCGCCACCGCCAACGCGATCAGCGCGCGGGTCTTCGCATCGAGGTGGTTGGTCTGGGCACCGGCATTGGCCAGCGTGGCGTAACCCTTCACCGTATCCGGCGAGAGCTTGCCGATCTCGCCGATACGGCCCTTCAGTTCCTTGCGGTAGGCATTCCAGTCGAGCATGGGGTGACTCCTGTGAAAGGAGCTCCACGCTACCACCGGGAATGTTGCGCCGATGCCTGCACCGGCGCTTCACAGCGTTGCACTGCCGGCCAGCGGCCGGCACTACCGGGCTCAGCGATTGCGCAGCGCGTGCACCGCCGGCGCCACCTGGGCCTGGCGATCCAGCTCCAGGCCGACCTGCTCCAGCGCATCGGCCAACGCGGCAGCATCGTCATCGCGCAACGTGGCGTGGCCGACCTTGCGGCCTTCGCGCGGCTCCTTGCCATAGTCGTGCCAATGGCCGCTGGCCTGGCCCAGCACCGGTGCCGGGTCCGGCATCGCGCCCAGCCAGTTCAGCATGCAGGCGTGGCCGAGCATGCGGGTGCTGCCCAGCGGCAGGCCCAGCACGGCACGCAGATGGTTCTCGAACTGCGAGGTCTCGCTGCCCTCGATGGTCCAGTGGCCGGAGTTGTGTACGCGCGGCGCCATCTCGTTGGCCAACAGCTCGCCATCGCGACAGAACAGCTCCAGCGCGAACACGCCGACGTACTGCAGGTGCTCGGCGACACGGCGGGCATAGCCGATCGCGGCCTGCTGCTCGGCATCGGACAGCACAGCCGGTGCCACGCTGGCCGACAGCACGCCGTCGACATGCCAGTTGCCGGTGACCGGCCAGGCTTCGAAGCTGCCATCGCGGCCACGCACGGCGACCACGCTGACCTCGCGCTGGAACGCCACGAAGCCTTCCAGGATCAGGCCGGTACGCTCGACCTGCGCGCCCAGTGCATCCCACGCGGCGTCGATGTCGGCCTCGCTGCGCAGGCGGAACTGGCCCTTTCCGTCATAACCAAGGCGGCGGGTCTTGAGGATGCACGGCAGGCCGAACTCAGCCGCCTTCGCAGCCAGCTCGTCACGGCTGCGGATATCAGCGAAGGCCGGCAGCGGGATGCCCAACTGCTGGAACAGGGTCTTCTCGCTCAATCGGTCCTGGGCCACCGCCAGCGCGGCCGGCGGCGGATAGACCGGCACGCGGTCGGCCAGGAACTGCGCGCTGTCTGCGGGCACGTTCTCGAAATCGAAAGTGACCACATCGACCTTGGCGGCGAAGTCCGCCAGCGCGTGGCGGTCATCGAAGGCACCGACGGTGAGCGGCGCCAGCGGGCCACTGCAGGCGTCGGCCGCCGGGTCGTACAGCTGGAAGCGCAGTCCCAGCGGCGCACCGGCCAGGACCATCATGCGGGCGAGCTGGCCGCCGCCCAGGATGCCGACGGTCAGGCTCATTGGCGCGGATCGTCGTGGGCCATCACGTCTTCGGTCTGGCGTGCACGGAAGGCGTCGAGCGCCTGGCCGATCGCCGGCTGGTCGCTGGCCAGCATCGCAGCAGCGAACAGCGCCGCGTTGGACGCGCCGGCATTGCCGATGGCGAAGGTGGCGACCGGGATGCCGGCAGGCATCTGCACGATCGACAGCAGCGAATCCATGCCGTTGAGGGCCTTGGACTGCACCGGCACGCCCAGCACCGGCACGGCGGTCTTGGCGGCGATCATGCCCGGCAGGTGGGCGGCCCCGCCGGCGCCGGCGATGATCGCGCGCAGGCCACGCGGGCCCGCCTGCTCGGCGTAACTGAACAACACATCCGGCGTCCGATGCGCGGACACCACCTTCACTTCGAACGGAACACCCAGGGCTTCAAGCTTCTGGGCGGCGTGCTGCATGGTTTCCCAGTCGGAACGGGAACCCATGACGATGCCGACAAGCGGCGCGATCGGGTTGGGGGTCATTGGCCGTCACCTGCCTTAAAGACGTATTCTAGCCATCTTCCACGCAAGACGAAGAACCATGGATCGCAAGCTGCTCGACCTGCTGGTGTCGCCGGACACCCGCCAGCCCCTGTCCCTGCTGGATGGCAAGGGCCTGGAAACCCTCAACAAGGCCATTTCCGTCGGCGCGGTGAACAAGGCCGATGGCAACCCGCTGGCGCAGCCGCTGCGCGAAGCCCTGGTCACCCGCGACCGCAAGCAGGTGTTCCGCGTTGACGACGGCATCCCGGTGCTGCTGGCCGAGGAAGCCATCCCGACCGCCCAGATCGCCGACTTCCCGGCCGCATGAGCGCGCTGCCGACGCCGGATGCGGCCGTTGTCGCCGCCGATGTCGCGCGGGCGCTGGCCGAGGACCTGGGCAGCGGCGACGTCACCGCCGCCCTGCTGCCCGACCAGGCCGACAGCGCTTACCTGCTGTGCAAGCAGGACGGGGTGATTGCCGGCCGTCCGTGGTTCGACGCCACCCACCGCGCACTCGACCCGGACGTGCGCATCGAATGGCGTGTCTCCGAAGGTGACGCGGTCACCGCAGGCACCGTGCTGGCCCTGCTGCACGGGCGCAGCCGCAGCCTGGTCAGCGCCGAGCGCACCTCGCTGAACTTCCTGCAGACGCTGTCTGGCACCGCCACCACCACTGCCCGCTACGTGGCGGCGGTGGCCGGTACCGGCACGCGCATCCTCGACACCCGCAAGACTCTGCCTGGCCTGCGCCTGGCGCAGAAGTACGCAGTGCGCTGTGGCGGCGGCGACAACCACCGCTTCGGCCTCTATGACACGGTGATGCTGAAGGAAAACCACATCCGTGCCGCCGGTTCGCTGGCCGCGGCGGTGGCCGCCGCGCGCCGGCAATGGCCCGCGCTGCCGCTGGTGGTCGAGGTCGAGGACCTGGCCCAGCTGCGCCAGGCGCTGGAAGCCGGTTGCGAGCGCATCCTGCTGGATGACTTCAGCCCCGACCTGCGCCGCGAGGCAGTGCGCATCACGGCCGGCCGCATTCCGCTGGAAGTGTCAGGCAGCGTGGGCCTGGGCGGCCTGCGTTCGATCGCCGAGGACGGCGTTGACTGCATCTCCATCGGTGGACTGACCAAGCACGTGCAGGCCATCGATCTGTCGCTGAAGCTGGGCCCGCCGCCGGGTTGAGGCCTGGCGTGGGGGTCGATCCGTTGTCCATGGGGAAAGGGATCTGACCCCGTTCTCACACCCGGCGTTCACGACAGCGCTGCGACGCTGAGGTATCCCCCACAGGAGCCGCGCATGCGCCGGATGCTTTTGCCTGCCTGCCTGCTGCTGGCCGCGGCACCGTTGTCCGTAGCGGCCGCCGAAGCCTGCGATGTTCCGCCCCGCTTCGGCCTGAGTCCGTTGGCGGTGGCCATCCGCAACACCGCCTGCAATGAGCACCGGCTCTGGTACCGGCCCTTCATCGATCGTGAAGGCCGTGCCGCCAGCCTCAGCGTCACCGAGGCCGAAAGCGATCACCTGGCAGACAATGGCCTGATCGCCTGGCAGCGGGTGGCAGGCTACTGGCGCAACAGCGGCACGCTCAATGCAATGGGCAGCATCGCGGGCGCCAGCAGCTGCCTGGCGCCGTTGGGCACGCGCTACACCGACAGCGACTGCCGCGCCTTCCTGATCGACAACCCGTGGTCGGCCGCGTTCATTTCCTGGGTGATGGTGCAGTCCGGCGTTCCTGGCTTCAATACGTCGCCACGCCACATCGACTACATCCGTGCCGCCTACCAGGGCGGCCCCTCGGGCGTGCCGTACCGGCTGGTCGACCCGGCCACGGCCAAACCCGCACCGGGCGACCTGCTGTGCTTCCTGCGCGACCGCAGCACCACGCTCAGCTACAGCGGGCTGGTGCAGGCACTGGGCAATGGCTCGGTGGGCCACTGGAAATCGCATTGCGAAGTGGTGGTGGCGGCCAACCTCGGCGGCGACCAGACCCTGTACCTGGTCGGTGGCAACGTGATGAACACCGTGGCGATGCGGTTGCTGCAGCTGGATCGTACGGGGCTGATCAAGCTGCCTCCGGCACGCGAACGCAACAGCACCGGCATCGACCCCGGCTGCACACCAGGTCGCGAGGACGAATGCAGCTTCAACCGGCAGGACTGGGCAGCGCTGCTGCAGCTGACTGCAACCTCACCGCTGGTGATGCCCTCGCCCACTGCAACGCCGATGCAGCCCACTCCGGCACCGCAACCGGTCATCGTGCCAACGCAGCCGATGTCCAGCGAACCGCAGCCGCGGCGGTGAGTGCAGCGCTTGATCCCGCGCGCGTTCGCCGCCACCTTTGCGGGATCGACCCCTGACGGCTGACGCCATGCCAACCCTGCTGCTGTTGCTGATTGCCGGCGGAATCATCTATTTCTTCTGGAACGCGGCGCGTTCGGCCGCCGAGCGCGCGGTCGAACTGGGGCGCAATGCCTGCCGTGCTGCCGACGTGCAATGGCTGGATCAAGCGGTGCACGCCACCGGCCTGCGCCTGTCGCGCGGCGAAGATGGCCGGCTCGGCTTCGAACGTACCTTCAAGTTCGAGTATTCCTACGACGGCATCGATCGCCACGTGGGCCGCATGGTGCTGCGCGGCGACCAGCTGATCTCATTCACTGGTCCGGGCGCGGCGCGGATCAGCCAGATCCGCGCGGATGTGGACGATGCCGAGGATGTGTAAGGGCTGAAGGCGTGCCGACCAACGGTCGGCACCCACCGTTACCTGGTTACTTGACCACGCGCAGGTTCGGGCGCCCCTTCGGCGGCGGGCTGGCTGGCGGCGTATCGTCCGGCGGCGTGCCTTCCTCGTGCAGCAGCTCATCGCTGGTCGGAGCGGTCTCGTTGCCCGGGATGTCATCCGGTAGCGCCATGCCCTGCCCGGTCTCGCGGGCGTAGACGGCCAGCACGGCGCTGATCGGCACCTGCACCGGGTAGCTGGTACCGGAGAAGCGCGCCGAGAAGCTCACCATCTCGTTGTCGATCATCAGCCGCACGACAGCACGTTCGGCGATGTTGAGCACGACCCGGCCATCCTTGACCGCCGAAGGCGGGACCTGCACGCCGGGAACGCCGGCGTCGACCAGGATGTGCGGGGTCAGCTGGTTGTCGTTGATCCATTCCACCAGCGCCCGCAGCAGGTACGGGCGGTGGCTGGTCATGTGGAAGAAGTCTTCGGTCATGCGTGAAGTGTACGCGCCCGGCGCCCCGCCGGGGCGGATCACCTGCACGCCGGTCGGCGTGCAGACGGGTAACGCAGGCCCGGATCAGACCGGCAGATCGCGCAGCTTCTTTTCCTGATCGGTCAGGCTGCGGACGAAACCGGGGTGGCGGAAGATGCGGTTGCCGTAGTCCTCGATCGCCTTGCCGTCCTTCGGCAGCGGTACGTCCAGCGACTGCAGGCGCCAGATGATCGGCGCCATCGCGCAGTCGGCCAGGCTCATTTCCGGGTTGAGGAAGAACTTGCTGGCCTTGAACAGCGGCAGCGAGGCGGTCAGCAGCTCCTTCAGGCGCTTGCGGCCAGCCTCGGCCTGGGTCTTGTTGCCGAGCTGGATGGCCTGCACCTGTGGCACCCAGTCGTGCTCGATGCGCAGCATCGCCAGGCGGATGCGCGCACGCGAGAGCGGATCGACCGGCATCAGCGGCGGATGCGGATAACGTTCGTCCAGGTACTCGCTGACCACTGATGCGGCGTACAGCACCAGCTCGCGTTCGACCAGGGTCGGCACCGAGTGATACGGATTGAGGTCGATCAGGTCTTCAGGCGGGTTCTGTGGATCGACCGGAACGAAGTCGAAGGTCACACCCTTGGCCGCCAGGACCAGGCGTACACGGTGGCACAGTACATCGTCGTTCGAGGAAAACAGCGTCAGTGTATTGCGCATGCGTACGCTCGCCGCCATCAAAGGCTCTCCCACGACAGGAGACCGCCTGCCGCATCGGCGCCGCCGGCACCGTGCCGGCGGTCGACTCCTCCCCGAGTGTGCAACCGACCATCACAAAAGCCAATAGGCCCGTGCGATGGCCGGCGGCAGATTCAGTGAACGTCCTTCCAGTATTCCTTCTTCAGCAGGTACAGCAGGAAGGTGAGCAGGGCCAGGAACAGGATCACCCACACGCCCAGCTGCTGGCGCTTGAGCGCGGCCGGTTCACCGGCGTACTCGAGGAAGTTGGTGATGTCCCGCACCGCCTGGTCGTACTGGCCGGCATCGACCGACCCGGGCGTTTCGATCTTCAGGCCAGTCACCGGCGGGTCCATGCCGGGCGCTTCCGCCTTGCCATGGACCGCATGCTGCAGGCCCTGCATCTCCCACAGCGGGTTGGGCATGGAGGCATTGGCGAACAGCGCGTTGTTCCAGCCCAGCGGCCGGCTGCTGTCCAGGTAGAACGACTTGAGGTACGTGTAGACCCAGTCACTGCCCCGCACGCGCGCGATCAGGCTGAGGTCGGGCGGCATCTTGCCGAACCACTTCTCCGCGTTCTCCTTGGGCATCGCCACCGGGATCGGGTCGCCGATCGCCGAACCGGTGAAGTTGAGGTTGTTCATCACCTCTTCCTCGGTCAGGCCCAGGTCCTGCGCCATCCGCGAATAGCGCAGGTACTTCAGCGCGTGGCAGCCGGAGCAGTAGTTCATGTACAGCTGCGCGCCGCGCTGCAGCGAAGCGCGGTCGCCCAGATCGTTGCCGGCCTGCAGCAGCTTGGTGCCACCTTCGGCGGCGGAGGCCAGGAAACTGCCCAGCATCAGGGTGGCCGTCAGGGCCAACCGGACCATCCAGCGATCAGTCATGGGTGGTCACCCTCTCCGGTACCGGCTTGGTCTTGTCCAACCGTGTCCATAGCGGCATGGTGATGAAGAACGCGAAGTACAGGAAGGTCAGCACCCGCCCGATGTAGGTCTCGTGCACGTCGGTGCCCGGGCCGGAACCAATCACGCCCAGCCACACGAAGCACACCGCCAGCACGCCCAGCATCACCTTCGAGATCCAGCCGCGGTAGCGCACCGACTTCACCCTGGCCTTGTCCAGCCACGGCACCAGGAACAGGATCGCAATGGCCGAGAACATCACCAGCACGCCACCGAGCTTGTTCGGCACCACGCGCAACATCGCGTAGTAAGGCGTGTAGTACCAGACCGGCTTGATGTGTTCCGGGGTCACCAGGCGGTTGGCCTCGGTGAAGTTGTCGTGCTCCAGGAACAGGCCGCCGAAACCGGGCGCGAAGAAGATGATGAAGGCGGCGATGATCAGCAGGAAACCGGCGCCGACGCCATCCTTGAGCGTGTAGTACGGGTGGAACGGAATGCCATCGGCCGGCGCGTTCGGCGACCAGCGGTTGCCCTTCGGCCCCTTCTTGATCTCCACGCCATCGGGGTTGTTCGAACCCACTTCGTGCAGCGCGCCCAGGTGCAGTACCACCAGCAGCAACAGCACCAGCGGCAGGGCGATGACATGCAGCGCGAAGAAGCGGTTGAGCGTGGCGTCACTGGGCAGGTAATCGCCCATGATCCATTCGGTCAGGCCGTTGCCGATCACCGGTATCGCGCCGAACAGCGAGATGATCACCTTGGCGCCCCAGAACGACATCTGGCCCCACGGCAGCACGTAGCCCATGAAGGCTTCGGCCATCAACACCAGGTAGATCAGCATGCCGAGGATCCACACCAGCTCGCGCGGCTTCTGGTAACTGCCGTACAGCAGGCCACGGAACATGTGCAGGTAGACCACGATGAAGAACAGCGAGGCACCGGTGGAGTGCATGTAGCGGATCAGCCAGCCCCACTCCACATCGCGCATGATGTATTCGATGGAGCCGAACGCCTCGGCGGCGCTGGTCTTGTAGTGCATCGTCAGGAAGATGCCGGTGACGATCTGGTTGACCAGCACCAGCAGCGCCAGCGAACCGAAGTAGTACCAGATGTTGAAGTTCTTCGGCGCGTAGTACTCGCTGACGTGCTTCCGGTAGACCGGCATCAGGCCGGGCGCGCGGGCGTTGACCCAGTCGGCCACGCCGCTGGCAGTACGGCTGAGGATATTGGCCATCAGGCAGCCCCCTGCGGATCGACACCGATGATGATGGTGTTGTCGTCCTGGTAATGGTGCGCGGGCACCTTCAGGTTGATCGGCGCCGGCACGTCCTTGAAGACGCGTCCGGACATGTCGAAGCGCGACTTGTGGCACGGGCAGAAGTAGCCGCCCTTCCACTGCGGATCGTAGGGCTCAGGCCGGATCTCGGCGACCATTTCCGGCGAGCAGCCCAGGTGCGTGCACAGGCCGACCAGTACGGAGATATCCGGCTTGATCGAGCGCAGTTCGGGGTTCTGCTTCAGCACGTAGTCCGGCTGCTGATCCTTCTCGCCGGACTCGGGGTCCTTGAGACGGCCGTCCAGCCCGTGCAGCGCATCGAGGATGGCCTTGGACCGCTTGACGATCCAGATCGGCTGGCCACGCCATTCCACGATCAGGCGTTGGCCTTCCTGCAGGGCGCTGATGTCGGCCACCACCGGTGCGCCGGCAAGCTTGGCGCGGGCACTGGGGTTCCAGGATTTGATGAAAGGAACTGCGGTGAATCCGACGC
Source organism: Stenotrophomonas sp. YJH_SMC_21 (assembly GCF_059369555.1). Taxonomy (NCBI): domain Bacteria; kingdom Pseudomonadati; phylum Pseudomonadota; class Gammaproteobacteria; order Lysobacterales; family Lysobacteraceae; genus Stenotrophomonas; species Stenotrophomonas sp. YJH_SMC_21. The sequence goes on from NZ_JCAFSU010000003.1 coordinate 226,746, forward strand.
CGACGGCGCCCACCACGGCTGTGGTGGCAGAAAGAAAACGCCGACGTCCGGTGTTGACTGGATCGTGTACCCCATCGTTGGCCATCCGGCACTCCGATATTGATTAGGTAGCTTTAAGGCTGCCAGCGGATCCGGTGGGGGCCAGAGCCGCATTGAATCACGGTCGAGTGTAGCGGAACCGTCGCGCGCCACACAACGCATTGCAACAACATTGATTGCGGGGTTGCCGGCCAGCGGCCGGCACTACCTTTCAAAGGAGTGCCGACCAACGGTCGACACCTACCGTTCAAGGAGTACCGGCCAACGGTCGGCACCTACTGGTGACTCAGGGCGGTGCGGTAACGCTCGGCCAGCTGCCCGACCCGGCGCACGTAGTACTGGGTTTCGCTGTAGGGTGGCACGCCACCGTGGCGGTCGACCGCACCTTCGCCAGCGTTGTAGCCGGCTGCGGCAAGGGTCAGGTCGCCATTGAAGCGTTTCAGCAACCACGCAAGATACTGCACGCCGCCACGGATGTTCTGCCCGGCGTCATAGGAATCGCTTACGCCGAAGCGCGCGGCGGTCGGCGGCATCAGCTGCATCAGGCCCTGCGCGCCAGCACGGCTGAGCGCGGTCGGGTTGTAGGCCGACTCGGCATGGATGATGGCGCGCACCACCGCCTCCTCCACGCCGAACTCGCGCGCGGCCGAGGTGATCTCGGCCTGGAAGGCCGAGGTGTTCAGTCGCACGGTGCCGAAGTCCACGCGTGGATTGACCCCGCAGGCATAGCAGCGCTCCATGAAGCTGTAGCGGATGGTCCGGACCGGGCCGAGGTTGGCCACCTGTGTCGGGCGCGCACTGGTGTAGTGGCGCACGCCATCCTTCATGAAGGAATACACCTGGCCACTGACCATGCGCCCGCTGCGCGAGGCGACCGGCTGTGCGGGACCGGATGCCGGCACGGACGCAGGCGCGACCGTTGCCGGCGCTGCGGCACTCGCAGCAACGGCCACCGGGTTGCGTTCGATGCTGGCCACCGTGGTGGGTGCCGGCCTGGGCGCGGCCACCACCGGTCGAGGTGCCGGGCGGGTGTCACGGGTGTAGCTGATGGTGCTGCAGCGCGCGCCGGCCACCCGCTTGCTCACATAACTGGTGACGCCGTCAGCGCCCTGGCACTTGTACAGGGTTCCAGCGCTGGCCGGCGCAGCGGTCAGCGCAGCGATGATGATCGCCGTTGTCCCCAGTATCCCCTTCATGGCGGCGAGTGTCCCAGCTTCGCCGGGGCTTGCCAAGCGACGTGGCTCAGCCTGTGACCGGCGGCACAGCCAGCAGCTGGCCGAGGCCCGCCAGGCGCTGTGCCAGTTCGTCGCGCAGGCCCGGCGGGGTGGTCCAAAGCGCCACGGGCAGGCGGTCCAGGCTGAGAATCTGCGCCAGCATCATGCCGCGGCTCTCGGCGCCCATGCGCAGCAGGCAGTGGTCTGGGCCATCCGCTTCCAGTACTCCACACCACGGCGGGATGCGGCCTTCCAGCTCGGAATGGCTGCCGGACAGGCGGAGGATGGCCTGCAGCGCGAACGGCGCCTGGCTGACCGCCTGCCGCACCATCACATCGGGCGGCGCCGGGGTGCGCCGGTGCAGGCCCGGCCCGGCGCACTCACGTACGGCGCCCATGCGGTCCACGCGCAGGGTGCGCCAGTCCTGCCGCCCCAGGTCCCAGGCAAGCAGATACCAGCGTCGCCCGTAATTGACCAGGTGCTGGGCCTCAACCTCGCGCTGGGTGACGGCTTCCTGCGCGCTGCGGTATTCGAAGGCCAGCCGTGACGCCTGTCGGCAGTGCTGGGCCAGCCGCCCGAGCAGGCGTGCGTCGGTGGACGGAAGGTCGGACAGGGTGGCCGTCGCTGCATGCACCTCGCCGGCCTGCTGGCGACGACGGGTCGGCACCAGCGGATCGAGCTTGGACAACAGGCCACGCGCGGTGTCGTCGATCCCGGCAACGGTGGCCGAGGCTGCGCGCAGGGCGATGGCCAGGGTGGTCGCCTCCTCCTCGTCCAGCAGCATCGGCAGCACCGGGGCCCCGGCCCCCAACTGGTAGCCGCCGCCGACCCCGGACGAGGCCTGCACCGGATAGCCCAGCTCGCGCAGGCGCTCGATATCACGGCGAATGCTGCGCCGGTCCACGCCCATGCGCTCGGCGAGCTCGGCCCCGGACCACTGGCGGCGGGCCTGCAGCAGGGCGATCAGGCGCAGCAGACGATGGGCGGTATGGCGCATGAAGGATCGAGGACAGAAGTCGTCCGCAATAGTGCCCCAGGATGGCCTCCAGTTCACCACCCACCGCAAGGAGCAATGCCATGAATTCACGCCAGATCACCCTGTACCACGCCGCCCGTTCCCGCTCGAGCGGCGCCGTGGCCCTGCTCGAAGCGCTGGGTGCCGACTACCGCATGCAGGTGCTGGACCTGAAAGCCGGCGCCAACCTGGCCCCGGCCTACCTGGCCATCAACCCGATGGGCAAGGTGCCGGCCATCGTCCACAACGGCGCACTGGTGACCGAGCAGGTGGCGATCTATCTGTACCTGGCCGACCTGTATCCGGAAGCCGGGCTGGCACCGCCGATCGGCGACGCCCTGCGCGGCCCCTACCTGCGCTGGATGGCCTTCTATGGCGCCTGTTTCGAGCCGGCGATGATCGACAAGGCGATGCACCGCGAGCCGCCGCCGCGCCTGATGTCGCCGTACAACGATGCCGAGACCGTGCTGCAGGTGGTCGAGGCCCAGCTGGCGCAGGGCCCGTACCTGCTGGGCGAGGTCATGAGCGCCGCCGACGTGCTGTGGGGCAATGCACTGGCGTGGACCACGGCCTTTGGCCTGGTACAGCCGGCGCCGGCCACGGCTGACTACATCGCACGGATGAGCGCGATGACCGCGTTCGACCGTTCGCGGCAGATCGATGCGGAGCTGGCGGCGGCGTAAGGGCGCCCGCCGGGCACCGCCCGGCGCTACCGGGGCCGGCGGGATGCGGGTAGCGCGGGGCCGTGCCCCGCGAGCGCACAGCGCGGCGTACGCGCCGGGATGCAGGTAGAATTGCCGGCTTTCCCGCCACCCGAATGGATTAAGCGCCATGACCGGGACGCCAGACGTCTTTCCGCCCGCCCCGCCGGGCGGTGCCCCGCTCGTTGCCCTGCCCGCCGGTCCGCGCAAGCCCGACCAGGTGAAAGGCAAGCTGTACATCAAGACCCACGGTTGCCAGATGAACGAGTACGACTCGGCCAAGATGGCCGACGTGCTCGCCGCCAGCGATGGCCTGGAACTGACCGATACCCCGGAAGACGCCGACGTCATCCTGGTCAACACCTGTTCCATCCGCGAGAAGGCGCAGGAGAAGGTGTTCAGCCAGCTCGGCGTCTGGAAGGGCCTGAAGAACAAGGGCCGCGAGGTCATCATCGGCGTGGGCGGCTGCGTTGCCTCGCAGGAAGGCGAGGCGATCATCAAGCGTGCGCCGTTCGTGGACCTTGTGTTCGGCCCGCAGACCCTGCACCGGCTGCCGGAGCTGATCCGCGCCCGACGCGAGCAGAAGCGCCCGCAGGTGGACATCAGCTTCCCCGAGATCGAGAAGTTCGACCGTCTGCCGGAACCGCGTGCCGAAGGCGCTTCGGCGTTCGTGTCGATCATGGAAGGCTGCTCGAAGTACTGCTCGTTCTGCGTGGTGCCCTACACCCGCGGCACCGAAGTCAGCCGCCCGTTCGAGGACGTGGTGGTGGAAGTGGCGCAGCTGGCCGCGCAGGGCGTGCGCGAAATCAACCTGCTCGGGCAGAACGTCAATGCCTATCGCGGCCCCTATGGAGATGGCGAGTTCGCCGATCTCGGCCTGCTGATCCGGACCATCGCCGAGATCGACGGCGTCGGCCGCATCCGCTTCACCACCTCGCACCCGCTGGAGTTCAGCGACTCGCTGATCGATGCGTTCCGCGACGTGCCGAAGCTGGCCAACTTCCTGCACCTGCCGGTGCAGGCCGGCAGCGATCGCGTACTGTCGGCGATGAAGCGCGGCTATACCGCGCTGGAATTCAAGTCGAAGATCCGCAAGCTGCGCGCGGTGCGCCCGGACATCTCGATCAGCTCGGACTTCATCGTCGGCTTCCCCGGCGAAACCGATGCCGATTTCGAGAAGACCATGAAGCTGATCGAGGACATCGGCTTCGACCACAGCTTCTCCTTCATCTATTCGCGCCGCCCGGGGACCCCGGCGGCCGACCTGGAGGACACGATCAGCGATGCCGAGAAGCACGCGCGCCTGTCGCGCCTGCAGGAGCGCATCAATGCGCACGCCGCCGGCATCTCCGAGAAGATGGTCGGCACCGTGCAGACCGTGCTGGTGGAAGGCCCTTCGCGCAAGAACCCGAACGAACTGACCGGCAAGACCGAGAACATGCGTTCGGTGAACTTCCCGGCGCCGGCGCGGCTGATCGGCCAGTTCGTGGATGTGGTGATCACCGAGGCGCTGACCAATTCGCTGCGCGCGCGCGTGGTGGCGGAATAAGGTGCGCCGACCAACGGTCGGCACCCACCGGAGTTGATGCCGACCAACGGTCGGCACCCACCGAGTTGATGCCGACCAACGGTCGGCACCCACCGAATTGATGCCGGCCAGTGGCCGGCACCCACCGGAGTTGATGCCGGCCAGTGGCCGGCACCTGCCGGGGTGGATGCCGACCGTTGGTCGGCATGCCTCAATCCAAACGCTTGCGGAAACGCAGGATCGCCAGGGTCATCATCACCGCGATGAAGGCCAGCAGCGCCAGCGCGTCGTGCCACAGCTCCCACAGCGAGGCGCCGCGCAGCATGATGCCGCGCACCAGGCGCAGGAAGTGGGTCAGCGGCAGTACTTCGGCCAGCCATTGCACCGGCCGCGGCATGCCCGCGAACGGGAACATGAAGCCCGACAGCAGGATCGACGGCAGGAACATGAACAGGGTCATCTGCATCGCCTGGAACTGCGAGCGCGCGCGCGTGGAAATCAGCAGGCCCAGTGCGAGGTTGGCCAGCACCAGCAGCACCGCGGCCAGGTAGATATCGAGCAGGCTGCCGCGGATCGGCACCTGGAACAGCCAGGTGCCCAGCACCAGCACCAGCGTGGTCTGCAGCAGGCCGATGGCTGCATAGGGCAGCACCTTGCCCACCATCAGTTCGCTGCGCGACACCGGCGTGGCGATCAGCAGCTCCATGTTGCCGCGCTCGCGTTCACGCACCACCGCCACCGCCGTGAACATCACCAGGGTCATGGTCAGGATCACCCCGATCAGGCCTGGCACGATGTTCACCGCCGAACGCCGCTGCGGGTTGTAGAAGCTGGTCACGCTGATTGGACCACTGGCGATGCTGCCTTCGCGCAGCGGCCGCGTGTTGCTGGTCGGTCGCGTCTCCAGCGGCACCTGCGCCAGCTGGATCGCCGCGCTCTGCACCACGGTGTCGCTGCCATCAACCAGCACCTGCACCGCCTCGCGTCCATCGAAGCGACGACGCTCGAAGTCGGCCGGCACCACGATGCCGACACTGATCTCGCCACGCCGCAGCGCCTGCATCAACTGGTCGGGCGTATAGGCTTCGCTGCGCGGCGTGATCACGCCGGTGGCGACCATGTCCTGCACCAGCGGGCGTGACGCCGCACTGTTGGCCTGGTCGGCGACACCGGCGTCGAGGTGGCGCAGGTTGAGATTGATCGCGTAGCCGAACAGCAGCAGCTGCATCACCGGAATGCCGACGATCATCGCCAGCGTGATGCGGTCGCGGCGCAGCTGGCGCAATTCCTTGAGCATGATCGCCCACAGCCGGCGCAGGTTCATGCCGCTGGCTCCCGGCCACGGCCGCGGGTGGCGGCGACGAAGACGTCTTCCAGGTTCGGCGCCACCGCCTCGATGCGGGCCTGCGGATCGGCGCTGGCCAGCGCGCGCCGCAACGCTGGCGTATCGGCGGCCGCCTCGCTGCACAGCACGCGCAGCTGCGTGCCGATCTGTGCCACGCTCAGCACGCCGGGCAGCTCAGACAACGCGCGGCTGGCCTGCCGCGGCTGCGCCGACGTGACCTGCAACGTGCGGCCGTCCAGCCGTGCACAGAGTTCGGCCGGCGTGCCATCGGCCACCAGCGCGCCTCGATCGAGGATCGCCAGCCGATGGCAGCGCTCGGCTTCGTCCATGTAGTGGGTCGATACCAGCACGGTGGTACCGGCGTCGGCAAGTTCAAACAGGGCCTCCCAGAAATCGCGGCGTGACTCCGGGTCGACCGCGCTGGTCGGCTCGTCCAGGAACAACAGCTCGGGCGCGTGCACGACGGCGCCGGCCAGCGCCAGGCGCTGCTTCTGGCCACCACTGAGGGTGCCGGCCAGCTGCGGCTGCCGGTCCAGGAGACGGTACTGCTGCAGCAGTTCGTCGACCCGCTGCCGGGCCTGCGTACGCGGCAGGTCCTGGATGGCGGCGAGGAATTCCAGGTTCTCGCGCACCGAAAGGTCTTCATACAACGAGAAGCGCTGGGTCATGTAGCAGATGCGCCGGCGCAGTGCCTCGGCCTGCTCCGGCACGGCCAGGCCGAGCACCTCGATCTGGCCGGCGCTCGGTTCCAGCAGGCCGCACAGCATGCGGATGGTGGTCGACTTGCCCGACCCGTTCGGGCCCAGGAAGCCATAGACCTGGCCACGCGGCACGGTCAGGTCGACATTGTCCACGGCCAGCAGATCGCCGAAGCGGCGGGTCAGGCCCTGGGCATGCACCGCGATGTCGTTGCCGGTGTTCAGAAGCGCACCTGTACCGGAAGACCCGCTGGCAGCTTCTGCATGTCGCTGTTCCCGTCCACTTCAATCTCGGCCAGATAACTCAGGCGCTCGACGTCATCACCGGTCAGTGCGTAGTACGGCGTGAACGACGGTTCGCTGCGGATCGCACGCACGTGTCCCGTCAGCACCGTGCTGCCTCCTTCCAGCTGTATCTGCGCGGCCTGCCCGACCTTGACCTGCAGGCGCAGCGGCTGCGGCAGATACACGCGCGCATAGGGGCGCTCGCCGACCAGCATCACCGCCAGCGGCGCGCCGACCGGCGCCTGGTCGCCCTGCCGGTAAGGCAAGGCATCGACCACGCCGTCGCGCGGCGCACGCAATTGCAGCTTCTGCAGGTTCACGGCCTGCACTGCCTGTTGCGCCTGAGCGGCATCGGCGGCGGCCTGGCCCTGGGCGATATCCTGCACACGGCTGCCGTGCACCCGCTCCAGCCAGGCCTGCTCGGCAGCACGCACGCTGGCCTCGGCATTGCCGGCGGCGGCACGTGCACGATCCAGCTCAGCGGCGGCAATCAAGCGCTGCTGTGCCAACGGCTGGACCCGTCGGTAATAGGCACTTGCTTCGGCAGCCTGTGCGCGCAGCGCGGCCAGTTGCGCCTGGGCCTGCGCGATCTGCTCCTGGCGTGGGCCGATCATCAGTTCTTCCAGCTGCGCCTGCGCACGCGCCGTATCAGCCTGCGCTGCGGCGAACTGCGCGTCGCCGCGGGCCGGGTCGAGCTGCATCAGCACGGCGCCGGCCTTGACCTGCTGTCCCTCGCGCACCTCCACCGTGGCGATCACTTCGGCCGCCGGTGCCGGCACCGTGATCCGGTCCCACTCCAGCGTGCCCAGTGCAGTCGGTGTTGACTGCCCACACCCGGCCAGCAGGCCGATGCCCGCCAGTCCGATTCCTCGCATCCCGTTGCCGATGCCCATGCCATCCCCTCCTGCGACGGCGACACGGTGCCATGTGCCCCGTGCACCCTCAATGATTCCGATCAGCCCTGGCGGTTTTTTCGCCACGCGCCGGCACGCCTTTTGCTGCAAGGCTCCGCACCACCTATCCACAGGTTGATTCGGCATCATTCCACAACCGTTGTGGAAATCCGCCAGCGCCCGGCTTTGTTGCTCACCCGGCAACGAAACCTGCACTGTCGTCACGATGAATGCCCCCGTGCAGGCCCCCATGGCAGTGCTGCCGAAGCGACGAGCGACCATGACGTTTTTTTCACCAGGACCTCATGGGCCTTGTGGCACAAGCATTGCGAAGGTCTATCCACAGGTTTTCGCGCCCCCCGTCCACACCGGGTGTGGAAAACGCTGTATCGACCGTCTGCTGGCCGTGTGCCCCGCACGCGCGCTACCCTTGTCTCCCCTGAATACACTGCGGTGGAAGGCGTCCGCCCCACCCGAAGCAATGAAAAGCATCGAGCATCGAGACTTCACCCTGTCGCCGGAAGACAACGAACGGCTGGCCAACCTGTGTGGCCCGTTCGACGGGCACCTGCGGCAGATCGAACTGAAACTCGGCGTGGAAATCGCCAACCGTGGCTTCGTGTTCCGCATCAGCGGGCCGAAGGACGCCATCGTCGAGGCGCAGAAGCTGGTTGAAGCGCTGTACGCCGAAGCCGGCGAAACGACCTTCGACAACCACGCCATCCACCTGCGCCTGGCGCAGGCCAATGTCGAGCAGATCGCCGAACGCTCCTACGAAGCGCAGGAGGTGGCGATCAAGGTCAAGCGCGGCACGGTACGCGGGCGCGGTGCCAACCAGGCCCGCTACCTGCACCAGATCGCAACCCACGACATCAACTTCGGCATCGGGCCGGCCGGCACCGGCAAGACCTTCCTGGCCGTGGCCAGCGCAGTCGAAGCGCTGAACGAATCGCGGGTGCAGCGGCTGATCCTGGTCCGCCCCGCGGTGGAAGCCGGCGAGAAGCTGGGCTTCCTGCCCGGCGACCTGAGCCAGAAGGTCGATCCCTATCTGCGACCGCTGTACGACGCCCTGTACGAGATGATGGGCGTGGAAAAGGTGGTCAAGCTGCTGGAAAGGAACGTCATCGAGATCGCGCCGCTGGCCTATATGCGCGGCCGCACGCTCAACGATGCGTTCGTGATCCTGGACGAAGCACAGAACACCACCATCGAGCAGATGAAGATGTTCCTGACCCGCCTCGGCTACGGCTCCACCGCGGTGGTCACCGGTGACCTGACCCAGACCGACCTGCCCAAGCACGTGAAGTCGGGCCTGCGCGACGCCATCGACGTGCTGCGCGACGTGGAGGGTGTCAGCTTCACCTTCTTCGAATCCCGCGACGTGGTCCGCCACCCGCTGGTGGCGCGCATCGTCAGCGCCTACGACCGCCGCGACCTGCATCAGATCCAACCTGGAGCAACTCCATGACCCGTGGTCCCGTGCGACTGGACGTCGCCGTCAGTTATGCCCTGCCGCGTGCCGGCCTGCCGGCGGCAGTGAGCTTCCGCAAGTGGGTGGCTGCCGCGCTGAAGGGCCGCATCCGCGAGGCCGACCTGGCCATCCGCGTGGTCGACGCCAAGGAAGGGCAGTCGCTGAACCGCCATTACCGCGGCAAGGACTACGCCACCAACGTGCTCAGCTTCCCGGCCGAAGTGCCCGAAGGCCTGCCCAAGGGCGTCAAGTTCCCGCTGCTCGGCGATCTGGTTATCTGTGCACCTGTCGTAGCGCGGGAGGCCGACGAACAGGGCAAGGCGCTCAACGCCCACTACGCGCACCTGACCGTGCACGGCGTGCTGCACCTGCTCGGCTGGGACCACGAGGACGACAAGGAAGCCGAAGCGATGGAACAGCTGGAACGGGAGATCCTGGCCGAGCTGGGCATCGACGACCCCTACGCGGGCGAGCGCTGACACCGGGCCCTGTTCCGAGCCCACGCACTCACGGAAGAGGAGCGCAGCATGACCCTGCCCGCACTTGTGCTTGCCGCGCTACTGCAGTCCGGGGCAGGCCTGATGCCCGATCCTGACCGTCCCTCACCGTTCCCCGCCAGCGACAGCGAGGCCGACATCGCCGCAAAGATCGCCGAACTACGGGCGTTCTTCGGCAGCAGCGAGCGCGACACCCGCAACATCGTCGCCACTGCCCAGCAACGGGCACTGATCGAGCGCCTGGAAGCGCGGCACGCGGCACGTCTGGCCGGCATCTGGGTGGACAATGCGAGGGGCTGGAACGTTGTCGTGCGACTGACAGGCGCCGCACCCGAGGCCGATGAGACACATCCAGGGGCGGATGGCCCGCAACGTGTGCGCTACATCACCGGCGCCGCGATGACCGAAGCGGAGATGACGCGCCGCCTGCACGCACAGCAGGACTGGCTGCGGGCCCAGCTGCCCGACCTGTTAGGCCATGGCCTGGATGTCAAGACCGGGGAGCTGGAGGTGGAGCTGCGGGATACCCCAGCCAACCGCGCGACGGCGGCGGCCGTGCGTGACCACCTGCAGGCGCGACTGGGCTACCCGGTCAGGCTGCGCTGGTACCCAGCGGCCACGCGCTGGAGTCCGCCCTGACTGCGCCACGGCTGGAGTGCCAGCCATGCGCTGAGCTACTGTTCAACACCGGCCAGGACGCGGAAGGAAAAAGGATGAACCCAGGGAACAGCTTCACGACGTTTGCGATGGCCGCCGGCCTGCTCGCGGGCCTGCTGGTGCTGGGCGCTCACACCGTGCGCCGCATCAGCGCCCGCGACCCCGGCGGCAGGCACTGGCTGCTGCGCAGCCTGGCCCTGCTGTCGCCCGTGTGCCTGCTGGCCGGGCTGGCGATCGGCATGTTCGGCCCGCACTTCACAGGTAGAGCGGAACCCGCCCACCTGCCGGGGCTGTGGGAAACGTCGATGGTGCTGATACTGGTCGGTGCCTTGACCCTGCCAGTGCTGTGGCGAACGCTGCTGCAGCAGCGGTTTGGCAGGCCGGTCAATGCACTGCCGTTCTTCCACGCCAGCCGCACCTCGCTGCTGGTGCTGTTCGTGCTGGCCGTGATCTACATGAAAGTGGCCAGGACAGCCGCGGCGGAACTGATGCCCTGGCTGACCAGCCCGGGCCTGTGGCCGGCGGTGGCGCGCATCGCGGGGCAATCGATGCAGGTCGCCATGCTTGCGGTCGTGCTGACTCTCTCACTGATGGTCGTACGGCGGGCGATGACCGGTTTCCTGCGCCTTCTCAGCGGGCTGTTCCGACGCTCGCCGGGGCTATGATGGCGGCCCCTCGCCTGCGGAAACCGACCGTGTCACTGCGCTGCTGTCTGCCCCTGCTCTGTGCCCTCGCCGCTCCCTCCGCCTTCGCCACCCGCCTGGACCTGCCGGCCCTCATCGAATGCCGCCAAGGCGTGGCCGAGCAGGCCGCGCTGGCGCCGCTGCTGGCCGATCCGCTGAAGGCCGTGGCCCAGGGCCTGCAGCCGCTGCCGCAGGGCAACCAGTTCATGAGCGAGTTCCGGCTGGCCAGCCCGATCACCGTCTTCGGCCAACAGACCGATCGGGTGGCGGTGGCCGGCGCCAGCGTCATGGCCGTCCTCGACCAGGCCGACCCACGCCCGCTGGCCAAACGGCTGGAATTGGAGACCGGCTACGACCAGGACGGCAAGTTCATGGCCGGCCGCGAGCTGGTCAGCCGCGACGTGACCGACCCGAAGACCGGCGAGGCCCAGATCGAGTCGATCATCCTCAGCGTCTCCACCGTGGCCTCCCACCCGGGCAAGACCCTGGCCGGCTGCACCTACAGCCTGGACCTGCCCGAAGAGAAGCCGGCCGCGGCCGCCCCAGCCCCGGTCACCGGCAGTCACTGACAGGCCGTCACATCCTGCTAGACTTGGGTCAACGCCCGGCCTGCCGGGTGCCTTTTTTCCAGAGATGTCAGAAGACGACAGTAGTAGCTCCCCTGCGGAGCACAGTGAAAAGAAGCGCGGCTGGCTTGAACGCCTGACCTCCGCCTTCTCCGGCGAACCCCATACCCGCGACGAGCTGGTCGCTGTCCTGCACACCGCGCAGGAAGAGGGTCTGATCGCCGCCGATACCCTGAAGATGATGGAAGGCGCCATTTCGGTGGCCGAGCTGACCGTGGGCGACGTGATGATCTCGCGCTCGCAGATGGTCTCGCTGCCAGTTGAAGCGCCCTTCCTGGAACTGATGAAGCAGGTGGTCGAATCCGGCCATTCACGCTTCCCGGTGCACGGCGAGAACAAGGACGACATCCTTGGCATCCTGCTGGCCAAGGACCTGCTGCGCGGCGTGGTCGCCGACAACGGTCCGGCCAACGTGCGCGAGCTGCTGCGCCCGGCGGTCCTGATCCCGGAAGCGAAGAAGCTCAACGTGCTGCTGAAGGAATTCCGCCTGTCGCGCAACCACATGGCCATCGTGGTGGACGAGTACGGCGGTGTCGCCGGCCTGGTCACCATCGAGGACGTGCTGGAACAGATCGTCGGCGAGATCGACGATGAGCATGACGAGGCCGAGGATCCCTCGGCGCAGATCGCGATCCAGTCCGACGGCCAGTACGTGGTCGACGCGCTGACCCCGATCGGCGACTTCAACGAGCGTTTCGGCGCGACGTTCTCCGACGAGGACTACGACACCATCGGCGGCCTGGTCACCGAGGCCGTGGGCCACCTGCCGGAAGTCGGTGACGAGCTGGCGCTGGACCGCTTCATGTTCCGCGTGGCCCGCGCCGATGCGCGCCGGGTACAGGCCTTCCACGTGACCGTGCTGCCGCCGGACGCGCAGGACGACGCTTGAAGCGCCGCGGCCTGATCCTCATGGTGTGGCTGGCACTCTACGTGCTGGCCATGGCCCTGCCGCTGGCCGCCTTCGCGCAGCCGGCGCCGGCCACACCTGCCGTGCCCGCGGCCAGCGCTGAAGCCCCTGCTCCGCGCATCGGCGTGGTGACCATGCAGCCGGGCACGGTGTTCTTCGAACGCTTCGGCCATGACGCCATCGTGGTGGTCGATCCGCTCAGCGGTGAAGCGACCTCGTACAACTTCGGCTACTTCGATCCGTCCGAGGACGATTTCGTCAGCCGCTTCGCGCGCGGCGACATGATGTACTACCTGGTGGCGCTGCCGCTGCAGCAGGACCTGTCGTACTACGACGAGACCGGCCGTGGCGCCAGCGTGCAATGGCTGGACCTGCGCCCGGACCAGGCGCGCTCGCTGGCCGCCGGCCTGGCCGAGCGGGCCAAGCCGGAAAACGCGCGTTACCACTACGATTACTACACCGCCAACTGCGCGACGATGGTGCGCGACACGCTGGACAAGGCGCTCGGCGGCGGCCTGCAGTCGCAGCTGTCGGGGCGCTCGCGTGGCAACACCTATCGCAGTGAATCGGTCCGTCTGGCCTCGCCGGCACCATGGATGTGGCTGGGCTTCGATGTGGGCCTCGGACCGTTCGCCGACCAGCCGCTGTCGCGCTGGCAGGAAGCGTTCGTCCCGATGCGCCTGGCCGATGCCCTGCGCCAGGCACGCAACAGCGATGGCCGGCCGCTGGTGCAGTCCGAACAGGAACTGTTGCCGCACCGCATCGATCCGGAGCCGAAGGAGTTCGCACGCCGCTGGTGGCCGTGGCTGCTGTGTGGCCTGGTGATCGCCGCTGGCGTGCTGGCGCTGCGCAACCGCCCGCGCCTGCTGGCCGGGCTGGCCGTGCCGTTCTGGCTGCTGTGCGCCCTGTTCGGTGGCGTGCTGGTGTTCCTGTGGGGCTTCAGCATCCACTACGCCGCATGGGCCAACCGCAACCTGCTGCTGCTTTCGCCACTGGCCGTGCTGCTGCTGCCGGGCGCGATCGCACTGCTGCGCCGGCGCGTGCCGGGACGCATGTTCAGGATCGTGCTGTGGCTGCTGGCGGTACAGGCGATGGCCGCGCTGGTGCTGCACTGGCTGAGCCTGCAGGCGCAGTACAACGTGCAGTGGATCGTGCTGCTGCTGCCGGTGCACGTGGCACTGGCGTGGGTGCTGGCGCGTCGTCCTCACTTGTCCGAAACACGGCCCTGACGCACGATGGCGGGCATGTCATTGCCCGCCTCCGCTTCCGCCCCCGCTTCGGCCAACCCTACCTGCGTCATCAACTGCGTCCACTACGATGACGAGGGCAAGCGCCACGACATCAGCCTGGATGCCATCAGCGATGTCATTGCCAGCGGCAACGGCTTCGTCTGGGTCGGCCTGTACGACCCCAACGAAGACGTGCTGCTGAAACTGCAGGAAGAATTCTGCCTGCACGACCTGGCCATCGAGGATGCGCGCAATGCGCACCAACGGCCCAAGGTCGAGACCTATGGCAACTCGTTGTTCGTGGTGGTGACCACCGCGCAGATGGTCGACGAACGCATCCAGTATGGCGAAACCCATGCCTTCCTCGGCCCGCGGTTCCTGGTGACGGTCCGCCACGGCGCCTCGCTGTCCTACGCGCCGGTGCGCGCACGCGTCGAGCGCGAGCCGCAGCTGCTGAAGATGGGTCCGTCGTACTGCCTGTACGCGGTGACCGACTTCGTGGTCGACAACTACCTGCCGATCGTGCACCGCTTCCGCGACACCCTGGACCTGCTGGAAAAGGACATCTTCGCCGACACCTACAAGCGCAGCACGGTGGTGCGGCTGTACGAGCTCAAGCGCGAACTGAACAAGATGCGGATGGCGGTGGCGCCGTTGCAGGACGTGCTGGCGCAGCTGCGCCGCTACCAGGGCGAACTGATCCCCGACGAAGTGAAGCTGTACGTGCGTGACGTGCATGACCATGCGGTGCGCATCAGCGATGTGATCGACACCCTGCGCGAGATGCTGGGCACCGCGCTGAGCGTGAACCTTTCGCTGGTGACACTGGCGCAGGGCGAGACGGTCAAGCGGCTGGGCGCCTGGGCTGCGCTGCTCGCCGCGCCGACGCTGATCACCAGCTGGTACGGCATGAACTTCAGTCACATGCCGGAGCTGAGCGAACCCTGGTCGTACCCGCTGATGATCGTTGGCGTGGGCGGTGTGTGCGTCGGGCTGTACCGGTTGTTCAAGCGCGCGAAGTGGTTGTAGCGCGTATCGACCAACGGTCGATACCCACCATGCACGTGGGCGTCGATACCCACCATGCACGGGGGGCGTCGATACCCTGCAATCCGGTAGGCCACGACCGTTGGTCGTGGCACATGCCCCGCTTCTGGTAGTGCCGGCCGCTGGCCGGCAACCCGGCAATGCCGGCCAACGGCCGGCACTACCGTTCGGGATCAAGCCACGTAGACGGTCTTGATGTTCATGAACTCATGGATGCCATGGTCGGCCAGCTCCCGACCGAAACCGGACTGCTTGCTGCCACCGAACGGCAGCCGCGCGTCGCTCTTGACGATGGCGTTGACGAACGCCGCACCGCATTCCATGCGCTGCGCGAAGCGCTCGCCGCGTACCGGATCGCCGGTCCACACGCTGCCGCCCAGGCCGAAGCGGGTGTCGTTGGCCACGCGCAGTGCCTCGGCCTCATCCTTGACCCGGATCACCGCGGCCACCGGCCCGAACAGCTCCTCGTCATACGCCGGCATGCCCGGGCCGACCTGGTCGAGCACCGTGGCCGGATAGCCGGCATGGGTGCCGGCAATCGGCTCACCACCGATCAGCACCCGCGCGCCCTTGGCCACGCTGGCCTGCACCTGCTTGTGCAGTTCGTCACGCAGGTCGGCGCGAGCCATCGGCGCCAGCGTGGTGCCCCGCTCATCGGGATCGCCGTACTGGCGCTCGCCCGCCGCCTGCACAAAGCGACGGGTGAATTCATCGGCCACCGCCTCGACCACGATGAAGCGCTTGGCCGCGATGCAGGTCTGCCCGCTGTTGTCGAAGCGCGACTTCACTGCCGCGGCCACGGTCTTGTCGAGGTCGGCATCGTCGAGCACCACGAAGGCATCGCTGCCACCCAGCTCCATCACCGACTTCTTCAGCTGGCTGCCGGCATTGGAGGCGATCGAGCGCCCTGCCCGCTCGCTGCCGGTCAGCGTCACCGCCTTCACCCGTGCGTCGCGCAGCACGCCGGCGGCCTGGTCGTTGTCGATGTGCAGCACGTCGAACACGCCATCAGGCAGGCCGCCGTCACGGCACACCGCCAGGATCAGGTCGGCGCACTGCGGCACGTTGCTGGCGTGCTTGAGCAGGGCGACGTTGCCAGCCATGAACGCCGGGGCGAGGAAACGGAACACCTGCCAGATCGGGAAATTCCACGGCATCACCGCGAACACGCAGCCGATCGGCTCGTAGCGCACGTAGCTGCGCTGGGCTTCGGTATCGATCAGCTGCGGCTTGAGATAGTCGGCCGCGTGATCGGCATAGTACTCGCAGGCGGCAGCGCACTTGTCGACCTCGGCCAGCGCCTCGGCCTTGAGCTTGCCCATCTCGTGGGTCATCGCCTGCTGCAGGTCGTCGCGCCGCGTGCGCAGCTGCGCGGCGATCTGGCGAAGGATGGCGCCGCGGTCCTGCAGCGAGCGATCTGCCCAGCCCGGAAATGCATCGGCAGCGGCCTGCAGGCGCTGCTCGATGTCGGCTGCGCCCATCAGTTCATGGCGGTAGGTCACCTGTCCGGTGGCCGGGTCGACGATCTCGACGGTCATGGGGGATCTCCATCTGGAAGACCCCCATTGTGCGCCGCCGGCTGTGAGCCGGGTGTTGCCGGCGTTGTCGGCAGACCGTGTGCTCAGCCGTTGTCCTGCCGCGCCAGCTGCAGGTCGCGCTGGCGCCGCTTCTCGGCGCGGGCGTTGATGTACCAGCCGATCACCGCGGCGATCGACACCGCCGACACCAGCAGCGTGGCCAACGCGTTGATCTTCGGGCTGATGCCCATGCGCACCGAGGCGAACACCTTCATCGGCAGCGTGGTCGAGCCCGGCGTGGCGACAAAGCTGGCCACCACCACGTCATCCAGCGACAGGGTGAACGCCAGCAGCCAGCCCGCCACCAGCGCCGGCGCGATGATCGGCAGGGTGATGCGGCCGAACACGGTCAGCCGGCTGGCGCCCAGATCCATCGCGGCTTCTTCCAGCGACAGGTCCATTTCCTGCAGCCGCGAGGACACCACCACGGTGACGAAGCACAGGGTGAAGGTGACGTGGGCGATCCAGATGGTGGCCAGGCCGCGTGCCGGGAAGCCGGGAATCGCGCCCATCGAGGCCAGCAGCGCCATCAGCGAGAAGCCCAGGATCACATCCGGCATCACCAGCGGTGCGGTCACCAGCGCGCCGAACAGCGGCTTGCCACGGAAGCGCTTGAAGCGCGTCATCACCATCGCCGCCAGCGTGCCCAGCACGGTGGCGGTACAGGCGGTCCAGAACGCCACCACCAGGCTGGTCCACATCGCATCCATCAGCGCGCGGTCGGCGAACAGGTCGCTGTAGGCACGGGTGGAGAACCCGGCCCAGACCATCGCCAGCCGCGAGCTGTTGAACGAATAGAACATCAACAGCAGGATCGGCAGGTACAGGAAGGCGAAGCCGAGCAGCAGCACGCCCAGCCCCAGGCCCTTTGCGCTACGCGGGCTCATGCCTGCTTCCCTTCCAGCAGGCGCTGCTGGGAACGGTTGAACAGCAGGATCGGCACCAGCAGCAACAGGATCATCGCCACCGCCATCGCCGAGGCGCCCGGCCAGTTGCGGTTGTTGAAGAACTCGTTCCACAGCTGGCGGCCCACCATCAGCGTTTCCGAGCCACCCAGCATTTCCGGGATCACGAATTCACCGATCGCCGGAATCATCACCAGCATGCAGCCGGCGATGATGCCCGCTTTGGACAACGGCAGGGTGATGCGCAGGAACGCCTGCCACGGCTTGGCACCGAGGTCGTAGGCCGCCTCCAGCAGGCGGTGGTCATGCTTGACCAGATTAGCGTACAGCGGCAGCACCATGAACGGCAGATAGCAGTAGACGATGCCGATGTAGGCGGCGGTCGGGGTGTCGATCAGCTGCAGTTTCGGCAGGCCCATCGACGTCATCAGCGTCTGCAGGCCGGTGAACTGCAGGAACTGGTCGAGCAGGCCATTGCGGTCCAGGATCGCCTTCCACGCATACACGCGGATCAGGAACGAGGTCCACGACGGCAGCACCACCAGCATCATCGCCACGTTGCGCGCGGCGGGCGACAGGCGCGCGATGGCATAGGCCATCGGATAGCCGATCAGCAGCGTCAGGAAGGTCGAGATCGCCGCGATCCTGATCGAGCTCAGGAACGCCTGCGCATAGATCGAATCGCGGAACAGCGCCAGGTAGTTTTCCAGGTTCAGCTTCAGCGAGAAACCGCCGTCGGCGTACTGCAGCAGCCAGGTGTACGGCGGCGAGCCGACCCGGCTGAGCGAGAAGCTGATCATCAGCACGATCAGGAACGGCACTGCGAAGAACAGCAGCAGCCACAGGTACGGAATGCCGATCACCGTGGCACGCAGCCCCGGCAGCCAGCGCTTCAGGCCGGCGGTGCTCATGAGGTGAGCACCACGCCGTCGTTGTCGCGCCAGTGCACCCACACCTCGTCGCCCCAGGTGAGGCCATCACTGGCCCAGCGCTGCGAATTGGCGAAGTTGGCCAGTACCTTGGCGCCGCTGGGCAGGCGCACGTGGTAGACCGAATGGCTGCCGAAGTAGGCGATGTCCTCGATCACGCCCTGGGCCTTGTTGGTGTGCCCTTCCGGTTCGTCCTTGCCGATCATCACCTTCTCCGGGCGCAGCGCGAACGCGACCGGCTGCCCTTCATAGCCGGTGATGCCATGGGCGATGTAGATCGGCGCCGGGAACAGCGGCGAGCGTACGGTCACGTACTCCGGCAGGTCCTCGTCGATCACCCCGTCGAACAGGTTGACCGAACCGATGAACTCGGCGACGAAGCGGTTGGCCGGCTGCTCGTAGACCTCGTCCGGCTTGCCGACCTGCTGGATCCAGCCGGCATCCATCACCGCGATGCGGGTGGCCATGGTCATCGCTTCTTCCTGGTCGTGGGTGACCATCACGCAGGTCACGCCCGACGATTCGATGATGCTGACCAGTTCCAGCTGCATCTGCGAGCGCAGCTTCTTGTCCAGCGCGCCCATCGGCTCGTCCAGCAGCAGCAGCTTCGGCCCCTTGGCCAGCGACCGCGCCAGCGCCACGCGCTGCTGCTGGCCGCCGGACAGCTGGTGTGGCTTGCGCTTGCCCAGGTGGCCCATCTGCACCAGGTCGAGCATCTCGCCGACGCGCTTGCTGATCGCGTCCTTGCCCAGGCCATCCTGCTTCAGGCCGAAGGCAATGTTCTGCTCGACCGTCATGTGCGGGAACAGCGCATAGGACTGGAACATCATGTTGACCGGCCGCTGGTACGGCGGCAGCGCGTCCAGGCGCTGGCCATCGAGGGTGATGCTGCCCTTGGTGGGCGTCTCGAAGCCGCCCAGGCAGCGCAGCAGGGTCGATTTGCCACTGCCGGAGCCACCGAGCAGGGCAAAGATCTCGCCCTTGCGCACGTCCAGGTTGACGTCGTCGACGGCGACGAAACCGTCGAATTCCTTGCGCAGGTCACGAATGGAGAGATAGCCGGGCGCACCGGTCGTGTCGACGACGGTGGCTACCGGCTGGGCTTCAACGGGCATGGGGGCTCCGGGAGCGGGCGGTGGACAGCGGCCGCCATTCTAACGGCCGGGGGGCCCAGGGGATATGACGGCGGCAGGCGGAAGCGGCCGCTGGCCGGCTCCGGGGGCCTTAGGAGTGTCGGTTTTCCCCCGCCATGGTGGCCTGCCCGCGCAAAGGCCCGGGCTCCCCGGGACGACCCTGCGGCCGTCCCGGCCAGACACCACAGGCGACGCCTCGATCTGCAACGTTTTTCAGAACCGGATCTGTTGAAGGCCCGGGGCATTCCCCGCGCAATGGCCCTGATCAAGGCCTTGCATGGACCCACACTGGTGATTTCCCCGGACAGCCCCTCTCCTTTCCCGCCCCGCCTGCCGGGCTCCCTGCCTGCAAGGCTGCCGCTGGTCATCATCGGCGCCGGCCAGGCCGGGTTGTCCCTCAGCGCGCTCCTGCAGGAAGCCGGCGTCGAGCATCGCGTGCTGGAGGCCGAAACCGTAGGCGCCAGCTGGCAGCGGCGCTGGGAGTCGTTCCAGACCAACACCGCCAACGCGACGATGGCCCTGCACGGCCATGCCTATGCGGGTGACGACCCGGAAGGCTTCATGGGCGCCCCGGAGGTGATCCGGCACCTCCGCGACTATGCCCACGAGCGTTCCCTGCCGATCAACGAGGGATGCGGGGTGCATCGGGTTGGGCCTGGGCCCGGTGGCTACGCCATCCACAGCAGCCAGGGGCTGATCCATGCCCGCGCAGTGGTGGTCGCCACCGGTGAATACCGCCGCGCACGGATGCCCCGGGTCCCGTTCGCGCCCGCGCCAGGCCTGACCGTGCTGCACTCGGGCGACTACCGCAGTGCCCGCCAGCTGCCCGATGGCGCCGTGCTGGTCATCGGGGGTGGGCAGTCCGGCGCGCAGATCGCCCAGGACCTGCGCGACAGCGGTCGCAGCGTGCACTGGTCACTGGCCCAGCGGCATTCGCATACCCGCCGGCTGCGCGGCAAGGACTCGATGACCTGGTGGGACATGGCCGGGCGCATCCATCAACATGTGAGTGAAGCGGCGGGCGTACTTGCCGGGGAACCGGATGCACTGCGCAAGGCCCGCACCGCGGAGTTCCCGCTTATTTCCGGCAAGGGAAACGGTGGCCTGGGCAGCTCGATCAGCCTGCTGGCGATGCACCGCGCGGGCATCAGGCTGCTGGGCCGGTTGCAGGGCTTCGATGGAAACGTCGCCCGCTTCGCCGATGTGCGCCCGCAGCTGCGTACCGCGATCGAGGCCACGCAGGCCGAGTACGCCTATCTTGATTCGCTGGCCAGCGCGTACTACGCCACGCGTCCCGAGCCACGCACCGACGATGCCCGCCACATTCCGGAGGAGGTCTATCTGCACTGGGAACCGGACGCATCCCCGCGCGAACTGGATCTGCAGGCGGAAGGCATCCGCTCGGTGGTGCTGGCCACCGGCTTCGTCGCCGAATGGCCCTGGCTCGACGTACCGGGCGCGCTGGATTCACATGGCTACCCGCTCGGCGACTTCGGTGTTTCCCCGCAACCGGGGCTGTTCTTCATCGGCATGCACAACCTGCAGCGGATGAGTTCATCGTTCCTGTGCAACGGCGGTCGCGATGCGCGCGACCTGCTGCCTGCCATCCTGCGGCACCTGGGCCGAAGCGGGAGTACCGGCATCGACCCTGGGTAAGGCAGCCGCCGGGCATGACCCGACGGCACCAGGCCGGCTCAACGGCCGGTCTTCACCTCGGTCCACAGCCGGGTGTAGAGCTTGTCGGTCTCCGGCGTGTTGATCGAGTACGTGAACATCTTCGCGGCCACGTCGGCCGGCGGGTAGATGGTCGGGTCGGTACGGATCGCCTCATCCACCAGCGGGGTCGCGGTCGGCACCGGGTTGGCGTAGTGGATGAAGTTGGTGTTGGCCGCGGCAACCTTCGGCTGCAGCAGGTAATTGATGAAGGCGTAAGCGGCCTCCGGATGCTTGGCGTCCTTCGGGATCGCCAGCATGTCGAACCACTGCGGGGCGCCTTCCTTCGGGATCGAATAGGCCACGTGCACGCCATTGCTGGCTTCCTCGGCGCGGTCGCGGGCCTGGATGATGTCACCCGACCAGCCGACCACCAGGCAGGTGCCGCCATTGGCCAGCGAACCCACGTACTGCGAGGAGTGGAAATTCTGCACGTACGGTCGGATCGACTTCAGCAGGTCGGCCGCCTTCTGCAGCTCGGCCGGGTCACCGCTGTGCGGGTCCAGGCCCAGGTAATGCAGCGCGATCGGGATCATGTCGGCCGGCGTGTCCAGGATGGTCACGCCGCAGTCCTTCATCTTGCTGATGTTCTCCGGCTTGAACACCAGGTCCCAGCTGTTGGCGATGTCGGTGCTGCCACCGAAACGCTGCTTCAGCATCTCCACGTTGTAGCCGATGCCGGTGGTGCCGATCATGTACGGCACGCCGTACTGGTTGCCCGGGTCCTGGGTGGCGATGCGCTTCATCACCGCCGGATCGAGATTGGCCAGGTTCGGGATCTTGCTCTTGTCCAGCGGCAGGAACACACCGGCCTGGATCTGGCGACCGAAGAAGTTCAGGGTCGGTACCACCACGTCGTAGCCGCTGTTGCCGGCCAGCAGCTTGGTCTCGACCATCTCATCGCTGTCGAACACATCGTAGGTCACCTTGATGCCGCTCTCCTTCTCGAAGGTCGGGATGGTGTCCTCGGCGATGTAATCGCTGTAGTTGTAGACGTTCAGGACCTGGCTGTCCTGCGCGCCGCCATTGCCACCGCCACAGGCGGCGAGCATGGCGGAGGCCAGGCCGAGCGTGAGGATACGCAGCTTCATCGGGTGCTCCAGAATGCGGGAAGGGGGGCCGGCGGGGCCGGCGACGGGTGCCAGCCTACCCCCCGGCGGCGGATTTTTCTATTCCGGATGCTCAGACGTTCAGCAGCAGGAACTCGCGCTCCCACGAGCTGATGACACGGAAAAAGGTCTCGTATTCCTTGCGCTTCACCGAGATGTAGGCCCGGCAGAAGCGCTCGCCCAGCAGGGCCTGCAGTTCGCTGCACTGCTCCAGCCCATCCAGCGCTTCGCCCAGCGAGCGCGGCAGGTTGTAGCCCAGCTCCTTGGCGCTGCCGGTCACTGGCGCATCCGGTGCCAACCGCTCGCGGATGCCCAGCAGGCCGCAGGCCAGGGTCGCCGCCATCGCCAGGTAGGGGTTGGCGTCGGAACCGGCGAAGCGGCTCTCCACGCGCATGTTTTCCGGCGTGTCCAGCGGCACGCGCAGGCCACAGGTGCGGTTGTCGAAGCCCCAGTGCACGTTGCTCGGCGAGACTTCGCCGAACACCAGCCGGCGGTAGGAATTCACGTTCGGCGCGAAGAACGCCATCGCCTGCGGCGCGTACTTCTGCAGGCCGCCCAGATAGTGGCCGAACACCGGGCTGAACTCGCCTTCGGCATCGGTGTCGCCAGCGAACACATTGCTGCCGTCGCTCACCCGCACCAGGCTCTGGTGGATGTGCATGGCACTGCCCGGCTCGTTCTCCATCGGCTTGGCCAGGAAGGTGGCATACACGCCGTGGCGCATCGCCGCCTCGCGCATGGTGCGCTTGAACAGGAACACCTGATCGGCCAGGTCCATCGCATCGGCATGGGTGAAGTTGACCTCCAGCTGCGCCGCACCGGATTCGTGGATCAGCGTGTCCACATCCAGCTTCATCGCATCGGCGTAGTCGTACATCAGGTCGAGGATCGGGTCGAATTCGTTGACCGCATCGATCGAGTACGACTGCCGCGCGGTTTCCGGGCGCCCGGAGCGGCCGGCCGGTGGCAGCAGCGGGAAGTCCGGGTCGGTGTTCTTCTGCACCAGGAAGAATTCAAGCTCCGGCGCCACCACCGGGCGCAGGCCCAGCTCGGCGTAGGCCGCCAGCACGCGGCGCAGTACGTTGCGTGGCGCCAGCTCGTGCGGCTCACCGTTCTTGGTGTAACAGTCGTGGATGACCTGCGCGGTGGCATCGGCCGCCCACGGCACCATGCGCACCGTGTCCGGATCCGGACGCAGCATCATGTCCGAGTCCGACGGCGAGGTCAGCTCGTAGTAGTCATCAGGGAACTCGCCGGTGACGGTGGTGGCGAAAATGCCTTCGGGCAGCCGCGTACCGTAATCATGCGAGAACTTGTCGGCGGGAATGATCTTGCCGCGCGCGTTGCCGGTGATGTCCGGGACCAGGCATTCGACCTCGGTGATGCGCCGCTCCTTCAGCCAGCGCAGCAGGCTGCTTTCCTGCGGTGCGGGGGGCGTAGCCGTCTTGCGCGGGCGCGTTCGGGAACTCATCGGGAATCCAGTCGGTTCTGTTGGTGCTGCCGGCAAGCTTGGCCGAACGCACGGAAAATAGCGTGATAGAACGGCGAGTCCATGACACGCCACTCCGGGTGCCACTGTACGCCGAGCACGAAACGATGGCGTGGGCTGCGCGCTGCCTCGACCAGTCCATCATCGGCCCTGGCCTCGACCTGCAGCCCGTGTGCCAGTCGGTCGATGCCCTGCCCGTGAACCGAATTGACCTGTGCGCGGTCACCGCCTTGCCACTGCGCCAGCCAGCCATCCGCCGCCAGGGCGACCGCATGGGCCGGCCCGTACTGCACATCAACCGGCGCCTTCGGGTTTTCACGATGATCCGAAAGACCGGGCGCCGCGTGCACCTGCGGATGCAACGTGCCACCCAGCGCAACGTTCAGCTCCTGCAGGCCGCGGCAGATCGCCAGCACCGGCAGGTCCAGCGCCAGCGCCTCGTGCAGCAGCGCGAACGCGTTGGCGTCACGGGCCGGGTCATGCGGATTGCCCGGCCAGCTGCGACCGCCGTCGTAATGCTGCGGTTCGATGTTGCTGACCGCACCGGTCAACAGCAGGCCATCGAGCCCCTGCAGCCAGTCGCCGGCCGGCAGCGGCGGCTGCACGCTCGGCAACAGTACCGGGGTCACCTCGGCGGCCTCGGCCAGCGCGCGCACGTACTTCTCGCCGGCCACCGCGAAACGGTGATGGCCGAGCACGGTGCTGTCGGTGGGCAGGCCCACCCAGGGCAGGCGGCGCATGGGAAAACTCCTTGGCGTGCCGACACGTTACCCGCCGTCCGGCGAAGGCGGCAAGTCGTCGCCGTCACACCATGGCTGTCACGCATCGGCGAAACTACTCGGGTGAATGCTGATCGTCCTCCCCCGCTCTCCTCTCCCGCGCTGCGCCCGCGAGGCCTGCGGTGAGTGCCGCGTTCCCGCCCAGCTGGTATGCCGCCAGCCTGCCCGAACCACCCGCGCTGCCCCCGCTGCAGGGCGAGGTTCAGGCCGATGTGGCAGTGCTTGGTGCGGGCTACACCGGCCTGACCGCGGCCCTGGAACTGGCCTCACGTGGCCAGCGCGTGGTGGTACTGGAGGCGCAGCGGATCGGTTGGGGCGCGTCCGGCCGCAATGGTGGCCAGGCGCTGGTCGGCTACGGCTGCGAGGTGGACGAACTGGAGCGTCAGCTGGGTCGTGATGATGCACGCCACCTGTTCGACTGGTCGCGCGACGCGGTGCAGGCGATGCGCACGCGCATCGATCGCCACCGCATCGACTGCCATTGGGTTGAAGGCCACGCCAGCGTGGCCATCCGTGAACGCCACGAGCGTGACCTGCACGCCAACTGCGAGCACCTGCAACGCCACTACGACTACCCCATGCAGTGGTGGAGCCGTGACGCTCTGCGCGCGCAGCTGGACAGCCCGCGCTACCGCGCCGCGATGTTCGACCCGCTCAGCGCACACCTGCACCCGCTGGCGTATGCACGCGGTCTGGCCGATGCAGCGCGCGCGGCAGGTGTGGTGATCCACGAGAACTCCGCAGTGACCCGCGTGCAACGCGGACCGCAGCCCACCCTGCATACCGCGCAGGGAAGCGTGCGCGCCATGCATCTGGTGGTGGCCGGCAATGCCTGGCTGCAGGGCCTGCTGCCCGAGCTGGAACGGCGGATCATGCCGGTGGGCACCTATATCGGTGCCAGTGAGCCACTGGGCGCCGAACGTGCCCGCGCCCTGATCGGCAACAACATGGCCGTGGCCGACACCGCCTGGGCACTGGACTACTTCCGCCTCAGCCACGACCATCGCCTGCTGTTCGGCGGCCGCGCCAGCTACTCGGCACTGCCCCCGCCCGGCCTGCGCGGGGTGATGCAGCGACGCATGCACGACGTCTTCCCGCAGCTGGCCGACGTTGTGCTGGACCAGGTCTGGGGTGGCTACGTGGACATTACCCGCAACCGCGCCCCGCACTGGGGCCGGCTGGACGGCAACCTGTACTTCGCGCAGGGATTCTCCGGCCATGGGGTGGCCGCCGCCGGACTGGCCGGCGAGGTGATCGCCGCCGCCATTGCCGGCCAGAGCGAGCGTCTGGACGTGTTCCAGCGCCTGCGGCATGCGCCCTTCCCCGGCGGCCGGCTGCTGCGCACGCCCCTGCTGGTGGCGGCGATGTCGTGGTACAAGCTGCGGGATGCGTTGTGGTAGCGGGGCCCTTCCCAGCCACATAATCGGCGCAGGAGCTGGGGAGCACGTGGATGCAGTGGTGGAAGGACGGCCTGCTGGTGAGGATACGGGTCAGCCCCGAAGGGCTGGCGCTGGCGCTGCTCTATGCCCTCGCCTGCTGGGGTGCGCGCAAGCTGTCACTGGACCAGTTCTTCCTGCCTGCCGGCGTGCGGGTGGCCGCGCTGTTGCTGTGCCCGCCCCGTCTTTGGCCCTACCTGCTGATGGGTGAATACGCCTACTTCGCGCATCTGCGCATCCCCCTGATCAGCAAATACAACCTGACCTGGGTAATCCTGGCCTCGGTGTTCCTGATGCCTGCCGTGATGCTGATCGTGCGCCTGCACCGGAAGCTGCTGGCACGCACCACGATCGTCGGCGTGATCTCCATTGCGGTATGCGCCGCGACGGTCATCAGTCTGCTCAACCTGGGAATCTCGTACCTGCTCTGGGAGCCGTTGCAGAACGCGTCATTCATCACCAACGTATTGCGCTATGCGCTGGGCGACTTCACCGGCATCCTGATCCTGGCACCCCTGGCATTGCTGTGGATCCGCCGCGCCGAGGAAAAATGGACAACCGGGTCTGTCGCGGCCACGGTCGCAGCACTCGGCGCCATGCTGGTCATTGGCCTGCAGGCGACGCCGGTACCGGCCTCGATCACGGCCCCCGGCTCGCTGCAGCTGCTGTTGATCCTGCCTATTCCCGCGATCGCCCTGACCTGCCTGCTGGGATGGCGCGGTGCGGCCATCGGTGTCGCCGCCGTCAACATGATTCTTGGCCTCAGCACCCCCGCCGACCATCCGACGGCATTCGACCCGGCTGCCTTCGCTACCCAGCAGGCCATGGCCATCGCCAGCATCGCCCTGCTGTTGCTGGGTGCGCGCATCACCCACTTCCAGAACCAGCACCGGCTGCGCGAGGAAGATGGCAGAGCGGCCCTGCAGCTTGCGCGGAATTCACACCTGGCCAGCGAGATGGACCTGCGCGAACGCGCGGCACACCTGCGCCAGCTGGGGGATGGCATGGACCTGTCGCTGAACGAAATGGTGAACTGGCTGCATGCGCAGGGTCATCACGCCGTGGCCGACAGCCTGCGGCATACCTCGGAGGTGCATTCGCGCCTGTTCCGGGCCCAGGCCAGCATGATCTATCCCGCCGCCCTGGAACAGCTGGGCCTGTACGTGGCGTTGCAGGCTGGCGGGGTGCGCGAGGCATGGAATGCTACGCATCGCATCGGCCAGCCGAGGTTGAAGGGTGACCCCTGCGCACTCGGGGTCGGCCTGCAGCTTGCTGCCTATCGACTCGTTGTCGATGCGGTCTCGCTTCTATTGAAGTGCGAGTGTGGACAGATCTCGGTCAGTATCCGCTGCGGAAGCTCCTTCCGGAAGCGTGGTGCCTTCATCTGCGTGGCTCTTCTGGACCGCCACGCATCACTGGGAAGCCGTGCAAAGGCGCTGGCAAACGAGCAGCTGCTGGGCCGAGTGCTCGCACACGCTGGCTACATGGACCTGAGTGGCAACAGGCTCAGGATGGTGTTGACCGAAGCACGGGACGCTCCCCGCCAGGCAGGCGCTGCTGAAGCCTTGAGGGAAAGCACACGCTCCATGGACGCTGGCGCCCCCCGGGCCGCGATCTGACTATCCCGGTGAAAGGAGCTGCAGATAATTGCGCGAAAGTGATCTTTGGTCGGCGCCGAACCCACCCCGTCAGGATCTGGCGCCGGCGTGCAATTGCGCCCCCCTGCTTCCATCGATACTGTCATCCAATGGCGCGTCATGGCCCGTTCAAGCAACCCGCACGGCCGCTGCCATGTCACGAGCAAGGGAGGCTCGGGTTTGGACCGATTCAAGAAGGCAGTTGAACTGAGCTTCCGTATCCGGCCAGCCGGCATCGCACTCGCGGCCGTCTATGCGCTGAGCTGCCTCGGCTCGCGTCAGTTTTCGCTGGATCAGTTCTTCCTGCCGGCGGGCATCCGCGCAGCGGCACTGCTGATCGTCCCGACCCGCCTGTGGCCCTACCTGCTGCTGGGCGAGTACGCGTACTTTGCAACGCTGCGCATCCCCATGATCGACACCTACGGCCTGGATTGGGTCATCCTGGCTTCGACGCTGCTGATGCCGATGGCGATGCTGGTGGTCTACCTGCATCGGATGAGAATGCCGTCCGAAGCAGCAACCGGTCTGTGGCTGCTGTCGCTGTCATTCTGCACAGCGTTGTTCGTCCCGGGTCTCAACCTGGGCATTTCATATGTCCTATGGTCGAACCCACCACCCAGCAACCTGCTGGACGCGGTCGACCGGACGATCTTTGGCCACTTCGCCGCCATCATCACCCTGGTACCGTTGGCATTCCTCTGGTCGCGGCGGCAGGCCGACCCCGGTTGGACAGACCGTTTCGTCGCCCCTACCGCCTCGGCGATCCTGGTGATGCTGGTGCTGGGCCTGTGCATGCAATTGACACGCGCCGACGCCCACACGACGCGGACACACATGGTGCTGCTGGCCGCCCTGCCCGCCATCGCCCTGACCTTCATGCACGGGTGGCGCGGCGCAGCCATCGCGATTCCGTTGTTGAACCTCCCCCTGCACGGCGCAACGCCCAGCACTGGCCTGCCTTCCTCGTTCGACCTGGGCACGTTCGCCACCCAACAGAACATGGCGGTGATGAGTGTCGCACTGCTGGCACTCGGTTCCAGCATCAGCTATCACCATCAGCGCGCCCGGTCCCGCGGCCTGGCCGAGGCAACCACGCTGCGCCTGGCACGCGGCTCACTTCAGACCAGCGAGCGTGAGCTGCGTGAACGGGCCGTCCACCTGAAGCACCTGGGCGAGGGCATGGACAATTCGCTCAGCGAGATGGTCAGCTGGCTGAAGTCCCAAGGCCACCATGCGGTCGCAAACAGCCTGCAGCACGCGTCGTCGGTACATTCACGGCTGTTTCGCGAACAGGCCAGCCTGGTCTATCCCACCGGACTGGAGCAGGTCGGGCTCTACATCGCGCTGCAAGCCGGCGGAGCATGCGAAATCTGGAACAACACGCATCGCGTCATTCCACCCAGGCTGGCGGGCAATCCCTGCCTGCTGACCGTGGATCTGCAACTGGCCATCTATCGCTCGCTGATCGAGGCGGTTTCACTTCTGCTGGAACTGGAAACCGGGCAGGTCTGCGTGCGCGCCCGAAGCGGTCGGGCAGGCAAGCATCGCGGCATTGTTGCCGTGGTGAGCCTGCTCGACCGTGGTTGCCCGCTTTCCACGCGTACCACCCAACAGGCCGTCGAGCGCCTGGCCGGACGGATGCTTGCCTACGGCGGAACGGTCCACTGCCGCGGCAATCGGCTGCGGCTGGTCCTGCATGAACCGATCACCCACGCGTCGCCAGCGGCGGCCTGACGCGTAATCTGGCCCGGCGCGCAACGTTCGCCGCTAAAGTTACACCCGAAACCGCCGTTATCCGTGCCGAGCCCCTCCCTCGTGAGCCACCGCATCATGCCCGTCCTGCCGCAGGCCGCCGTCGATGGCGACCTGGCCGATCCGCTGCCGCAGCGGATCCTGCTGGTCGAAAACTCCCGCGCCTTCACCGGCATGCTGCGCGAGGCCATCGAGCAGCGCCTGGAACTGCCGGTGGTGATCGCCTCCACCCTGGCCGAGGCCGACCGCCTGCTGAGCGAAGGTGGCGGCTGGTTCCTGGTACTGACCGGGCTGGTCCTGGCCGATGGCGACCGCGACGCGGTGGTCGAGTTCTTCCTCAAGCGCGACCTGCCCACCGTGGTGGTCAGCGGCGTCTACGACGAGGACCTGCGCAAGCGCGTGCTGCAGCAGCAGATCATCGACTACGTGCTGAAGAACACTCCCGGCAGCATCGATTACCTGGTGTGGCTGGTCCAGCGGCTGGAGCGCAACCGGCGCATCGCCGCGCTGGTAGTGGACGACTCACCGTCCGCGCGCGGTTACGCCGCAGCCTTGCTGCGCATGTACGGCCATGAGGTGCACGAAGCGGCCGATGGCAACGAAGGCCTGGCCGCGATCGAGGCGCATCCGGCGATCCGCCTCGCCGTGGTCGACCAGGAAATGCCGGGCATGCAGGGCGTGGAGTTCACCCGCCGCCTGCGCACCCTGCGCTCGCGCGACAAGGTGGCGGTGATCGGCATCTCCGGCAATACCGATGCATCGTTGATTCCGCGCTTCCTGAAGAACGGCGCCAACGATTTCCTGCGCAAGCCGTTCTCGCGCGAGGAATTCTTCTGCCGGGTCTCGCAGAATGTGGACCAGCTGGAGCTGATCGGCACCCTGCAGGACCTGGCCACCCGCGATTTCCTCACCGGCCTGCCCAACCGCCGCTGCTTCCTGGAGCAGAGCCAGCGCCAGCTGCCGCAGCTGCAGCTGCACGGCCAGTGCGTGGCGGTGGCGATGATCGACATCGACCACTTCAAGCACATCAATGACACCCATGGCCACGAAGCCGGCGACGATGCGCTGCGCGCGGTGGCCGGCGCGGTGGCCACGCATGCACGCAGCCACGACCTGATCGCGCGCTTCGGCGGCGAGGAATTCTGCCTGCTGGTGCCGGACATGGAGCAGGACGAGGCGCTGCTGTACTTCGAGGAGCTGCGCCAGCGCATCGCCGCGCTGGAGGTGGACATCGGCACCGCCACGCTGCGCATGACGGTCAGCATAGGGCTGTGCTGCCTGCGCCCGCAGCGCGATGCACTGCACCGGCTGATCTCCGAAGCCGACCGCCAGCTGTACCTGGCCAAGGCCGGTGGCCGCAACCGGGTCAGCTGCACCACGGTCGCCAGCCCGCTGCGCCCACGCGAGCCGGCGCTGCCCTGACCGGTACGCTTTGATCCAGATCAACGCCGCCCGCGCAGGGCGGCTCTACAGTCGGCCCCGACATACGCATGAAGGGGAGCCGGGGATGGCACTACTGGTCTGGCAGGACGATCTGAACATCGGCATCGATGTGATCGACCAACAACACCGCCGCATCATCGAAATGCTCAACCACCTGCACGTGGCCCAGGCCAGCATGCAGCGTGCCGCAGTGGGTGAAGTGATCGACGAGGTGGTGGACTACACCATGTCGCACTTCGCGTTCGAGGAAGAGCTGATGGAGGAAGCGGGCTACCCGTTCTGTGCCGCGCACAAACGCGTGCATGAGGTCTTCATCAAGCGTGTCTCGGAGTACCGCATGCGCTTCCAGGCCGGCGAGGACATCAGTGACGAGCTGCGCACCATGCTCTCGCGCTGGCTGTTCAACCACATCCGTGGCGACGACCAGGCCTATGCCGAACAGGTCAAGGCGCACCTGAACCAGTTCGCCCGCGAACACCAGGGCGGCGGCTGGCTGGGTCGCACGCTCAAGCGCTTCTTTGGTTGAGCCGCAGCGCGCGCCGATGCAGTGCCACCAGCGCGCACAGGGTGGCCACCGCGGTCAGGCACAGGTAGTAACCCACCGCAACCAGGCCGAAGCGCTCGGCCAGCCAAGTGGCCAGGTACGGCGCCGGTGCCGCACCGAGGATGCCGGCCAGATTGAAGGACAGCGAGGCACCTGTGTAGCGCACCTCCACCGGGTAGATCTCGGCCAGGAAGGTACCGCAGGGGCCGTAGGTCAGCCCCATCAGGAACAGGCCCAGGCACAGGAAGGCGGTGACCAGCCACGGGCTGTGCGGCTGGAACAACGGTGCGAACAGTACGCCGAAGCCGACGATCAGTACGCTGGCAACAATCATCGTGCGCCGCGTGCCCCAACGGTCGCCATAGCGCGCCGACAGCGGGATGCCCAGCGCGAAGAACAGCATGCCGGCCATCTGCATCAGCAGGAACTGCTCGCGGCTGTAGCCCAGCACCGCGGTGCCATGGCCGAGACTGAACACCGTCATCAGGTAGAACAGCACGAAGGTGGCGAACGCACCCAGCGTGCCGAGCAGCATCGGTACCGGGTGGTCACGCAGTACCGTCCACATCGGCAACCGCACCGGCGCCCTGCGCTCCAGCGCCTTCTTGAAGTCCGGCGTCTCGTGGATGTTCAGGCGCACCCACAGGCCAAGGCCGACCAGCAGCGCGCTGGCCACGAACGGAATGCGCCAGCCCCACTGCAGGAAGTCGTTCTGGCTCAGGCAGCGGCCGAGCACGAGGAAAATGCCGGCCGACAGCAGGAAGCCGAGCGGCGCACCCAGCTGCGGGAACATGCCGTACCAGGCGCGCTTGCCCGGCGGCGCATTCTCGGTGGCCAGCAGCACCGCCCCACCCCACTCGCCGCCCAGCCCAAGGCCCTGGCCGAAACGGCATAGCGCCAGCAGCGCCGGCGCCCACAGCCCGATCTGCGCATGGGTCGGCAGCAGGCCGATCAGCACCGTGGACAGGCCCATGGTCAGCAGCGCGGCGACCAGGGTGGCCTTGCGGCCGATGCGGTCGCCGAAATGGCCGAACACCGCCGAGCCGACCGGACGCGCGATGA
This sequence comes from Stenotrophomonas sp. YJH_SMC_21, assembly GCF_059369555.1. Taxonomy (NCBI): domain Bacteria; kingdom Pseudomonadati; phylum Pseudomonadota; class Gammaproteobacteria; order Lysobacterales; family Lysobacteraceae; genus Stenotrophomonas; species Stenotrophomonas sp. YJH_SMC_21. The sequence continues at coordinate 259,089 of NZ_JCAFSU010000003.1, forward strand.
ACGCCACCGCGAAGGTCGCCAGTGACTGCAGCAGGGCCGCCTGCTCACTACTGTCCGGAAAGAACAGGTGCGGGAACACCAGCACGGCGGCCGTGGCGTAGATATAGAAATCGAAGAATTCGATGGTGGTGCCGATCAGGCTGGCCAGCAGGACACGACGGGGGGAGTTCACGGGCGGCGCGGCAGCAGTGATCGTCGACATCGGCAACACGGGTAACGGCGGATCGCCCGATTCTGCCACGGGCCGATGGCCGCACGGGACGATGGTTTCAGCCGACACCGATGCCAACGGAATTTTTCCGGCCGCCGGCTAGGCTGCGCCACCGGTCCCTGCATGGATGCCTTGCCCATGGCTGCAGTTGCGTTGTCATGCTCTGATTCGCCGAAGCTGCCGCGGATGGCGGCATGGCTGGTGGTACTGCTGGTGCATGGCGGGCTCGTTCTGTGGCTGCTGGACAGCGGCCGGATCGAACTGCGTAGCGGTGAGGGCCCGCGGATCTCGCTGCATTGGCTGCCACCGGAACCGCCGGCGCCGGTACCTCAACAGCCCGCCTTGCCCTCCGCAAAGATGACGCGTCCGGCCGCATCGATGATGCCCCGCCCTGCCCCGGTTGCACAGGCAGAGAGCGCCCTGCCTGCCGCGGGGAACGTGGCTGCAGTGGCGCCACTGATCCTGAGCCTGCCTGCGGGCAGCATCGACGCTGGTGACGGCATCAGCGCAGCTGGCGTGGCGCCGCGCCTGATCGGTCGGCGCGAGGTCCATCCTGCGTTCGGGCCTCGCCGCAATTACTTCCGGATCCGTCGGCAGATGAGCCCCGAGCAGATCGTGCATGGCGTTGCGCAACTGCTGGGGCTTTGGCCGCCGGGATACATCGTCGACCCGTGCGAACTGGGTAAACAGGACATGGACTATTTCCAGAACGCGGTCGAAGAAGCCGACCGCGACATGCTGCGCGCGGCAGTGCTGCAGGTGAGTGCCCGCTGCCGGTAGCTCGACGGCTGTCTGCCTTCTGTAGAGTCGAGCAAGGCTCGACTGCTCTTCGCGAGAAGCAGTCGAGCAGGGCTCGACGCTACAAAGAACGAACAGCGGTCAAGCAGCCACGTCGTTACAGCTGGATCCAGGTGGCCTTGATCTCGCTGTACTTGTCGAACGCATGCAGTGACTTGTCGCGCCCATTGCCGGACTGCTTGTAGCCACCGAACGGTGCGGTCATGTCGCCACCATCCCAGCCGTTCACCCACACGCTGCCGGCGCGCAGCTGGCGTGCGACACGATGGGCGCGGCCGAGGTCACGTGTCCACAGGCCCGCCGCCAACCCATAGCGGCTGTCATTGGCCACGCGCACTGCCTCCGCTTCATCCTCGAAACCAAGTACCGCCAGCACCGGGCCGAACACCTCCTCGCGTGCCAACGCGTGGTCCGGACGCACCTGGTCGAACACCGTGGGCTGCACATAGCAGCCGCCGGCCTCCACCTCGGCCCGATGGCCGCCGAGCAGCAGGCGGGCGCCCTCGCCTTCGGCCCGTGCGATATCGGCCAGCACCTTGTCCACGTGCGCGGCATCGACCAGCGCGCCCATCGGTGCATCGGCCTCCAGTGGATGCTGCGGCTGCATATGCTGGCCGTAGGCAATCACCTGGTGCACGAAGTCCTCACGGATCGAGCGCTGCACCAGCAGCCGCGAGCCGGCGGTGCAGACTTCGCCCTGGTTGAAGAAGATGCCCTGCGCCACGGCCTTGGCCGCTGCGTCCAGGTCCGGTGCGTCGGCGAACACCAGGTGCGGGCTTTTGCCACCGCATTCCAGCCAGACCCGCTTGAGGTTGGACCGTCCCGCATGCTCCAGCAGCTTCGCGCCGGTGGCGGTGGAACCGGTGAAGGCCAGCACGTCCACATCCATGTGCAGCGCCAACGGTTCACCGACGCGCGTACCGTGGCCTGGCAATACGTTCAGCACGCCGTCCGGCAGGCCCGCCTCAGCGGCCAGCGCGGCCAATCGCAACGCACTCAAGGGCGACCGCTCGGAAGGCTTGAGCACCACCGAATTGCCCATGGCCAGCGCAGGCGCGATCTTCCAGCAGGCCATCAGCAACGGAAAGTTCCATGGCACGATCGCTGCGACCACGCCGGCTGGCTCGCGCGTGACCAGGCCCAGCTCGTGTGGGCCAGTCGGTGCGACTTCGCCGTACAGCTTGTCCACCGCTTCGGCGGTCCAGCGCAGGCAGCGCACCACGCCGGGCAGGTCGATACGGCGTGCGTCGCGCACCGGCTTGCCCATGTCCAGGGTTTCCAGCAGGGCCAACTCATCAGCGTGCTTTTCCACCAATGCCGCCAAGGCCAGCAACACCCGCTTGCGATGGGCCGGGCTGGCCTCTGACCAGTGGCCCGCATCGAAGGCACGCCGCGCCGACCGAACTGCGCGCTCTACGTCCTCTGCATCGCAGTCGGCGACCACCCCCAGCACGCGCCCATCAATCGGGCTGATGCAGTCGAAGCGCGCGCCGCTGGCAGCGTCGGTGTAACGACCATCAATGAAGGCCTGTGCGGGTATCGAAAGCTGCTGGGCCAGCACCTGCCAGTGGCTGCGGTCGGGAAAGTCGGCCATGTCGGGCTCCTCGGAACAGTTTCCCCGGTTATACCGGCGCGGCCGCGACTCCGCCGTGACGTGGCTGCGCTACATTTCCCCCATCGGACCCGATGGAGCTGGCATGAAGCGTTCCGCGAGCGACCTGCACGATCTGGCTACCCAACGCCCGGAGTCATTGGAGGCGTACTGGATGCCGTTCACCGCCAACCGCCAGTTCAAGGCCGCGCCGCGCATGCTGGTACGCGCCGAAGGCATGCACTACGAGGACGTCGACGGTCGCCAGATCCTCGATGGCACCGCCGGCCTCTGGTGCTGCAACGCGGGCCATGCCCGCCCACGCATCGTCGAGGCCATCGTCGAGCAGGCACGCACGCTCGACTACTCGCCGGCCTTCCAGATGGGCTCACCGCCGGCCTTCGCGCTGGCGCAGCGACTGGCCGCATTGGCGCCGACGCCACTGAACCATGTGTTCTTCACCAGCTCCGGCTCGGAGGCGGTGGATACCGCGATGAAGATCGTGCTGGCCTACCACCGCCAGCGTGGCGAGGGCCAGCGCACGCGTTTCATCAGCCGCGAGAAGGCCTACCACGGCGTGGGCTTCGGCGGCATGGCGCTGGGCGGCTTGCCCAACAACCGCAGGGCGTTCGGCCTGCAGCTGGGCGGCGTGGACTACCTGCGCCACACCCTGGACCTGCAGCGCAATGCGTTCAGCAAAGGCCTGCCGCGCCAGGGCGCCGAGCTGGCCGATGACCTGGAACGACTGATCGCACTGCATGATGCCTCAACCATCGCGGCGGTCTTCGTCGAACCCATTGCCGGTTCCGCCGGGGTGATTCTGCCGGCGCCGGGCTACCTGCAGCGCCTGCGCGAGCTGTGCGACCACCACGGCATCCTGCTGGTGTTCGATGAGGTCATCACCGGTTTCGGCAGGGTCGGCATGCCATTCGCCGCACAGCGCTTCGGGGTCACCCCCGACCTGCTGACCTTCGCCAAGGCGGTCAGCAACGGCGCAGTGCCGCTGGGCGGCGTGCTGGCCAGCGACGCGGTGCATGCAACCCTGATGCAGGCACCGCCACAGGCCATCGAGCTGTTCCATGGCTATACCTGTTCGGGGCATCCGCTGGCCTGCGCGGCCGCACTGGCCACGCTGGAGGTCTACGCCGAGGAGCGCCTTTTCGAGCGCGCCATCGAGCTGGGCGAGTACTGGCAGGAACGGCTGCATGCGCTGCAGGGCCTCCCCAACGTGATCGACATCCGCAACTTCGGCCTGGTCGGCGCGGTCGAGCTGGCGCCTCGCCGCGATGCGCCGGGCAGCCGGGGCTACGAGGTCTATCGGCGCTGCTTCCACGACGGCGGGCTGCTGGTGCGCTGTACCGGTGACATCATCGCGCTGTCGCCCCCGCTGATCGTGGACAAGGCGCAGATCGACCAGATCACCGGCACGCTGGGCGAGATGATCCGGGCCACTGCCTGAGCCCTGGCCGGCGGCGGCGAGCGGGTACAATGGGCGGTTCCGCTCCTGCTCGCTGCCGTGCCCATGGATATCGTCGTCAAAGAAGAACTCAAGGCCTATATCGACCCGCTGACTGCGGACGAACATGACGCGCTGGAGCGCAGCATCCTGGCCGAGGGCTGTCGTGACGCGCTGGTCCTGTGGGGCAACGTACTGGTCGACGGCCACAACCGCTTCGGCATCTGCCAGAAGCATGGCCTGCCCTTCAACACCGTACAGAACACCCGCTTCCAGAGCATGGAAGACGTGCACCTGTGGATGATCGAGCAGCACCTGGGCCGTCGCAGCGTGTCCGACTTCCAGCGCGGCGTGCTGGCGCTGCGCAAGCGCGACATCCTGGCCGCCCGCAAGCAGATCGAGCAGGCGCAGCTGCAGCGCGAGAGCGATGGCACTGCCGACGTCACCGATGAGGCCGGTGAAGACAGCCCGCCGTGGGAACCGGCGCCGAAGATCAGCCGCGCCGAGCTGGCCCGCGAAGCCAAGCTGAGCACCAGCCAGGTTGGCATGATCGAGCGCATCCACGCCCAGGCCGCGGCCGAGGTGGTGGAAGCGGTCAAGGCCGGCGTGATCTCGATCAGCGCCGCCGCCGCCGTGGCTGACCTGCCGGAAGAAGAGCAGCGCGCCGCCGCCGCCGGTGGCAAGGACGAGCTGAAGCAGGCCGCCAAGCGCGTGCGCGAGTCCAAGCGCAAGCCGCGTGCGCCGAAGCCGGAAGCAGCCGAGATGGATTTCGAGGAGGTAAATGAGGACGAGATCGCCAGCCGCGATGCCGAGGTGCTGTCGGCGCTGGAGCAGCTGGGCGAGGACGCACCGGCGCTGCGCCGTCGGGTGGTCGCGCTGACCCGCGAGAACGACACCCTGCGCGCGCAACTGGCCGCGCTGCGCAAGCAACTGGAAGCGCTCTGAACCAAGGGGTAGTGCCGGCCGCTGGCCGGCAACGCCATGAACGTATCGGGTGCGTTGAGGATGCCGGCCAGCGGCCGGCACTACCAGATGCTCATGCCGTGCCGGTTAGACTTCCGGCATGACGTCTGCCAACGATCCGCGCCGCGCTCAGCTGCGGCGCCTGAAAGCCCTCGCGCTGGGCCTGCTGCTGTTGATGCTGGCCGGTTTCGCGGTCAGCCACTGGCAGGGCGAGCGCGGCATCTGGGCCTGGGTTTCGGCGTTCTGCGAGGCCGCAGCCGTGGGCGCACTGGCCGATTGGTTCGCCGTGGTCGCGCTGTTCCGGCGGCCGATGGGCCTGCCGATCCCGCACACCGCGATCATCCCGCGCAGCAAGGAACGCATCGGCGACAGCCTTGCGCTGTTCGTGCGCGACCAGTTCCTGGAGCCGGGCGTGCTGCTGGCCAAGCTGCAGGTGTTCGATCCGGCCAGCCGCCTCGGCAGCTGGCTGGCCGACCCGGCACGCTCGCGCATGCTGGCCGACATGGCCCGCGGCTGGGCGCTGCAGGCACTGGATTTCTTCGACGAAACCGCCGTGCGCCGGCAGCTGCACGGCTTCGTTGTGCAGCAGCTGCGGCAGTGGAATGCCGCTGCCACTGCCGGTGAACTGCTGGCCCTGCTGACCGCCGATGGTCGCCACCAGCGCGTGCTGGACGAAGGCCTGCAGCGGCTGGGCCGCTGGCTCGAGCAGCCCGAGGTGAAAGAACGCGCCTCGCAGCTGATCGTGCGTTACATCCAACGCGAATGGCCGACGCTGTCGAGCACGGTGAACTGGGTCAAGCCGATTGACGAGATCGGCGACAGCCTGGCCGAGCGCCTGGCCCGCGCGGTACTGGAAGAGCTGCAGCAGGTACTGGCCGAGCCGCAGCATCCGCTGCGCCAGGACTACGAGAGCTGGCTGCAGAATTACGTGCAGCGCCTGCGCGAGGACCCGGCCCTGGCCGAGCGCATCGAACAGCTCAAGCAGGAAATGATCGACCATCCGGCCCTGCAGGACTACGTGCAGGGGTTGTGGGCGCGCATCCACGCCAGCCTGCGCGCGGACCTGCAGCGCGAGGACTCGGCGCTGGTCGGCCACCTGCAGCGCAGCCTGGGTTCGCTCGGTGCCAGCCTGCAGGCCGACCCGGCGCTGCGCGAGGCCCTCAACCAGCACCTGCTGGAAGGCGCGCAACGCCTGACCGGCCGCCTGCGCGAAGGCGTGACCACGCATATCGCGCAGACCGTGAAGGGCTGGGACGAGCGCCATCTGGTGGAACAGCTGGAACTGAGCGTGGGCCGCGACCTGCAGTTCATCCGGTTCAACGGCACCCTGGTGGGTGGCCTGATCGGCCTGCTGCTGCATGCGGCGACAGTGGTGTTCAGGTTCTAGGCCTCAACGCGCCCCTCGGGTCATCACGCTTGATTCATAAAATGCGAATGCCTATCATTTACTGATCGGTTGTACGCTTAGCCAATCGGGTGCGGGAGACGCACCCATCGCCCGTGTACATCCCCGACCTCTGGACTGCCCGTCTGCGCGGGCCGTGCTTTGTCGATGGGACACGCTGGGCGACATGCGCAGGGCGCAAGGGGGCCGCGGACGCGTTCCATCCCCTCTCCTACCTGCAGGAATGCCGTGGACCGCTCGCCCGCAACCGCCAGCCCCCGCACCTTCTTTTCCAACCCGCGCTGGGGCGTGCTGTCACGCTCGTTGGCCGCGATCTTCGGCGGTTACGCGCTGGCTTCGGTGACCAGCGTGTTCTGCGCCGTGGCCCTGCCCGGCGCACGTGGCCAGACCGTGCTGACCGGCATGCTGCTGGCCATCCTGGTCGCCGCCTGTGCGGCACTGTGGGCATTCGCCACCCGCAGCGCGCTGCGCGCCTGGGTCGGCATCCTCGCGCCCGCGCTGCTGATGGCCGCCATTGCGCGCCTGATGGGGGCCTGGGCATGAAGAACGGATTCCGCCAGTCGATGGCCTGGCTGCACACCTGGACCGGGCTGCTGGTTGGCTGGTTGCTGCTGCTGATCTTCATGGCTGGCACGGCCAGCTACTACCGGGAGGAAATCAGCCGCTGGATGCGGCCGGAACTGCCGTCCAGCAACGTCAGCATCGACGTCGCCGCACAGCGCGCGGTGGACTACCTGCAGGCCAACGCCGCGCAGGCCGAAAACTGGTTCGTCACACTGCCGCAGCCGCGCAACCCGGCCATGCAGATGTTCTGGCGGTTGCCGCCGGAACTGGCCGATCCCAGCCGTGGCCGCCGCAGTGGCTTCGGCGACGCCACGCTGGACCCCAACACCGGCCAGGCATTGAAAGCGCGCGAGACCCGCGGCGGCGACTTCTTCTATCGCCTGCACTTCGACCTGCACTACATCCCGGTGCTGTGGGCACGCTATCTGGTCGGCTTCTGCGCGATGTTCATGCTGGTGGCGATCATCACCGGCGTCATCACCCACAAGAAAATCTTCAAGGACTTCTTCACCTTCCGCAAGGACAAGGGCCTGCGTTCCTGGCTTGATTTCCACAACGTCAGCGCGGTGATGGCCCTGCCCTACCACGCGATGATCACCTACACCGGCATTGTGACGTTGATGATCATGTACCTGCCGTGGGGGGTGAAGGTGGCCTACCCGCAGGACGAGGACGCGTTCTTCTTCGAGGCCTTCGGCGGCCTCCCGGAAGTGACCGCGCCCGCCGAGGGCCACGCCACGCCGTTGCCGATCGCACAACTGCTGGACAGCGCGCGCGCGCATTGGCACGGCGTGGAGGTGGCCGGCTTCACCGTGTCCAATCCGGGCGCGGCCAATGCGGTGATCGACATCCGCCAGCGCGACGGCAAGCGCCTGTCCATCGACACCCCGGCCGTGCGTTACGACATGGTCAGCGGTGCTCTGCTTGAGGAAACGCCGCCTTCCGGCGGTGCCACCGCCACCCGCGGCGTGCTGTACGGCCTGCACCTGGCGCGTTTTGCCGACTGGGGCCTGCGTGCACTGTTCTTCCTGTCCGGCCTGGTCGGCTGCCTGATGGTGGCCAGCGGCGTGGTGCTGTGGGCGGTGAAGGAACGCCCGAAGCATGCCAAGAGCGGCCGCACCGGCTTCGGCCTGCGCCTGGTCGATGCGCTGAACATCGGCACCGTGGCCGGCCTGCCGATCGCCTTCGCCGCCTACTTCTGGGGCAACCGCCTGCTGCCGCTGGACATCGCCGAGCGCTCGAGTGCGGAGGCCAACGTGTTCTTCTACGCCTGGGCCGGCGCGCTGCTGGCCGCCTTCATCTGGCCGAAGCGGATGATGTGGGCGTGGCAGCTCTACCTGGGCGCGGCCGCGTTCGCACTGGTACCGGTGGTCAATGCGCTGACCACGCATGCGCACCTGGGCAACACCCTGCGCAACGGCGACTGGGTATTGGCTGGCTTCGATCTGTCGATGATCGCGTTCGGCGCGATGCTGGCGCTGTGCGGTTGGCGCATGCAGCGCTGGACGCCACCGCTGAGTGCGGCCCAGAAGAAGAAGCGTGCGGCCGCTGCGGCTGCGCCGAAGGCATCGGTGAACACTGCAGAAGCGGCCGAAGCGGAGGCCAGCGCATGATGCTGCTGGCGCTGACCCTGTCGTTCTCTGCGTTTACTGCGCTGTCGCTGGCGATGGAAAAGCACCAGCACGATCTGCACGGCAAGGCTGCAGCCCCCCCGGCACGGCGCACGCAGTGGCGGGTACTGGGCTGGGCACTGCTGGCGGTAGCGTTCGCACTGTGCGTGGCCGACCACGGCTGGGCGATTGGCCCGGTGCTGTGGCTGGGCACGATGACTGTGGGCGGCGTGGCGCTGTCGTTCGGGTTGTATCCGTACCAGCCGAAGTGGATCGTGCCACTGGCGATCGCGCTGCCGGTGTTGGGGCTGGTGGTGGCGTTGCTGTAGCCGGGCCACCGGGGTCGGATCCCTTTCGCGAAGCGCAAGGGCTCTGACCCCTGGTACGTAGATCCAGATGGGGTCAGAGCCCCTGCGCTTCGCGCAGGGGATCCGACCCCGGGCGTCGTGTTACCCCAACCGCTTCAGCTCCCACGCGCGATGGATGCGCGCGTTGCGTTCGAAGTCCGGGCCGATGGTGCGCGCGGTGATCTCGCGGCACTGGGCAAATTCGGCAATGGCGTTTTCTTCCAGCTTGAAGCGGCGGAAGTTGTTCGAGAAGTACAGCACGCCCCCCGGGGCCAGCCGCGCCACCGCCGCACGCAGCAGCTTCAGCTGTTCGCGCTGCACGTCGAAGTCATCGGCGCGTGCGGAGTTGGAGAAGGTCGGCGGGTCACAGAAGATCACGTCGTACTGGCCACGGTCACCTTCCAGCCAGGCCATCGCATCGGCCTGCACCAGAAGGTGCTGGTTGCCGCCCTGCCCGTTCAACGCCAGGTTGTCGTAGCACCACTGCAGGTAAGTGGCCGACAGGTCGACGCTGGTGGTGCTGGCGGCACCAGCCACGGCGGCCTGCACGCTGGCCACGCCGGTGTAGCAGAACAGGTTGAGGAAACGCTTGCCACGCACCTGCTCGGCCATCATCCGGCGCAGCGGGCGATGGTCGAGGAACAGGCCGGTATCGAGGTAGTCGAACAGGTTCACCTGCAGCAGTGCGTTGTTCTCGCGCACCACGATGAATTCATCTCGCTGCTCGAAGCGGCCGTACTTGCTGCCGCCCTTGCCGCGCTCGCGCGACTTCATCGAGACCTGTTCCGGCGGCACGCCGAACACTTCGCGCGCGGCAGCCAGCAGCTCGTTGCGGCGGCGGCGCACGTCGTTCTCGGGAATGGCGGCCGGTGCGGCGTATTCCTGCACGTGCAGGAAGGTACGGCGCTTGCCGCCGTCTTCCTCGTACACGTCGATGGCGGCCGCGTACTCCGGCAGGTCGGCGTCATAGGCGCGGAAGCAGGTGATGTCTTCGCGGGCACGCCAGCTCTTGAACTTCTTCAGGTTCTTGCGCAGGCGGTTGGCCACCATCTGCGCGCCTTCGCTCAGCTCGCGCGGCTGTGCCGGATCACGGCCCGGCACGGCGATCGGGTCGCAGACGATCAGCGCACATTCCAGCGCACCGTTGAACATCTGGTACTTCTTGCCCGCGCGCAGGCCGGTGGCGAAGGCCAGCTCGTCGTTGCCGCACAGCAGGCTGGCGCGCCACTGCGGCACCGCCTTCTGCAGGGCATTGCCCAATGCGCGGTACAGCGCCGGATCCGCAGCCAGGCGCTCGTCGTAGGGCGGGTTGCAGACCACCGCACCGATCTCCTGCTCCGGCGCGGCCAGGTCGGCAACGTCGGCACGGGTGAAACGGATCGCGTGGGCGACGCCCGCGACCTCGGCATTCTCGCGTGCCGCCTGGATCGCGGTCGGATCGATGTCGCTGCCGTGGATGACCGGCTTCAGCGCGGCCAGGCCAGCGGCCTCGCGATCGCGTGCTTCGCTCTGGAGGGTCTTCCAGGCCGCCTTGTCGAAGCCCAGCCAACGGCTCGGCGGCAGGCTGCCGTGGCGCATCAGGCCCGGGGCGACGTCGGCGGCCATCAGCGCGCCTTCGATCAGCAGCGTGCCGCTGCCGCACATCGGGTCCAGCAGGCCGCCACCGGCGGCGTGCAGGCGCGGCCACTGCGCGCGCAGCAGCAGCGCGGCGGCCAGGTTCTCCTTCAGCGGTGCCTCGTGGGCGGCGCCACGCCAGCCACGGCGATGCAGCGGGCCACCGCCGAGGTCGATCGACAACGAAGCGCGGCCCTTGCGCAGCGACAGGTTGACGCGCACATCGGGCAGATCGGTGTTGACCGAAGGGCGCTCCAGGCCTTCATCGCGCATGCGGTCGACGATGGCGTCCTTGATCCGCTGCGCGGCGAAGCGGGCATGGGTGATCTTGTCGCCGGACACGTGTGCGTCCACCGCCAGGGTCATCTCCGGCTTGATGTGCTCGTGCCACGGCAGCGCACGCACGCCGTCATACAGGGCCTGCTCGTCCGGGCACTCGAACTCGTCGATCGGCCACAGCACGCGGCTGGCCAGGCGCGACCACATCACGATCCGCAGCGCCTGCTCCAGTTCGCCCTCGGCGTTGACGCCGGCAATGGTGGCAGTGGCCTTGCCAAGGCCCAGGGCCGACAGTTCATCGGCAAGCAGGTATTCCAGGCCCTTGGCGCAGGAGACGAAGAATTTCACGGGATCGGTTCGCAGGTGGTCGGGCGCGGCACAGGGGCCGGGCCGGTCGGAAAGGAGGGCCGTAGGCACGGCCGGCAGGCCCGCGCCAGGGGCGGCGGGGCTGCCATTGTAGTCAATGCGGGCGGGCGCGCCGTGCGCCCGGGCTTCACAGTTGCCGCAACAGGCGCTCGAAGGCCTGCGCGGAGGCCTCCACGTGGCGTTCCAGGCGGTGGCCGTCGTCGACCAGCAGCAGCTGCGCCGAACGCGCCTGCGCCCAGGCGATCACCCCGGCGGCCGGGACCACATCGTCATGCCAGGCCTGCACCACAGTGGTCGGCACGGCGGCGGCATCCAGCACCGGCATCGGGCCCATGGTGGTGGGCGGCACCATCAGGAACAGGCCGGCCACCGGCACCTGCAGCGAGGCGATGGCGGAGATGTAGGCGCCCAGGCTGGAGCCGGCCAGCACCACCGGGCCCTGCCGGGCGGCGATGGCGGTGCGTTCAACCAGGCGGCGCAGGCGGGTCGGCACGTCGCCCACCCGGCTGACCTCGCTCATCGCGTCCAGGTCGGTGTAGTCCGGGCGCTCATGGGTCCAGCCCAGGCGCTGCGCCACGTCGGCCAGCGCGGTGACCTTGGTCGCCTCCGGGCCGCTCTCGAAGCCGTGGGACAGGATGCAGTGGCCGCGGCTCATGCGCGCGCTCCGTGGGCGCGGGCCAACCAGGAAAGAGAAGGCAGGTTCATGCCGCAATGCTAGCATCGCCCGATGCCCAACCCGCTCCTGCCCGGCCTGCAGCTGCAGCCCCTGCCCTACGAAGACCGCCTGCCACTGCGCGACCCGGCCACGCTGGAGATGGTGGTGATCCACTGCACCGAGCTGCCCGACCTGGCGATGGCCCGCGAGTACGGCGAGCGTGTGCTGTACGACAGTGGTGCCGGCAACAGCGGGCATTTCTACATCGACCGCGATGGCAGCGTGGTGCAGTACGTGGCACCGGAACGGGTGGCCCACCACGTGCGCGGCATGAACGCGCATACGCTGGGTATCGAACTGGTCAATACCGGGCGCTACCCGCACTGGTTCGACAGCCGTCACCAGGCGATGGACGAGGCCTACACCGAGGCGCAGCTGGAAGCGCTGGAGCAGCTGCTGTTGGCGCTGGTGGCACGCTATCGGTCGCTGCAGCGGATTGCCGGGCATGACCAGCTGGATCGGGAGCAGGTGCCGGCCAGCGATGATCCGACGCTGATGGTGGCGCGCAAGCGTGATCCGGGGCCGTTGTTCCCGTGGGCGCGGGTGCTGGCGAAGGTGCCGCTGCAGCCGGTTGGGTAAGCGGCAGGGCTGCGCCCTGCACCCGCAGAAGCAACGTCAACGTCAACGTCAAGAGCTGGCATTCCGGGGGATGGCGGGGTGGGTCCGGTTGCGGGGGACGCCGTAAACCCGTCCATGGGGGCTTGGCCGCGGCGTCCATGCCGCGGACACCCCCGCAACCGGACCCACCCCGCCTTCGACAGATTTCTGCCGCTGTTGGTGGGTGCCGACCTTGGTCGGCACGGGGTCAGAGCCGTTTTCCGTTGGAAAACGGATCCGACCCCGCGCTTCTCAGGCGCCGGTCGCCACCGGGCGGCTGCTGTCGCTCACCCAACCGCTCCAGGAGTCGGCGTAGATGCGTGCGCCGCTCAGGCCTGCGCTTTCCATCGCCAGCAGCAGGTGGCAGGCGGTCACCCCGGAGCCGCACATCAGCACCACCTGCTGCGGATCACGGTTGCCGATCACACCCTGCAGTTCGACGCGCAGTTCCTGTGCATCGCGCAGCCGGCCGTCGGCCACGTTCAACGCAAACGGACGGTTGACCGCGCCGGGTACGTGGCCGGCGACCGGGTCCAGCGGCTCGACTTCGCCGCGGAAGCGTTCGCCCGCGCGTGCGTCGACCAGCCAGCCCGGCGCGTGCTTCAGGCGTGCGCTGATCTCCTCGGCATTGGCGATCCGGGTGGTGTCGAAACGGCCCGGGTAAGCCGGCAGCGTGGTCACCTCGTCCGGCCCCGTCGCCAAAGGTTGCCCTGCGGCCTGCCACGCGGCGATACCACCATCGAGCACGGCCACCTTGCTGTGCCCGATCAGGCGCAGCAGCCACCACAGGCGCGAGGCGGCCATGCTGCCGTCGCTGCCGTCGTAGACCACCACCTGCGTGTCAGGACCGATACCCCACTGGCCGAGCTTCGCGGCGAAGGCATCGCTGTCCGGCAGCGGATGGCGACCATGGCCGACGCGCGACAGATCGGACAGGTCACGATTCAGATCGGCATACACCGCTCCCGGGATATGACCTGCCAGGTACTGGCCGCTACCCGCCTGCGGATCGGCCAGCGAGGAACGCGCATCAACCACGCGCACCGCGGTGCTGGCGGTGGCGCGTGCGTCGACCACGCGGATGCCCTCGCCCAACGCGGCAGCCAGGGTGGCGACATCGACCAGGGTGGTCCACGGCGGATCGATCGGGTTCATTGCACTTGCTCCAGGCGGCGACGCAGGTTGTAGAGAATGGCCGCGGTGGCGCCCCAGATGCGCTGGCCGGGCCAGCTGTACTCAAGGACGTGACGGATGCGGCCGCGATGGTTGATTTCGACCTGGCGCAGGTTGTCCGCCGCCATCAGGTAGTCCAGCGGCACCTCGAACACCTCGGCCACTTCGCTGGGCTGCGGCACCGGCACGAAGTCCGGATCGACCACCGCCACCACCGGGGTGACCCGATAGCCGGTGATCGTCACGAAGGGATCGAGATAGCCCAGCGCCTGCACCTGGCCCGGAGCCAAGGCGATTTCTTCCTGGCTCTCGCGCAATGCTGCCGCCAGTGCGTCGCGGTCGTCGGGCTCGGTGCGGCCGCCGGGGAATCCGACCTGGCCACCGTGCGTGCGCAGGGTTTCGGTGCGACGGGTGAGGATCACCTGCGCGCCACTGGCGCGGGGCACGATTCCCGCGAGCACGGCCGCTTCCACCGGAGGCCCGGGCGGCAGCAGATCGATCAGTTCGCTGCGGTTCCAGCCATCGCCGGCCGGCGGATCGGCCAACGGATGCAGCGCGCGCATCAAACGTTCGTGGTCGGCCAGCGAGCCGCGCAGTGATTGCTGGAGCTGCGCCCGCAACGGCTGCACGCGATGCAGGATGCGACTGCGTTCGTCGTTGCTCATCGACGGCCACCGTGCGATTTCATCGATATGACGTCCGCAGCCGGTGCACCGCCGGTGCGGATCCAGCGTGCACACTCCGATGCAGGGACTTGCGACAACACGCGCCGTTTCTTCCATTGTTTGCACCCGGCAACAGTAGCGCGAACGGGCTGAATTTGCGCGGGTCGGCCGGTCGGACGGTAGAGTCGACTGTCAGTCGACTCGCGCGCGCAGCGCGGGCGTTTCCCCGATGTGACCCAAGAGCAGTCGACTGACAGTCGACTCTACCGTCAGGCACTGCGCAAACAAAAACGCGCCGGTGGGATCACCGGCGCGTTTGGTTTACTGCTTCGATTTACTTGACGCTGACCAGCTTGATCTCGAACTGCACAGCCACGTTCGGCGGGAACGGGGTGCGCGGGTCCGCACCGTAGGCCTGGTCCGGCGGCAGGGTGACTTCCCACTTCGAGCCGGCCGGCATCTGCAGCAGGGTCTCGCGCATGGCCTTCATTTCGACTTCGCTGACCTTGATCGACGGGATCTGCTGGGCCGGGCGGGCTTCGGTCGGGCGCTGGCCGTACGGGAACGGACCGGCCACTTCCAGCTGCACGGTGCTGGCCTGGGTCGGCTTGGCACCCTTGCCGGCTTCGATCACGCGGTACTGGACGCCGCTCGGCAGCGACTGCACGCCGGCCTTGGCCTTGTTCGCCGCGATGAACTGATCGCTCTTGGTCTTGTTTTCGGCAGCAGCCTTCTCGTACTCGGCCTTGGCAGCCTGGGCACGGCCCTGCTCGCGCTTCTGGAACGCTTCAACGGCCGGCTTCAGCTGCTCGGCGGTGATCGCCGGCTGCTTCTTGGCGTAGGCATCCTGCAGGCCCTTCACCACCGAGTTGATGTCCAGCTGCTCACCACGACCGGTCAGCTCCGCCAGGTTGTTGCCGTAGTCGTAACCGAAGTAGTAGCTCAGCTTGCCCTTTTCGGACGAGACGTCCTGGGCGAAGGCATTGCCCGTCAGGGCCAGGGCCGCGACGGCGACCGCGATAGAACGCAACTTCATCAAACAGTTCTCCAGGGGTGGTAACTCAGGGACGTTCTGCGCCGCCCTGAGGCGACGGGTTAGGATAACGGGCGCAACGTGTAACCGCTACTCACGATGCAGGCTATGACCCGTCTGCGTTCGCGGAGTTCAATATCACTTTTTTTTAACGTTCCAGGAGTTTCCCCGTGGCCGATGCCTTGATCGCTGTCACCGACGACGGCGCCATCCGCACCGTGACCGTCCAGCGCCCGGACAAGCTCAACGCCCTGAACGCCGCGACCCTGCAGGCCCTGGCCGAGGCCTTCAGCGCCGCCGCCGCAGACCCGGAGATCCGCGTGGTGGTGCTGACCGGTGCCGGCCCGAAGGCGTTCGTGGCTGGCGCTGACATCGCCGAGATGAACACACTCAGCGCGGTTCAGGGACGTGATTTCTCGCTGCTGGGCCAGGCCCTGATGCGCCAGATCGAGCGCATGCCCAAACCGGTCATCGCCCGCGTCAACGGTTTTGCCCTGGGCGGCGGCCTGGAACTGGCCATGGCCTGCCACCTGCGCATTGCCGCCGATACCGCCAAAGTCGGCCAACCGGAAATCAATCTCGGGCTGATTCCCGGCTTCGGCGGCAGCCAGCGCCTGCTGCGCCTGTGCGGCCGCGCCGCCACCCTGGAGCTATGCCTGCTGGGTGCACCGATCAATGCCGCACGTGCGCTGGAACTGGGGATCGTCAACGAGGTGGTACCGGCCGACGCGCTGGACAACCGCGTGCAGGACATCGCCCGGCAGCTGGCACGCTCGGCGCCGCTGGCCCTGCGCGGCCTGCTCGATGCGGTGCACGTGGGCGGCGAATGCAGCCTGGAAGCCGGGCTGGAATACGAAAGCGCACAGTTCGGCCTGCTGTTCGCCACCGAGGACATGCGCGAGGGAACCAGCGCCTTCCTGCAGCGCCGCCCGCCGGCCTTCCAGAACCGCTGACGCCATGGCATCCCGACCCAACCCCGCGCAGCTGTTTGCCCGGGTCCAGGCAGACGATCTCGACGGCGCCCTGCAGGCCGGGCTGATGGACTATGTCGCCCGCGCCGACGACGCGCAGTTGCTGCCCGGCCACCCGGAACTCCCGCAGCGGTTGCAGCAGGCCCAGCAGCAGCTTCAGGCCGCCTGGGCGGCACGCGAACGCTACCGCGCCCGTGCGGTGCGACTGGCCCGCCGCGAAGCCGAACGCGACGCGCGGCGCACGCCCGCCCCGGCGCCGGACGTGAAGCCCGCCCTGCCCGCCGCAGCCGCCGCCATCCTCGCCCGGGCCAAGGCCCGCGCCAGCGGCAAGGAGCAGTAATGGCGACCACGAAGAAAACCGCACGCGCCCCGGCGCGGCGTGGCGGCACGATGCCGCGCGCCGACGTGGTGGAGATGTTCACCCGCCTGCGCGAACTCAACCCGCACCCGAAGACCGAACTGGAGTACAGCTCGCCGTTCGAGCTGCTGGTGGCGGTGGCGCTGTCGGCGCAGGCCACCGACGTCGGCGTCAACAAGGCCACGCGCCGCCTGTTCCCGGTGGCCAACACGCCGGCGAAGATCCTCGCGCTTGGCGAAGAAGGACTTAAGCAGTACATCGCCACCATCGGCCTGTTCAACGCCAAGGCGAAGAACGTGATCGCCACCTGCGCGATCCTGCTGGAAAAGCATGGTGGTGAAGTGCCGCGCGATCGCGATGCGCTGGAAGCACTGCCGGGCGTGGGCCGCAAGACCGCCAACGTGGTGCTCAACACCGCCTTCGGCGAGCCGGTGATGGCGGTGGACACGCATATCTTCCGCGTCTCCAACCGTACCGGCCTGGCCCCGGGAAAGAATGTGCGCGAAGTGGAAGACAAGCTGGTGAAGGTGATCCCCGCCGAATTCCTGCTCGACGCGCATCACTGGCTGATCCTGCACGGACGTTATGTGTGCAAGGCGCGCAAGCCGGATTGCCCGGGATGCGTGATCGCCGATCTGTGCCGGTTCAAGGACAAGACCCCAGCCGAGTGACGGCCGCATCCATGCAGGGCGTGGATCGACTGCAACCAAGGCGCAATCCGGGCGTCATACGCAAGCGGGTTCAATGGCAGGCCCTGTCGTGACGGGGCCTGCGGTGGATGTCTGCCGCGCGTGAACTGTCACATTTACGCAATCTTTACCTTCTAGCCTGCGCGCATCTTCCCACCTGCCTGCAAGGCTCCTCTCCATGAAACTGCATCACCAACTCCTTACGGTGGCCGTGGCTGCTGCGCTGTATGTGCCGGCTGCACACGCCGAAGTCGCCATCGACGTGATCGGCGGTTCGGAAATCACCTTCGAAGGCCTGGTCCAGGCCGATGGCAACTGGTTCCACAACGATGTGGTCGACCTCAACGGTGGCGACGCCGGCAACGGCAAGAACAGCGAATTCGAACTGCGTCGCGCCGAGCTGGTGCTGAAGGGCAAGGGCCCGGGCAACGTGGAGTGGGTGGTCGGCTATGACGCCAAGGCCGACAAGTTCCTCGACACCAACGTGAAGTACAAGCTGCTGGGCAACGCCAACCACTTCCTGCAGCTGGGCCAGTTCAAGCAGCCCAACAGCCTGGAAGAACTGTCCAGCACCAAGAACAACGATTTCATTTCCAAGGCAGCGGTCACCAACACCTATGCCATCGCCCGCCGCCTGGGCGGCGCGTACAGCTACGGCCAGGACAACTGGTCGGTGACTGCCAGCGCCTTCGGCCGCGAGCTGACCCGCAACCTGGCCCACGGCAGCGGCTACGGCGCGCGTGGCACCTGGGCCCCGATCAATGAAAAGGGCCAGGTCCTGCACTTCGGCCTGAGCTACGTCAACTACGACACCGACGCCGACACCCTGCGCGTGCGTGCACGTCCGAATGCCGACCTCGCCACGGCCCGCCTGGTCGACAGTGGCAACCTGACCGACACCGACCGCGTCAGCACCATCGGTGCCGAAGCGATGTACTTCCAGGGCCCGTTCAAGGCCCAGGCCGAGTACTACACCAGCAAGGCCAAGCGCTACGACCACGACAACTACACCAGCGACGGCTATTACATCAGCGGCGTGTGGAACGTCACCGGCGAGACCTGGAGCTACAAGGGCGGCACCCCGGGCACCGGCCTGCCGAACAACCCGGCCGGCGGCCAGTGGCAGCTGGGCGTGCGCTACGACCACATGGACCTCAATGACGGCAACCTCGCCGCCAACCCGGTTGCCGGTCGCCCGCCGATCGTCGATGGCGTGCTGGGTGGCAAGATGGACATCTGGACCGTGGGCGCCAACTGGTACCTGCGTTCCAACTTCAAGCTGATGCTCAACTACGTGATGGTCGACAGCAAGAAGTACAGCTCCACGGCGCGCGGTTTCGTCAATGATGATCCCAACATCCTGGAAGCCCGCGCGCAGTTCTTCTGGTAAGTCCAGCCCCCTGCGTTGACCCGCGAAGGCACGGCCCCGGCCGTGCCTTCGTCGTTGCATCGGTAGCCGCGCTGCCCTGCCGGCGCAGCGGACGTGACATCGCTCATGACGCGTGTCACGCCCGCGTCATATGACAGACGCGGGGGTGTCACGCAACCGTTATGGAATGTGCACCGAAACGTCGGGCAACCGCCCTTCGACCACCACCCCAGGAGTCTCCCCGTGATCCACGCCTTCAAGTCGCGCGCCGCTGTCGCCATCCTGGCCGCATCGTCCGTGTTCGCCGCCAACGCCGCCGATATCACCGGCGCGGGCGCATCGTTCATCTACCCGGTCATGTCCAAGTGGTCGGCCGACTACAGCACCGCAACCGGCAACAAGGTCAACTACCAGTCCATCGGTTCCGGCGGCGGCATTGCCCAGATCAAGGCCAAGACCGTTGATTTCGGCTCCTCCGACGCGCCGCTGAAGCCGGAAGACCTGGCTGCTGCGGGCCTGGCGCAGTTCCCGTCGGTGATCGGCGGCGTGGTGCCGGTGGTCAACGTGGCCGGCATCGCGCCGGGCGCGCTGAAGCTGGACGGCGCGGTGCTGGCCAACATCTTCCTGGGCAAGATCAAGACCTGGAACGACCCGGCCATCGCCGCGCTGAACCCGGGCGTGACCCTGCCCAACGCCAAGGTCACCGTGGTGCATCGTTCGGACGGCTCGGGCACCACCTTCAACTTCGTCAATTACCTGTCCAAGGTCAGCCCGGAGTGGAAGAGCTCGGTCGGTGAAGGCACCTCGGTGCAGTGGCCGGCCGGCATCGGCGGCAAGGGCAACGAAGGTGTTGCCGCCTATGTGAAGCAGATCAAGGGCGGCATCGGCTATGTCGAACTGTCCTACGCGCTGCAGAACAAGCTCTCCTACACCGCGATGAAGAACGCCGCCGGCAAGTTCGTGCAGCCGAGCGACGCCTCGTTCGCAGCCGCTGCCGCCAGCGCCGACTGGGCCAACGCCCGCGACTTCTACCTGGTGATGACCAACGCGCCGGGCGCCGAGTCCTGGCCGATCACCGCCACCAACTTCATCCTGGTGCAGAAGACGCCGAAGAATGCTGCCAATGGCAAGGCGACCCAGGAGTTCTTCCGCTGGGTCTACAAGAATGGCGACGCCCAGGCCCGCCAGCTGGACTACGTGCCGCTGCCGGACAGCCTGGTCCGCCAGATCGAGACCTACTGGTCGCAGAACCTGAAGTAAGCGCGTTCCCCCGCAGGAACGGGGGCGGCGGGTCCTCTCTCCCCCGCCGCTCCCACCCGGGCGCGAGATCCTCGAGATCTCGCGCTCTTCTTGTTTTTGGGGGATGGGTCGTGAAGAGCGCTGCGCTTCCAATCTACTGCCCGGAGTCGGCGCAGGGCCCAGCCCGGGACACGCCGTAAACCCCGCTCCGCGGTCCGGCCCAGCCGCTGGCGGCTGTGCGTTCGGGCGCTTGCGAGGCAGTGCCTCGCAGGCAAACCGCCCTCACCCTTGGGGGCTCGTCCACGGCATCCATGCCGTGGACGGTCCTGCACGCCCTGGCCCACCGCCTCTCGACTGTTCATCGGGGGCGCGGTGGGGTCATGGAAGGCAGGAGCAAAGGCAGGAGCGTTTGTAGAGACGAGCCCACGCTCGGCTGGGTGCTGGAGCGTGCGGACCAACGGTCCGCACCTACCGAGAACAGGGAGCAGTCGAGCATGGCTCAACTCTACAAGGGCCAACCGACCGTCATATCGGTGCGCAGATCGGGGGTTTCCGGGCACCTGCCGGATCGGCGCCAATCCTGTGAAACCCTTGTCAGAACGTGATCCAGGACACCCCTGTCATGGTCGTAATACGGCTGTAACAAAAACATCATTTCATAGCCGCATCCGCCGACCACGTCGGCTCTTCCCCGCTATGGAGTGACCATGAAACTGCACTCGGCCGGCCTCGCCGCCCTTTCCCTGGCCATCGCCCTGGGCCTGTCGGCCTGCGGTGGCGACAAGCAGGCCGCGCAGCAGCCGGCTGCCGACGGCGCCGCCGCCCCGGCCGCTGCCGGTGCCAAGGTGACCGCCGAAGTGTCCGGCGCGGGCGCGTCCTTCATCTTCCCGCTGGTCTCCAAGTGGTCGGCTGACTACAACACCAGCACCGGCGCCAAGATCAACTACCAGTCGATCGGCTCCGGCGGCGGTATTGCCCAGATCAAGGCCGGCACCGTCGACTTCGGTTCCTCCGACAAGCCGCTGAGCAGCGAAGAGCTGGCCCAGGCCGGCCTGGCGCAGTTCCCGTCCGCCATCGGCGGCGTGGTGCCGGTGGTCAACATCGAAGGCCTGGAAGCCGGCAAGCTGCGCCTGAGCGGCGCCCTGCTGGCCGACATCTTCCTGGGCAAGGTCAAGACCTGGAACGACCCGGCCATCGTCGCCGCCAACCCGGGCGTGAAGCTGCCGGACGGCAAGATCACCCTGGTCCACCGTTCGGACGGTTCGGGCACCACCTTCAACTTCTCCAACTACCTGTCCAAGGTCAGCCCGGAGTGGAAGAGCAAGGTCGGCGAAGGCACCTCGGTGCAGTGGCCGGACGGCGTCGGTGGCAAGGGCAATGAAGGCGTGGCTTCCTACGTGAAGCAGATCAAGGGCTCGATCGGCTACGTCGAACTGGCTTACGCGCTGCAGAACGGCATGCCGTACACCGCCATGCAGAACGCGGCCGGCAACTGGGTCGAGCCGAGCGCGGAAACCTTCGCCGCCGCGGCCGCCAGCGCCGACTGGGCCAGCGCCAAGGACTTCAACCTGGTCATCACCAACGCTCCGGGCGAGCAGGCGTGGCCGATCACCGCCACCAACTTCATGCTGATGCAGAAGAAGCCGAAGGACGCCAAGCGCAACCAGGACACCCTGGCCTTCTTCAAGTGGGCCTTCGAAAACGGCCAGGCGCAGGCCAACGAGCTGCACTACGTGCCTCTGCCGGCCGAACTGGTCAAGCAGATCGAGGCCTACTGGGCGACCGACCTGAAGTGATGGACACGACGGTGCCCGCCCCACGCGGGCACCGCTTCTTCCACGCCGTGCCGCCCCGCCCCTTCCTGGCCCTGCCGTCCCCATGAATGCCATCGCCCAGCCTGTAGCCGCCCCGTCCACGCGTGATGCGCGTGATGCCCGCAACGACAAACTGTTCCGATGGGTGCTGGTCGGCACCGTCATCTTCGTCCTGATCGCCCTGGCCTGCGCCGCGCTGTCGATGCTGTGGGGCGGCCGCCATGCCCTGCAGATGCAGGGCCTGAGCTTCTTCTTCTCCGCCGACTGGAATCCGGTCGAAAACAAGTTCGGTGCGCTCGCCCCGATCTACGGCACCCTGGTCACCGCCGTCATCGCGATGGTCATCGCCGTGCCGGTCAGCTTCGGTATCGCCTTCTTCCTCACCGAAGTCGCGCCGCGCTGGCTGCGTGGCCCGGTCGGTACCGCCATCGAACTGCTGGCCGGCATTCCCTCGATCATCTACGGCATGTGGGGCCTGTTCGTGCTGGTGCCGGTGATGACCGAGTACGTCACCCCGTTCCTCAACGAGACCCTGGGCGAATGGCCGATCATCGGCCCGATGTTCCAGGGCCCGCCGCTGGGCATCGGCATGCTCACCGCCGGTTTCGTGCTGGCCATCATGGTCATTCCGTTCATCTCCTCGGTGATGCGCGAAGTGTTCCTGACCGTGCCGACCCGCCTGAAGGAGTCGGCGTACGCGCTGGGCTCCACCAAGTGGGAAGTGAGCTGGGACATCGTCCTGCCCTACACCCGCTCGGCAGTGATCGGCGGCATCTTCCTCGGCCTCGGCCGCGCCCTGGGCGAGACGATGGCGGTGGCCTTCGTGATCGGCAACAGCGTGCGCCTGTCGCCGTCGCTGCTGGAGCCGGGCACCACCATCGCCGCGCTGATCGCCAACGATTTCGGCGAAGCCACTGAAACCTACCGTTCGGCCCTGCTGCTGCTCGGCTTCGTCCTCTTCATCGTCACCTTCGTGGTGCTGGCCATCGCCCGCCTGATGCTGATGCGCCTGTCCCGCAAGGAGGGCAACTGATGTCCACCACCGCTGATTCGTTGTACCTGCGCCGCCGCATCGGCAACGTCGTTGCGATCACCGCCTCCTGCGCCACCGCGCTGTTCGGCCTGTTCTTCCTGGGCTGGATCCTGTTCACCCTGGCCTCGAAAGGCCTGGCCGGCATCAACTGGGACCTGTTCACCAAGATGACGCCGCCGCCGATGCAGGACGGTGGCCTCGCCAACGCCTTCTTCGGCAGTGCCGTGATGTGTGCGCTGGCGATCGGCATCGGCACGCCGCTGGGCGTGCTGGCCGGTACCTGGCTGGCCGAGTACGGCAACGCCCGCAAGGCCGGCACCGTGGTCCGCTTCGTCAATGACATCCTGCTGTCGGCACCGTCGATCGTGCTGGGCCTGTTCGTCTACACCCTGTACGTGATGCAGACCGGCGGCAACTTCTCGGCGTTCGCCGGTGCCCTGTCGCTGGCCTTCATCGTGCTGCCGGTGGTGGTGCGCACCACCGACGAGATGCTGCGGCTGGTGCCCTCGCAGATGCGCGAAGCGGCCCTGTCGCTGGGCATCCCGCAGTGGAAGGTGATCGTGCAGGTGCTGTACCGCAGCGCCTCGGCCGGCATCATCACCGGCATCCTGCTGGCGCTGGCCCGCATCTCCGGCGAGACCGCTCCGCTGCTGTTCACCGCTTTCGGCAACCAGTACTGGAACAACAACATCTTCCAGCCGATGGCCTCGGTGCCGGTGGTGATGAACCAGTTCGCCGGCAGCCCGTATGAATCCTGGCAGGTGCTGGCCTGGGCCGGTGCCCTGGTGCTGACTGTCTTCGTGTTGCTGGTCAGCCTTGCCGCCCGCGGCATCCTGCTGCGCAACCGTATCTCCCATGACTGACCTTTCCGTGGACAACGCCATGAACGACCTTTCCAACGCCGTGCCGATGCAGCGCATCGCCGTGCCGTCCTCGCACGAGAGCCTGCACACGCCGTCGCCGGTGAAGCTGGCTGCGCGTGGACTGGACTTCTACTACGACAAGTTCCACGCCCTGAAGGGCATCAACCTGGAGATTCCGGAAAAGCGCGTGACCGCGCTGATCGGTCCCTCCGGTTGCGGCAAGTCGACCCTGCTGCGCATCTTCAACCGCATCTACGCGCTGTACCCGAAGTTGGAAGCGCGCGGTGAAGTGCTGCTGGACGGCGAGAACATCCTGTCGCCGAAGTACCCGATGAACCGCCTGCGCAGCAAGGTCGGCATGGTGTTCCAGAAGCCGGTGCCGTTCCCGATGACCATCTTCGAGAACGTGGCCTACGGCATCCGCCACCACGAGAAACTGAGCAAGGCCGACATGGCCGACCGCGTCGAGCAGGCACTGCGCCAGGGCGCACTGTGGGACGAAGTGAAGGACAAGCTGGGGCAGAGCGCGCTGGGCCTGTCCGGTGGCCAGCAGCAGCGCCTGTGCATCGCCCGTGCCGTGGCGCTGCGCCCGTCGGTGCTGCTGCTGGACGAGCCGACCTCGGCGCTGGATCCGATCTCGACCAGCCGCATCGAGCAGCTGGTGGAGGAGCTCAAGCACGAGTACACCATCGTCATCGTCACCCACAACATGCAGCAGGCCGCGCGCGTTTCCGACTACACCGCCTTCATGTACCTGGGCGACCTGATCGAGCACGACCGCACCGAAGTGATCTTCTCGCAGCCGTCGCAGCGGCAGACCGAGGACTACATCACCGGTCGCTTCGGCTGATCGACGCTGATCCTTCGCCACATGTCCCAGGCACGGCCTGGCTCTACCCGGATTGCAGACCATGAACCTTCCCAACGACCACATCGTCAAGAGCTACGACGAAGAGCAGCAGCGCCTGGTGGCCGAAATCGTGCGCATGGGCGAGATGGCCGTCGCCCAGCTCGAAGCGTCGATGGACGTAATCGAGAAGCGCGACGAGAACGCCGCCCATCGCATCATCGCCAACGACGAAGCCATTGATGCGCTGGAGCAGCAGATCAGCCATGACGTGATGCGCCTGGCCCTGCGCGGCCCGATGGCGCGCGACCTGCGCGAGATCCTCGCCGGCCTGCGCATCCCGGCCGACATCGAGCGTATCGGCGACTACGCGGCCAACGTCGCCAAGCGTTCGATCGCGCTGGGCAAGGTGCCGCCGCTGCCGCAGATCCAGGGCCTGCGTGCGCTGGGCCGCCTGGCCGCGCAGCAGGTCCGTCGTGCCATTGCCGCCTACCGCGACAACGACGCCGACGCCGCACTGGAACTGCGCGAGGACGACGCTCGCCTGGACGCGCAGTACACCGCGCTGTTCCGCGAGCTGCTGACCTACATGATGGAAGACCCGCGCAACATCACCCCGTGCACGCACCTGCTGTTCATGGCCAAGAACCTGGAGCGCGTGGGCGACCACGCCACCAACATCGCCGAGAACGTGTGGTTCCTGGTGCACGGGGAGCAGCCGCTGCCGCCGCGCGAGAAGCGCGACGAGACCTCCAGCACCGGCCAGCCCTGACGCTGCACTGCAACACCGGAGTCGACTCCAAGGTGGCCGCTGTCCTGGTGACAGCGGCCTTCTTTTTTGGGGTGTTCCACCCGCGTTGTGGGCGCCGGGCTTGCCCGGTGCGAACCTTCCGGATGCTTCTGTAACAAACCTCACGAAAATTTGAGTTCTTGGCGAGGATTCGTTGAGTAGGATCGCTGCACCATCGTTTCCACCGGCATCCCTGCCGGCCATCCGGGCACCCGCCCACACCACCCAGGAGCACGACCGATGAGCAGTTCCAACAAGACCCTGTCCCTGCTGACTGCTACCGCCCTGGCCGCCGGCCTGGGCATGACCGCCAGTGCCTCGGCCCTGAGCATGAGCGACCTCGCCCAGGGCTACCTGGTTGCCGGACAGGCAGCCAAGGCCAGTACCGACGCCAAGGCCGCCGACACCAAGATGGCCGCTGACGCGACCAAGCATGCCGAAGGCAAGTGTGGCGCCGACGGCAAGACCGCCGAAGGCAAGTGCGGCGCCGACAAGGGCAAGGCTGCCGGCGCTGCGGCAGGCGCCAAGGCCACGTCCGGCGACAAGAAGGCGGCCGAAGGCAAGTGTGGCGAAGGCAAGTGCGGTGGCAAGCACTGACGTCCGCGCCAGCGTCGTCAGCCCGCGGTCGCCGCTTCGTGCGGCGGCCGCCGGGTTGGGGCTGCGCCGGGCGCTGTTGCAGGAGCTGCGTGATGCACCGGCGGGCGACTTCGATTTCCTCGAATGCGCGCCGGAGAACTGGATCCATGTCGGTGGTCCTGCCGGGGATGCACTGGCCGAGCTGGCACAGCGCCATCCGCTCAGCTGCCACGGCCTGTCCCTGTCGCTGGGCGGCAGTGCGCCGCTGGATACCCGGCTGCTGGAACAGGTCGGCCAGTTCCTGGAAAAGCACCGCGTGCCGCTGTACAGCGAGCACCTGAGCTACTGCAGCGACGACGGCCACCTGTACGACCTGCTGCCGATTCCATTTACCGACGAAGCGGTGCGCCATACCGCCGCACGCATCGCCCGTGTGCAGGACCTGCTGGGTCGCCGCATCGCAGTGGAGAACGTGTCCTACTACGTGGCGCCGGAGCCGGCGATGGACGAGCTGGCCTTCACCAACGCCGTGCTCGCCGAGGCCGACTGCGACCTGCTGCTGGACGTCAACAACGTCTACGTCAACGCCTGCAACCACGGCTACGACGCCGACACCTTCATTGCCGGGCTGCCCGCAGAACGCATCGTCTGCCTGCACGTGGCCGGGCACCTGGACGAGGCACCGGACCTGAAGATCGATACCCATGGCAGTGCGGTGATCGACCCGGTCTGGGCGCTGCTGGCACGCACCTATGCACGCATCGGCGCACGCCCCACCCTGCTTGAGCGCGATTTCAACTTCCCGCCCTACGCCGAACTGCAGGGCGAGCTGCAGACCATCCGCCGCCTGCAGGCGACGCACGCCGGGGGCGCACATGGCTGATGCTCCCGACACGCTGCGCGCGCAGCAGCACGCATTCACTGCCCATCTGCGTGATCCACAGGGCGTGCCGCCACCGGCCGGGCTGGAATCACGCCGGGTCGCGGTATACCAACGACTGCTGTTCAACAACCTGCTCGGTCTGTTGAGCAACGGCTTCCCGGTCTGCGTGCGCCTGCTCGGCGAACCGGCCTGGAGCGGACTGGTGCGCCAGTACTTCGCGACCCATCGCTGCCAGACACCGCTGTTCACCGAACTGGCCGCCGAATTCGTGCAGTGGCTGCAGGCTCAGCCACAGCTGCCGCATCCGGCGTTGGCCGAACTGGCCCACTACGAATGGGTGGAAACCGCGCTGTACCAGCTGGATGCCGAACCGCTGCCGGCGCAGGACGACACCGACCCGGTTCGGGTGCCGCTGCAGCGCTCGCCGCTGGCATGGCCGCTGCTGTATCAGTGGCCGGTGCACCGGCTCGGCGCTGAGGACGCACCGACCGAGCCGCCGGCCGAGCCGACTGGCCTTCTGGTGCGCCGCGATGCCGACGGCGAGGTGCGATTCGCCACGCTCAGCCCTCTGGCGGTGTTCCTGCTGTCCAGCATCGGCGAACAGCCTGGGCTGGAAGGACAAACCTACCTGCAGCAGCTGGCCAGTGGACACGGGCTGGCCGAGGATGCGCTGGCCGAACCCGGTGCCGCGCTGCTGCGGCAGTTCCTGCAGGCCGGCGTGATCGGCCCGCTCACAGCCCCTCCCTGACACACCTCATTCGCGGAGACCCCCTGATGAACCTTCCGACCCTGGCCACCGCGCGTGGCCAGCTGGACCGTCTCGCCCCCTGGTTGGCCCCGCTCGGCCTGCGCCTGCTGCTGGCCTGGGAGTACTTCGAATCCGGCCGCGAGAAACTGCACGGCCAGAACTGGTTCGCCGACCTGCAGGATGCCTTTCCGTTCCCGTTCGATCAGCTGCCGAGCACGCTGAACTGGCAGCTGGCGACCTGGTTCGAACTGGTCGGCGCGGCCTGCCTGCTGTTGGGTTTCGGTACGCGTTTCGCCGCCGCCAGCCTGCTGGTATTGACCGTGGTGGCCACCTACGCCGTGCACTGGCCGATGCAATGGGACTCGCTGGGCGACCTCGCGATGGGCTATGCGATCACTGACCAGGGCTTCGGCAACTTCAAGCTGCCGGTGCTCTTTATGGCGATGCTGCTGCCACTGATCTTCAGCGGCGCCGGTAGGCTGAGCGTGGATGCGTGGTTGGCACGGTGGCAGCCATCGGGCACGCCTGCGCGGCCAGCAGTCCGGTAGATGCCGACCCTGGTCGGCGCGCATCGTGCCAACCCAGGTTGGCACCTACCGGAATCCTGGGCGCGCGGTGCACCGGTAGGTGTCGACCTTGGTCGACACGCTCCTGCGCAGGGAGCCCGTGCGTCACAGGCTGGCCGGGCGCTCGAGGCCGCTCTGCTAGAATTCACGCATGAATGACCCCACTCCCGCACCTGCCGCCGCCTCCGATTCCGCAATCCCCCAGGCGCAGCGCGCGATGTCACAACGCTTCCGCGGCTTCCTGCCGGTGGTGGTGGACGTGGAAACCGGCGGCTTCGACAGCCAGCGCAACGCCCTGCTGGAAATCGCCGCGGTGCCGATCGAGATGGACGAGAACGGCCTGCTCTACCCCGGCCAGACCGCCAGTGCCCATGTGGTGCCGGCCGAGGGCCTGGAGATCGACCCGAAGTCGCTGGAAGTGACCGGCATCATCCTCGACCACCCGTTCCGGCTGGCCAAGGAAGAGAAGGCCGCACTGGACCACATCTTCACCCCGGTACGCGCGGCGATGAAGAAGTACGGCTGCCAGCGCGCGATCCTGGTCGGCCACAACGCCCATTTCGACCTGGGCTTCGTCAACGCCGCCGTGGCCCGGACCGGCCACAAGCGCAATCCGTTCCATCCGTTCAGCGTGTTCGACACCGTCACCCTGGCCGGCATCGCCTACGGGCAGACGGTGCTGGCGCGTGCAGCCACGGCCGCCGGGTTGGGCTGGGATGCG
Source organism: Stenotrophomonas sp. YJH_SMC_21 (assembly GCF_059369555.1). Lineage (NCBI taxonomy): Bacteria > Pseudomonadati > Pseudomonadota > Gammaproteobacteria > Lysobacterales > Lysobacteraceae > Stenotrophomonas > Stenotrophomonas sp. YJH_SMC_21. The sequence goes on from NZ_JCAFSU010000003.1 coordinate 287,943, forward strand.
AACGAAGCACACAGCGCGGTGTATGACACCGAACAGACCGCACGATTGTTCTGCACCATCGCCAACGCCTGGCCGCGGTAAGACAGCCAGCGGCGGAGCCCCTCGTGGCGTGAAGCAAATCAGCGGTCGGGCCGGACAAGGTGGGTTCGCGGGGGACGCCGTGAACCCGCCCCTGGGGGCTTAGCCGCACTTCTCTGGTGGGTGCCGACCGTTGGTCGGCACCGCCGGTTGGTACGACAACACCAGTAGATCCACGCCATGCGTGGATGCGATCAACCAATACTCGTACGATCGCGGCCGTCGCTCTTGGCGCGGTACAGCGCGCGGTCGGCGCGCTGGTACAGCAGCGCCGGGGTGCGGTCATCGGCATCCAGTTCCACCAGGCCTGCGCTGAAGGTCACGCGCAGGCCCGCTACACCGGCCCAGTCGGGGTGGTCATGGAACAGGCCGCGCAGGCGCGCGCACAGCTGCGCGGCTTCTTCCAGGCGGGTGTCGTTGAGCAGCAGCGCGAACTCCTCGCCACCGGTACGCGCGGGCAGGTCCGAGTCACGGCAGGCCGCGGCGATCAGCCTGGCCACCTGCACCAGCACCGCATCGCCGATGCTGTGGCTGTGGCGGTCGTTGACGTCCTTGAAGTGGTCGATGTCCAGCACCACCAGGCACAGCGGGTGGCCGCTGCGCTGTGAACGGGCGAAGTCGCGCGCCAGCGTTTCATCGAAGGCACGGCGATTGGCCAGCCCGGTCAGCGCATCCTCGCGCGCCTGCCGCTCAAAGGCCTCGGCCTGCCGTGCAAGGCGCTCGGCCAGCTCGGTCTTTTCCTGGTTCAGCGCCTGCAGGTGCACGGTCTTGGCCTGCAGGTCGAAGGTTGCCTCGTCCACGCGCCGTGCCAGGCGCAGGTTGCTGGCCTTCAGCTGCTGCAGCAGCAGGCGGTACAGCACCACCAGCCCAGCCAGCAGCAACAACCCGCCCAGCAGCTGCACGCTGCGGCGTTGCCACCAGAACGGCTCCACCGTGAAGCTCCACACGGCTTCCTGCTGGCCCCAGGCCCCGCCTGGATGCGCCGCCGACACGTGCAGGGTGTAGTCACCCGGAGGCAGGCCGACGAACTCGACGCTGCGCTGCGGGCCGCGCTCGACCCAGCCGGTGTCCAGGCCATCCAGCCGCGTGCGATAGCGGATCCGGTCCGACATCAGGTAACTCAGGCCCACATAGCTCACCGCCAGACGTCGGCCGCCGGGAATGTAGTTGCGATCCGGGCCCTCCCAATGCACGGGTGCGCCATCCACCTGCACGCTCTCGATCGCTGCCGGCGGTGATGGGCGCTCGCGGAAGCGCTGCAGGCGTTGCGGGTCGACGGTGCTCAGGCCTCCGGCGGTGACCACCCAGAAGGTGCCGTCCTGGCGCAGGATGGCCGATGGCCCGGAGCTGCCGTTGGCCTGCGCGTTGGCCATGCCGTCGATCTCGTTGTAGCGCTCCACCACCACTCGTGGTGCGCGGCCATCTGCCACGGCATTGAGGGTCGCCATGTCGGTGCGCAGCACGCCGCGGTTGCTGCTGATCCACACGTTGCCAAGACGATCCGGCACCAGCTGGAACACCGCATCCACCGGCATGCCCTGCTCCAGGCCGACGCGCGCCAGCTTTCCGTCGAGCCAACGGTACAGGCCGCGGTCGCTGCTGATCCACATCGCGTCGCCCAGCTGGTGGAAACCGAACACACTGCGGCCCCCGCCCATCGGTGCCAGGTCGATCGACTGGACGTGGTCGCCACGCAGCACGCGGATGCCCTCGATGGTGCCGATCCACAGGTTGCCCTGGTGGTCATGCTCGAGTGCGGTGATGAGGCCACCGGGCATGCCCGGGGCAGTCGACACCTGCACTCGGTCGCCGTCGATGCGTACCACGCCCTTCTGCGTACCCGCCCAGACCCTGCCCTGCGGATCGACACTGATCGCGCGGATGTTGCCACCCGGCATGCCGTCGGCTGCCGCATAGTTGTGGCGGAGACTGCCATCGCGGTCCAGCCGGTAAACGCCGTCGCCGAACGTACCGACCCACAGGTCGCCGTCCGGCCCCTGCGCCAGACTCAATACCGATGGCGCCTTGCCGCCGCGGTTGTGCAGGGGAACCGCGCGGAAGCGGCCATCGGGTGTCTGCAGGTCGAGACCACTGGCACTACCGACCCACAACTGGCGGTCGCGGTCCTCCAGCACCGTGCGCACATAGTCGCCACTGAGGCCATCGCGCTCGGTGTAGCTGCTGAACAGTGTTTCGCGCAGGCGGTACAGGCCACCGTTGGCCCCCACCCAGATGCTGCCTTCGGCATCCTCGCGCAGGCTGACCACGCGCCCGCCCGGCAGGTTCAGGCCGGCCGGCAATCGTTCCAGGCCATGCGCCGAGATCCGCAGCAGGCCCTGGTTCTCGGTTCCCAGCCACAGGTCGCCGTGCCGGTCCTGCAGCATCGAGGTCATGTGCAGCTGTCCCGGCAGCCGGTGCACCAGCACCAGCTGATCGTCCTCCACGCGGTACAGGCGCTCGCCAGCGACGATCCACAGCGCGCCATCAGGAGCCCGGTACGGCCAGGACAGGCCGGTGCCGGCACCCAGGCCCCACGCCGCGGGCGCGCGCTTGAGCACGCCGTCGTTGTCGCGCAGCACCAGCCCGTCAAGCGTGCCAACCCAGACCCGGTCCTGCGCATCGACCACCAGCTTGGTGAAGCTCATCGCCATCGGCAGGTCGGCCGCCGGCGCCTGGTAGACGATGCCCTTGTCCGGCGTGAGATAGCCGATGCCCTTGCCTTCGTACAGCAGCCACAGGCGCCCCTGGCTGTCCATCTGCATGGACTGGATCAGCACCTGCGGGGTGTCGGCCTGATGCTCCCAGACCCGCCACTGGCCGTCGTTGCCACGATGGCTGACGTTACCGCGCGAATCACTGATCCACAGCCCTCCCTGCCGATCGACCAGCAGTGCGCCGATGCCGTTGTCGCGCAGCCCCGGGCGGGTGCTGCGGTCGAACACGGTGAAATCCAGGCCGTTGTAGCGGACCAGGCCTTCCCAGGTGGCAAACCACAGGTGCCCCTCGGGAGTCTGCGCGATATCGCGCAGCGAGTTGTGCGGCAGGCCATTGCGCGAGGTCCACACGTCGATGGCGTAGTCGCGCAGCGGCGGCGCGCCCTCCTGCGCGGCCAGCGGCAACGCCAGCACCAGCAACAGCCAGAGCAGACCGCGCTGCAGTGCCTGCCTGGCCTTCGAAACGCGGCGCTCCACCCAGCACCCGTTGTCCCCTGACCTGCCCATCAGCTCGGCGGCAGTGGCCGGTAGCGGCTGCAGGGCATGACAGCAAGCGGGAACGACCGGGCAACGCGGAACGGCGTGCCGTCAGGAACGGGCTGACTCATCGGGGAGAAACTGGGGAGATGCGCAGATGATAGGCCAAACCCTGGCCCCGGCGTCATCGCGTGCGTCCGGCGGGGCTCAGCCGGGCCGGCCAGGCGGCACCACCTGCGCACTGGCCGGCCACTGCACCACCGCCTCCAGACCGCCCTCGGCACGGTTGCGCAGCCACAGCCGCGCGCCATCCTTCTCGGCCAGGGCGCGCGCGATGGTCAGGCCCAGCCCGGCGCCGCCGGTTTCCCGCGAACGCGAGGTTTCCACCCGCACGAACGGGTCGAACACGGCCTCCAGCTGGTCTTCCGCCAGGCCCGGGCCATCGTCGGACACCATCGCCGTGATCGTGCCGCCGCTGCGTTCCACCCGCACGCGCACGCGGTGGGCATACATCACGGCGTTATCCACCAGGTTGGAGAACAGCCGGTGCATGGCCAGCGGGCGCAACATCAGCACCGCACCGGTGCCGCCCTCGAAGACCACGTCGGCACCACCCTCTGCGGCGTCTTCCACGATGCTTTCCAGCAGCGAATCCAGATCCAGCGCGGCGCGCTGCTCGGCGCTCTCGGCACTGCGGGCCAGCTCCAGGCCTTCGCGCACCAGTGCCTGCATCGCCGCCAGATCGCCGATCAGGCGCTCGCGCAGCACCTCGTCGCTGACGTTCTCCAGGCGCAGGCGCAGGCGGGTCAACGGGGTCTGCAGGTCATGGGTGATCGCCGCCAGCATCTGCGTGCGTTCGGCCAGGTGCCGCTGCAGGCGGTGCTGCATGGCATTGAAGGCCTCGGCGGCGCGCTGCACCTCGCGCGGCCCGCGCAACGGCAGTGGATCGCGCTGCAGATCGTCGCCGAGATCCTCCGCGGCCGCCGCCAGCTCCTGCAGCGGCGCACTGGCCATGCGCGCAACGATATAGGCCAGCACGGCAATCGCCAGCACCAGCAGGGTCAGGAACCACGGGTCCACGGCCAGAATGCCGTTGTGGGCCACTGCTGGCGAATCCAGCGCCAGCTTCAGCAGCGTACCGTCGTTGAGCGTCACATCAACCGCGCGGCACTTGGGCGGAATGAAGGCCGGATCGCGCTCACGCGGATGCCGTCGGTGCCCCGGCGGCGGTGGCGGCAGCAGATCCTGCAGCTTGGGAATGCAGGAACGGAACGAGGTGAAATGCACATGCGCGCGCGACACCGGGCCGGGCCGGTCATCCAGGACTTCCATCAGTGCGGTATCCGCCCGCCCCAGGCGCGCGCCGGGCTGCAGCGCACGCACGCTGGGCCCACCGATCTCAAGCAGTCGCTCGCGCAGTTCGGGATTGCCATCGAGCAGGTTGACGTAGCCCTGCAGGCGGTCGGCGATGCGGTTCAGGTTCTGCCGCTCGAACTCCTGCTGGCGTTTGGAGGTGGCCAGCATGGTCGCGCCGATCGCAGCCACGCTCATGCCCAACAGCAGGATGACGAACAACCGCCCGACCATCGAGGACAGGAAATGGCGCAGGCGCTTCATGACGGCTTATTCCAGGTTCACCGAGGAGGCCAGCACGTAGCCTTCGTTGCGCACGGTCTTGATCAAGCCATCCGGCCCACCGTCATCGCCCAGCTTGTTGCGCAGGCGGCTGACCTGCAGGTCGATCGCGCGATCCTGCGCCTCGTAGTTGCGGCCGCTGCTGAGCGCGACCAGCTGTTCGCGCGACAGCACCTTGTTGGCATGGGCGATGAACACTCGCAGCAGGCGGAACTCGGCACCGGACAGCACCACCACGCGGTCGTCCGGATCGACCAGGTGGCGATGCTCCAGGTCGAACACCCAGCGCGAGAAACGCGCACGGCGCACCGCCAGCGGCTCCAGGTTGGCCGGCAGCGCCTCGGTCCGGCGCAGCACGTTGCGGATGCGCGCCAGCAGCTCGCGCGGTTCGAACGGCTTGGCCAGGTAGTCGTCGGCGCCCATTTCCAGGCCGAGCACGCGGTCGATCGGCTCGGCGCGCGCGGTCAGCATGATCACCGGGGTGTTCGAGCGCGCCCGCAGGTCGCGGCACAGGGTCAGGCCATCCTCGCGCGGCAGGTTGAGGTCGAGCACGATCAGGTCCACGTGCTCGCGGTCCAGCAGCTGGCGCATGGCGGTGCCGTCTGCGGCCGTGCTCACCTGGTAGCCGGCACGGCCGAGCTGCTCGGCCAGCAGGGTGCGGATGTCGTTGTCGTCGTCGACGATCAGCAGTCGATGCATCGTGTTTTCAGTCTCCATGTCGCGATCATCCCGTGTCGGCAGCTGAACCGCATCCGGGGCAATGCGTACCAGTGTATCCAGCCATGAGCGGGATACCTGTGGTTACGCGTATTCACCGACAGTGTTACATAGAGACATACCCCGAGGATTGAGCCGCCTGTCGCCCGGTCTTCACAATGCCCACCAACGCCGCCGCCGCGGCCCCGAGAGTGAAGCCACGACGTGACGTTCCGCCTGTTGCCCGCGACCCGCCGTGGTCGCTTGATACTGATCGCCCTGCTCGCCCTCATCGTGGCCGTCGCCGCCTGGTGGCTGCTGCGCAAACCCGCCGCCCCGGCGGTGGCGACCACGCCGGTCAGCCGCGGCGACATCGAGCAGACCGTGGAAGCCACCGGCGTGATCGACGCCTACAAGCTGGTCAGCGTCGGCGCGCAGGCCTCGGGCCAGATCAAGTCGCTGAAGGTACAGCTGGGCGATACCGTGAAGGAAGGCGACCTGATCGCCGAGATCGATGCCACCACCCAGCAGAACCAGGTGCTCAACGCGCAGGCTTCGCTGGACCAGGTCACCGCCCAGCGCGCCGTGCAGCAGGCCACCCTGCGCCAGGCCGAACTGGAGTTCGCACGCCAGCAGCAGATGCTGGCGGCCGAGGCCACCTCGCGCCAGGAATACGATGCCGCCGAAGCACAGCTGAAAACTGCCCGCGCCCAGCTGCAGTCCTACGAGGCGCAGATCAAGGGCCGCCAGACCGAGCTGGGCACCGCCCGCGCCAACCTGGCCTACACCCGCATCACCGCGCCGATGGATGGCACCGTGGTGGCGGTGGTGGCCGAGGAAGGCCGCACCGTGAACGCCAACCAGACCGCGCCCACCATCGTGATGCTGGCGCGGCTGGACGTGGTCACGGTCAACGCCGAGATCTCCGAGGCCGACGTGGTCAAGATCAAGGCCGGCATGCCGGTGTACTTCACCACCCTGGGTGACCCCGACCGCAAGTACCACGCCACGCTGCGCCAGATCAATCCGGCGCCGGCCTCGATCGCCAACGAGAACTCGTCCAGCTCCAGCAGTTCGTCCAGCTCCAGTTCCAGCAGCGCGGTCTACTACAACGCGCTGTTCGACGTGGAAAACCCGGACGGCACCCTGCGCATCGACATGACCGCGCAGGTCTCGGTACTGCTCAAGCAGGCCAAGGACGTGCTGATGGTGCCGGCGGTGGCGCTGGGACCGAAGCGCCGCGGCGACGAGCGCATGGTGAGGGTGCTGGACGACAAGGGCCAGCCGCAACCGCGCAAGGTCACCGTGGGCATCAACAACGGCGCCTCGGCCGAAATCCTGTCCGGGCTGAAGGAAGGCGAACGCGTGGTGGTGGGCGAAGCCGGTGCGGCCGGTGCCAGCGCCGGCGGCGGCAACCGCGGCGGCATGCAGATGCGGGTCGGCGGCCCGGGCATGGGTCCGCGCCGATGAGCACGAAGGCGCCGCTGCTGCGCCTGCGCGACCTGCGGCGCGAATTCCCGGCAGGCGATGATGTGATCGCCGTCCTGCGCGACGTCAACCTGGATATCCACGCCGGCGAGATGGTGGCGATCGTCGGCCAGTCCGGCTCGGGCAAGTCGACGCTGATGAACATCCTCGGCTGCCTCGATCGCCCTACCCGCGGCAGCTACCAGGTGGCCGGCCGCGAAACCGGCAGGATGGCGCCGGATGAACTGGCCGAACTGCGCCGCGAGCATTTCGGCTTCATCTTCCAGCGCTACCACCTGCTGGGCGACCTGGATGCGCGCGGCAACGTGGAGGTACCGGCCGTGTATGCCGGCAGCCCGGGCGCAGTGCGCAACGCGCGCGCCGAGCAGCTGCTGCAGCGGCTGGGCCTGGGCGACCGCATGCACCACAAGCCGGGCCAGCTGTCCGGTGGCCAGCAGCAGCGCGTGTCGATCGCACGTGCGCTGATGAACGGCGGCGAGGTGATCCTGGCCGACGAACCGACCGGCGCGCTCGACACGAAATCCGGCGAGGAAGTGATGGCGATCCTCGGCGAGCTGCACGCCGAAGGCCACACCATCATCATCGTCACCCACGACATGAGCGTGGCCGAACACGCGCAGCGCATCATCGAAATCCGCGATGGCGAGATCATCGCCGACCGCACCAATCCGAACGCACCGACCTACCGCGCGCAGCGCGAGGCCAGCACCGGCGTGGCCCGCGGCAACAGCTGGCGGGCGGCCCGTGACCGCTTCACCGAAGCGTTCCGCATGGCCCTGCTGGCGATGAACGCACATCGGCTGCGCACCTTCCTGACCATGCTCGGCATCATCATCGGCATCGCCTCGGTGGTCTCGGTGGTGGCGCTGGGCAATGGCTCGCAGCAGCAGATCCTGCAGAACATCAGCGCGCTCGGCACCAACACCATCGACGTCTATCCCGGCCGTGGTTTCGGTGACATGCGCTCAGCGCGGGTACAGACGCTCAAGGCCAGCGATGCCGATGCACTGGCAAAGCAGAGCTACGTGGACAGCGCCACCCCCAGCGTGTCGACCTCGGTCACCGCGCGTTACCGCAACCAGTCCTCCACCGCCCAGGTCAGTGGCGTCGGCGAGCAGTTCTTCCGGGTCAAGGGCGTGACCCTGCTCAGCGGCAGCTTCTTCGATACCGATGCGGTGAAGGGCCTCGGCCAGGTGGCGGTGATCGACGAGAACACCCAGACCCAGTTCTTCCCCGATGTCGATCCGGTCGGCCAGGTGATCCTGCTCGGCAACGTACCGGCACGCGTGGTCGGCGTGGCCAAGCGCCAGAGCTTCGGCTTTGGTGGCAGCACCAGCCTCAGCGTGTGGGTGCCCTACACCACGGTGATGTCGCGCATGCTCGGCCAGAGCCACGTTTCCAGCATCACCGTGCGCGTGGACGACGACACGCCGATGGATGCGGCGCAGGAAGCGATCACCCGCCTGCTGACCCTGCGCCACGGCACCGAGGACTTCTTCCTCAGCAACAGCGCCGAGATCCGCCAGACCATCGAGCAGACCACGCGCACGATGACCCTGCTGATCGGCGCCATCGCCGCCATCGCGCTGCTGGTCGGCGGCATCGGCGTGATGAACATCATGCTGGTCTCGGTGACCGAGCGCACCCGCGAAATCGGCGTGCGCATGGCGGTGGGGGCACGGCAGAGTGACATCCGCCAGCAGTTCCTGATCGAAGCGGTGCTGGTGTGCCTGCTCGGTGGTCTGCTCGGCATCGGCCTGGCCCTGCTGCTGGGCTCGATGATCGGCCGCTTCGCCAGTGACTTCCAGGTGCTGTTCTCCACCGCCTCGATCATTGCCGCGTTCGCCTGCTCGACCCTGATCGGCGTGGCATTCGGCTTCCTGCCCGCGCGCAACGCCGCGCAGCTGGACCCGGTGGAGGCCCTGGCCCGCGAATGAAGATGATGACCCGACTGCCCTTCCCTGCTCCCTCGCGCCTGCTGCTGGTGGGCGCTGTTCTGCTTGCCCTCTCAGGCTGTGCCTCGGTGGGCCGCTACCCGGTGCAGGCCCCCGACGTGGCGGCCAGCTACGGCCGTGGCGATGCCACCCTCAACGCACCGGCCAACGACCCGCGCAGCAGCCTGGATACACCGGGCCGCGACATCCGCCAGGACAGCTGGTGGACGGGCTTCGGCGATGAACGACTGAACCGCCTGGTGGCGCAGGCGCTGGCCGCCAACAGCGATCTGGCCGCCGCTGGCCTGGCCGTGCAGCGGTCGCGCCTGCAGGCCGGCCTGGCCAGCAATGCGCTGTGGCCGCAGCCTTCGTCGTCCGGCGTCAGCGGCAATGCCAGCCGCGCCACCGATCAGGCCGACGACTGGCGCCGCAGCTATTCCACCGGCGTCTCGCTGGGCTGGGAGGTCGATCTGTGGGGCCGTCTGCGCACCCAGCGCGACATCGCCCGCTGGGAAGCCGAGGCCAGCGAGGAAGACCGGCAGAACACCGCGCTGCTGGTGATCGGCGACACCATCACCCAGTACTGGAACTTGGCCTATCTCAACCAGTCCATCGCCACCGGCCAGGCCAACCTGGAGCGGCTGGAGCGCACCCGCGACCTGGTGCAGGCCCGCTTCGATGCTGGTGCGGTATCGCGCCTGGAAGTGCGCCAGGCGCTGCAGAACCTGCAGTCGCAGCGCTCCTCGCAGAGCGCGCTGGAACAGCAGCGGGTGGAGGTGCGCAATGCACTGACCGTGCTGCTGGACGGCACGCCCTGGCCGCAGCAGGACGAACCGCAGGACCTGTTGGGCGCACGCAGCCCCGGGATCAACGAAGGCCTGCCGGCCGAGCTGCTCGGCCGCCGTCCCGACCTGCGCGCGGCCGAACTTCGCCTGCGCAACAGCCTGAAGACCATCAAGGTGACCGCTACCCAGTACTACCCGGCGCTGAGCCTGACCGGCAGCCTCGGCTCCAGTGCAACGTCGCTGGGTGACGTGCTGCGCAACCCGGTGGCCACGCTGGGCGCCGGCCTGTCGCTGCCGTTCCTCAACCTGCAGCGCGCACAGCTGGATACCGACATCGCCGGCACCAGCTATCAGATCGCCGCGACCAATTTCCGCAAGACGCTGTACACCGCGCTGTCGGAAGTGGACAACGCGCTGTCGGCACGAGAGCAGCTGGCGCGCCAGGTGGCGGCCTCGCAGGCGTCGTACGACGAAGCAGTGGAAGTGGAGCGCGCGCAGGAAGTGCGCTACCGCGTAGGTGCCACCGACCTGCGCACCTGGCTGGAAGCGCAGCAGACCCGGCGTGATGCCGAGCTGTCGCTGGCGCGCGTGCGCCAGGGCCAGCTGAACAACGACGTCACCCTGTTCAAGGCACTGGGCGGCAGCGCGGGGTGAGGCGGCAAGGGCGCCAACCCGGGTTGGCGACTACCCGGTGGGTGTCGACCTTGGTCGACACGGCAACGACCCGGTAGGTGTCGACCTTGGCCGACACGGCAACGGCCCGGTAGGTGTCGACCTTGGTCGACACGGCACATGGAAAAGAGATCCGACCCCGAAATCAACCGCGCTGGCGCACGGCCTCGAACAGGCTGACGCCCGCGGCGACGGAAACATTCAGGCTCTCGATCTCGCCCGGCATCGGGATCTTGACCAGGCCATCGCAGTTCTCGCGGGTCAGGCGGCGCAGGCCATCGGCCTCGCCACCCAGCACCAGGGCAATGTTGCCCTTCAGGTCCAGCTGGTAGAGCGAAGCGGTGGCTTCGCCGGCCAGGCCGTAGATCCACACGCCCTGCTTCTGCAGGTCCTTCAGGCAGCGCGACAGGTTGGTCACCGCCACCACCGGGATCAGATCGGCGGCACCGGCCGAAGTCTTGCGCACGGTCGCGTTCACCGTGGCCGACTTGTCCTTGGGGATGATCACGGCAGTGGCGCCTGCGGCAGCCGCCGAGCGCAGGCAAGCGCCAAGGTTGTGCGGGTCCTGCACTTCGTCCAGCACCAGCAGCAGGGCCTTGCCCTCGGCTGCGGTGACCAGGCCCTCCAGCTCGTTCTCGCTGTAAGTGCGGGCGGCGGCATAGCGCGCGGCCACGCCCTGGTGGCGTACCGAACCGCCGACACCGTCCAGCGCCTGGCTGTTCACCTTGCGCACGTCGATGCCCTTGCGGCGGGCGTTTTCCTCGATCTCGGTCAGGCGCGGGTTCTTCGCACCGGCCTCGACCAGCACTTCGCGGACGTTCTCGGCGTCGTTCTCGATGGAGGAGGCGACGGCGTTGACGCCGACGATCCACTGGCTGTTCTTGCTCATGCGGGCGGGGACCGGAAAGGGGGTGGCTATGGTAGAGCATCGGCGGGCCGGGCGCTGCGGCGGGGCCCCTGTTGAGCCGAGCCTGCGCTCGCTGCCGGGCTGAGGCCGCGGCGACCTGCCAGCCGAGCCTGGGCTCGGCGCTACAGGGGCGTTACCGGCTGCGCGGCGGCCAGTGCGGCGTGTCGTGGTCCGGGTGCTGATGGGACACGATGGTGGCCAGGAACTCCAGCGCCGCGATGTCTTCCTCGGTACGACGGGCCGGCAGGCTGGCCAGCGTATCGACGAACGGCAGCTTGCGCTCGACCCCGTACTGGATCGTCGGCGGCAGGCGCTCGGGTTCGTCAAAGGCGCCGGCCGCCACCGCCACGCCGTCCGGCGCCTCGTAGCTCAGCGGCGTACCGCAGTCGGCACAGAAGCCCCGGCGCACCACGTTGGAGGACTGGAAATAGCGCGGCTGGCCACGGGTCCAGCTGAACTGCACGCCACGCACCGACACCAGCGGTGCGTAGTAGGCACCGAAGGCCTTCTGGCACATCCGGCAATGACAGATCGAACTGTCGGTCAGCGCGCCACGCACCTGGAAGCGGATCGCGCCGCACTGGCAGCCGCCACTGTATTCGGGTTGGCCTTGCATGCGATGTCTCCTGGTGGTGCCGGCCGCTGGCCGGCAACCCGTCGGTGCCGAGGGTGCCATGGATGCCGGCCAGCGGCCGGCACTACCACGGTCATCAGTATTTCTCTTTCTTCCGCTTGGCCGGCTTGCCACGCTCCGGCAGCGGCGGCAGGCCATCGCCTTCGTCCTCGCCCTTGTGTTCGACCAGGCGGAAGTCGATCTTGCGCTCTTCCATGCTGGCCTTCAGTACCAGGATCCGCACGCGGTCACCCAGCCGGTAGCTGCTGCCGCGGCGCTCGCCGGTCAGCGTCTTGCGCGTGGCGTCGAACTTGTAATAGTCCTGCGGCAGCTGGGTCACGTGCACCAGGCCCTGCACCTTCGACTCATCCAGCTCCACGAACAGGCCGAAGCTGGTCACGCCGCTGATCACGCCATCGAACTGGCCACCCACGTGCTTTTCCATCCACGCCGCGCGGTAACGTTCGTCGACCTCGCGCTCGGCTTCATCGGCACGGCGCTCGCGCTCGGAGCACTGCAGCGCCAGCGCGGCCATTTCGCGCGCGTTGTAGGTGAACTTGTCCAGCGGCTTGCCGGACAGCGCGTGCTTGATCGCGCGGTGCACCAGCAGGTCGGGGTAACGGCGGATCGGCGAGGTGAAGTGCGCGTACGCCTCCAGCGCCAGGCCGAAGTGACCGTGGTTTTCCGGGCTGTAGATCGCCAGGCTCTGGCTGCGCAGCAGCACCGATTCCAGCAGCGTGGCATCGGGGCGGTCGCGGATCTTCTTCAGCAGCTTGGTGTAATCGCCCGGGCGCACCTTCGACCATGGCGGCAGGCTCAGCTTGAACTCCTTGAGGAATTCCAGCAGGTCGGCGTACTTGGTTTCCGGCGGCTTTTCGTGGATGCGGTACGGGGCCGGCACATGGCGCGACAGCAGGTACTTCGCCGCCTCCACATTGGCCGCGATCATGCATTCCTCGATCAGCTTGTGCGCGTCATTGCGCACCAGCATGCCGGCCTGGGTCACTTCACCTCGGTTGTCCAGCACGAAGCGCACTTCGCTGCTTTCGAACTCGATGGCGCCACGCTTGGCACGCGCCTTGGACAGGACCTTGTACAGCTGGTGCAGGCGCTGCACCTGCGGCAGCAGGTCGCCCATCCAGGCTTTGGTATCGGCATCGTCCTCACCCACCGCCTTCCACACCTGGGTGTAGGTCAGGCGCGCATGCGAGTTCATCACCGCTTCGTAGAAGCGCGAATGCGTGACCAGGCCGTCGCGGTCGATCTGCATGTCGCAGACGAAGCACATGCGGTCGACCTTCGGCATCAGCGAACAGATGCCGTTGGAGAGCGTCTCCGGCAGCATCGGCACTACGAAGCCCGGGAAGTACACCGAGGTGGCACGCTTCTGCGCCTCTTCGTCCAGTGGCGTGCCGGGCCGGACGTAGTTGGAGACATCGGCAATCGCCACCACCAGCCGGAAGCCATCGGCGTTCGGCTCGCAGTACACCGCGTCGTCGAAGTCCTTGGCATCTTCACCGTCGATGGTGACCAGCGGCATGCTGCGCAGGTCCACGCGGTCGCCGATCATCGCCGGCTCGACCACCAGCGGCACCGAGGCGGCTTCGTCCAGCACTTCCTGCGGGAACTCGAACGGCAGTTCATGGCCGTGGATGGCGGTCTCCACCACCAGCGAGGCGGTCAGCTTGTCGCCGAGCACGGCGATGATGCGGCCGATCGGCGGGCGACGGCTGTCCGGCGCCTGGGTCAGTTCGCAGACCACCAGCTGGCCGTCGCGCGCACCACCGGTCTGGTCCGGCGGCACCTGCACGTTGCGCTGCACGCGCTTGTCGTCGGGCACCACATAGTTGATGCCCATCTCGATGCTGAAGCGACCGATCAGGCGGGTCATGCCGCGCTCCAGCACGCGGGCGATGCTGCCTTCGCGGCGGCCACGGTGGTCGATGCCGGTCACGCGGGCCAGCACCTTGTCGCCGTGCATGACCTTGCGCATTTCATACGGCGGCAGGAACAGGTCGTCGCCGCCCTCGACCGGGCGCAGGAAGCCGAACCCCTCCGGGTTGGCGATCACCACGCCGGTGACCAGGTTCAGGGTCTGGATAGGGGCGAAGCCGCCGCGGCGGTTCTGCACCAGCTGGCCGTCGCGGACCATGGCGCCGAGCCGGCGCGACAGTGCTTCGGCACGGTCCGGGGCGGTCAGGCCCAGGCGTGCGCCCAGTTCCTCTGCCGTCTGCGGCCCTTCGCAACGCTCCAGCAGGGCCAGGATGGCTTCGCGGCTGGCGATGGGCTGTTCGTACTTCTCTGCTTCGCGGGCGGCATAGGGATCGTCGATCACCTTGCCGGTCGGCGGCAACTTGCGGCCCGGGGCCGGGCCCGGTGCGTCGCTGCTGCGGACCTTGCGGCCACGCGGCGGTGCGCCGCCTTCATTCAATTCAGGGAACCAGCCCGGCAACGGCTTGCCCGGCTTGGTGGCGCGGGCCGTGCCCGCCTTGGCGCCCTTCTTCGGGGCCTGGCCGCGGGAGGTGCTCCCGCCCTTGCTTGGTTTTTTGGTAGTCATCGCCCTACATGGTAGCCGTTGACGGCGTGCAGAACGGGTCAGTGGCCGTCCTGAAGGCCTTGCGTGAAAAATATTCAGGAAGTCGTTGACAGCCTGCGGATTCATCTTCACAATTGCGCCTCTGGAACGCCCAGGTGGCGGAATTGGTAGACGCACTAGTTTCAGGTACTAGCGGGTAAAACCGTGGAGGTTCGAGTCCTCTCCTGGGCACCAACGAAAAAACTCCTCGCTTCGGCGGGGATTTTTTTTGCCTGCAATCCAGCAACGGGGCCGAATTCCTTTCCGAAGGAAAGCGCTCCGACCCCAAGCGAGTGAGATGGGGTCAGAGCCCGCTCCGCAGGCGAAACGACGTCCGACACCGGATCCAGAAAAAGTGTTGACACCCCCGTAACAACACCCCATAATCTCGCTCCTCGACGCCCAGGTGGCGGAATTGGTAGACGCACTAGTTTCAGGTACTAGCGGGTAAAACCGTGGAGGTTCGAGTCCTCTCCTGGGCACCACGTCGAGAATGAGAAAAACCCGCGAGAGCGGGTTTTTTCATGCCCGGCATCAGAGCAGCGGCCGCAGCACCAGTTCCAGCCCGAGCAGCAGCAGGAAACCCAGGAAGCAGCCCCGGAACACCCGCGCACTGATGCGCTGCCGGATCACCTGCCCCAGCCACATGCCCAGCAATGCCGGCAGCACCGCCAGCGCACTCAGCCCCAGCTGCTGGATGCCGAATGCGCCATGCAGCACCAGGCCGGCGGTCAGCGAAATCGTTGACACCGTGAACGCCAGCCCCAACGCCTGCACCAGCTCCTCGCGCTGCAACCCCAGCGACTGCAGGTACGGCACCGCCGGCATCACGAACACGCCGGTGGCGCCGGTCACCACGCCCGACAACGCCCCCACCAGCGGCCCCAGCCAACGCTCGCGCCGCTGCTGCACGCGGAACACCGGCGCAAGCAACGCATAGGCGGCATAGACCACCAATGCCACGCCCAGCGCAACGCGCGACCAGGTGCGATCGACCCGCACCAGCAGCGCGGCCGAGCCCAGCGTCACCATCACCACCGCCAGCATCATCGGCCACAGCCGCCGAACGATGTGGCCCAGCGACGGCCCCGACAACAGCTGCCACGCATTGGTGACGAAGGTGGGAATGAACAGCATCGACGCCGCCGCCACCGGCGACAGCGTACTGCCGAGCAGCCCCATCGCCACCGTCGGCAACCCCATCCCAGTCACACCCTTGACCACACCGGCCAGCACGAACACCACCACCAGCAACAGATAGAAGTACGTCGATTCATTCATGCCGTCATTGGATCGGGCCGTAGCCAGGCGCACAATGCGGTCTTCCCGGCCTCGCCTTCGGCTGATCCGAAGGCGCAGCCGTTGCGATGAGGGCATCACATGCGGATGGATATCGCCGACCTGCGCCTGTTCCTGGCGATTGCCGAGGCGGGCAGCATCACGGCCGGCGCAGCGCAGGCAAACCTGGCACTGGCGTCGGCCAGCGAACGCCTGCGCACGATCGAAGCCGATGCCGGCACCGCGTTGTTGAACCGGCATCCGCGCGGTGTCAGCCTGACCGAAGCCGGTGCCGCCCTCGCCCACCATGCACGCCTGATCCTGCAGCAGCAGGCACAGCTGCGCGGTGAACTGCAGGCGTTTGCACACGGTGCGCGCGGCACCCTGCATCTGTATGCCAACACCGCAGCGCTGACCAACTACCTGCCCTCGCGGCTCGCGCCATGGCTGGCCGAACGCCCGCGCCTGCACGTGGAACTGCTGGAGCGCACCAGCCCTGAAGTCGTGCGTGCGATCAGTGCTGGCCAGGCCGAGGCCGGCATCATCAGCGATGCCGTCGACGCTGCCGGCCTGCAGCAGCATGTGGTCGCCGAAGATCCGCTGGTGATGCTGCTGCCCGCAGACCATCGCTTCGCATCGCGGCGCAGCGTGGCCTTCGCCGATGTTGCCGGCGAGACCTTCGTTGCCCTGGCCGATGGCAATGCACTGCAGACCTACATCGAAGACCAGGCGCACGACATCGGTCGCCGGCTGGACGTGCGCATCCGCATGAAGACCTTCGACGGCGTTTGCATCATGGTCGGCCACGGCATTGGTGTCGGTATCGTGCCGCGTACCATTGCGCGCCAGCATCGACGCAGTACGCATACCATTGCGGTGCCGCTTGCAGATGCGTGGGCACAACGCCGCCTGTGCGCCTGTTTCGCCGAGTGGCCGCAGCTGTCACCGGCGATGCGCAGCCTGCTGCATCACCTGGGCGTGCAGCCTCAGAAAAAAGTGTGAAATGTTGTTGACACACTCTCTGCCGTCCCGCACAATTCATCTCCTGAGTCGCCCAGGTGGCGGAATTGGTAGACGCACTAGTTTCAGGTACTAGCGGGTAAAACCGTGGAGGTTCGAGTCCTCTCCTGGGCACCACGACTCAAGATGATCAAACCCGCGAAAGCGGGTTTTTTCGTTTCCGGGGTTTGGCGATCCTGGCATCGCAACCGCCACTCGGACTGTCGTATCTCGCACCACCCAGGCGTCGCCTGCTGGTGCATACCTCCTCCCGGCGCGTCGTCACCAGACCTTGAACGGCCCCCTTTTGGGGCGCACTTCACGTTCCCCGTTCAATTCGTACTTTTCCTAGTCGAGATCCACCCGATTCCTTTTCGGCGGGAGGCAGATTTACGGGAGCCGGTTGCAGGTCTATCGCCACGACCTGACCAGCGCCCCCTTCCCCAAAAGGATGCCTCCATGCAGCGCAATATCATCTGCCCTCACTGCCACACCGGCTCGAATCACGGCGTACGCGTATGCGTGGGATGCCAGGCCGAGGTCCACTACGGCGCATCGAAGGAGGCCGTAATGCTGGTCTTTGTCGCCGCCATCATCTGCGGCGCCCTGGTCGGCAGCCGATTGCAGGCCACTGCCGGCTGGCTCACGTGTGGCGCCGTACTTGTGGCGGGCATGTGGGCCATTTCCCGATTGTTCCGTGATCGGTTGGTGTTCAAGCGCGTCTATCGCACGCGCTGAACCTGCGCCGCTGCACCAGCCCGATGGCAATGCCCGTGCGACCAGCGTCACCCCAACAAAAACCCCGCCTCGCGGCGGGGTCAAAATACAGCACGGTGTTTCCAGGGAGTTTCAGTGTCCACCACCGGCGGCCGCACCTGCGCCTGCGCCGAATGGCGGCTTGGCCAGCCACAGGAACGTAATGATCGCCAGGAAGATCCAGCCCAGCAGGAAGAAGATGTCGTTGAAGCCCATCTGCGATGCCTGGTGGTTGATCATGTTGTTCAGTACCGCTGCGCCATGTTGCAGGTCGCCCTGCCCCATCGCGGTGACCTGGTCCTGCATGCCCGGCTGATAGGCCGAGATATGCTCGGTCAGGTCGGCATGGTGCACCTGGGTGCGCCGCGCCCACAGCCACGTCGTCAGCGACGCCGCGAAACTGCCACCCAGCGTACGCAGGAACGTGGCCAGGCCGGAGCCCGCCGCGATCTCGCGTCCATCCAGGTCCGACAGCAGGATCTGCAGCACCGGCATGAAGAACAGCGCGACGCCGATGCCCATGATCAGCTGTACGCCGGCCACGTGCATGTAGTCCACCTGCAGGTTGAAGTTCGATCGCAGGAAGCTGGTCATCGACAACACGATGAACGCGACCGTGGCCAGCATGCGCATATCGAAGCGCGACGCATACTTGCCCACGAACGGGGTCATGATCACCGGCAGGATGCCGATCGGCGCCGTCGCCAGGCCCGCCCAGATCGCGGTGTAGCCCATGTCACGCTGCAGCCACTGCGGGATCAGCAGCGCCACGCTGAAGAACGCTGCGTAGGCCACCACCATCGCCAGCGTACCGGCGCGGAAGTTGCGGTGCCGGAACAGCTTCAGGTCAACGATCGGATCCTTGTCGGTCAGCTCCCAGATCAGGAACACCGTCAGTGTCACCACCGCCACGCAGGCCAGCACCACGATCTTCATCGACGAGAACCAGTCCTCGTCGTTGCCCAGGTCGAGGACCAGCTGAAGCGCACCGACGCCGATCACCAGGGTGACCAGGCCGACGTAGTCCATCTTCGGCTTCTCGATCTGCTCCGGGCGCCCCTTCAGCTGGTTGCCCACCACCAGCGCAGCGAAGATGCCCAGCGGCACGTTGATCAGGAAGATCCACTCCCAGCTGTAGTTGTCGGTGATCCAGCCACCGAGGATCGGGCCACAGATCGGCGCAACCACCGTGATCATCGCCAGCAGTGCCAATGCCTGCCCGCGTTTCTCGCGCGGATAGATCGAGACCAGCAGCGACTGCGTGATCGGGTACATCGGGCCGGCCACGAACCCCTGCAGCGCACGCGACAGCACCAGCATTCCCATGCTCTGCGCCAGGCCGCACAGCAGCGAGGTGATGACAAAGGCCAGCGTGGCCCAGACGAACAGCTTGCGTTCGCCGAAACGGCGGCTGAGCCAGCCGGTCAGCGGCAGCGCGATGGCCGTGCTGACCGCGAACGAGGTGATGACCCAGGTCGCCTGCTGCGAACTGGCGCCGAGATTGCCGGCGATGGTCGGCAGCGAGACGTTGGCGATGGTGGTGTCGAGCACCTGCATGAACGAGGCCATCGCCAGGCCCACAGTGCACAGTGCGACGCTGGGCGGCAGGAACCCGGAGGCCGCACCCGGCGCCGCCGGTGCGCCCGGAGCGCCGGGCGCGGCTGGAGCTTGTGCGGACATGGCGACCTCAGCCCACCTTCGCCTGCTGCTGCGGCAAGTTGCCCTGGATGATCGTGTGGATCACCTCGTCGGCATCATGCAGCTGCTTGGCATACACGTCGGTGTCGAACACCGTGCCCTTGGCCGGAGTGCTCGGCAGCACTTCGCCCTTCTGGTCGCGCAGGCTCACTTCAGCCTTCATCGACAGGCCGATGCGCAGCGGGTGTTCAGCCAGCTGCTTGGCATCGATGGCGATGCGCACCGGTACGCGCTGCACGATCTTGATCCAGTTGCCGCTGGCGTTCTGCGCCGGCAGCAGCGAGAACGCCGAGCCGGTGCCCAGGCCCAGGCTCTGGATGCGCCCCTTGTACTTCACGTCGCCGGCGTACAGGTCCGACTTCAGCTCCACTTCCTGGCCCAGGCGCATGTGGCGCAGCTGGGTTTCCTTGAAGTTGGCCTCGACCCACATCTGCTCGGTCGGCACCACGGCCATCAGCGCATTGCCCGGCTGCACGCGCTGGCCGACCTGCACCGAACGACGGGCGACGTAGCCGGAGACCGGCGCAACGATGCCGGCGCGGGCATTGTTGAGGAAGGCCTGGCGCAGCTGCGCAGCGGCGGCCTGCACATCCGGCTGGGTGGCGATCACGGTGTCGTCGACCAGCGCGCGGTTGCGCTCGACGGTCTCGCGTGAACCGGCCACGGCGGCTTCGGCCGCGGCCAGCTCGTCGCGGGCGTGGGCCAGTTCTTCGTTGGAGATGGCGCCGGTGGCGGCCAGGTCCTTGCGGCGGGCGTAGTCTTCGCGCACGCGCTTCAGGGTCACC
The DNA here is from genome assembly GCF_059369555.1 of Stenotrophomonas sp. YJH_SMC_21. Lineage (NCBI taxonomy): Bacteria > Pseudomonadati > Pseudomonadota > Gammaproteobacteria > Lysobacterales > Lysobacteraceae > Stenotrophomonas > Stenotrophomonas sp. YJH_SMC_21. The sequence goes on from NZ_JCAFSU010000003.1 coordinate 308,033, forward strand.
TGGCGGGCGTTCAGGTCCGCCTGCGCGCCTTCCACGCTGCGGTACAGGCCGCGGGTCTGGCGCACGGTCTTGGCCAGGTTGGCTTCGGCCTGCTGCAGCGCCACTGCGGTGTCGGACGGGTCCAGCTGCACCAGCAGCTGGCCGCGCTCCACGCGCATGCCGTCATCGGCATTGATGGCGACCACGGTGCCGGCCACCAGCGGGGTGATCTGCACCTGGTTGCCCTGCACGTAGGCATCGTCGGTCTCTTCGAACCAACGGCCGAACATGAAGTACCACAGCGCCAAAGCGGCAAGCAGCAGCACGACGATCACGAACAGGCCGCGCAGCAGGTTGCCGCGGCGGTTGGGGGCGGCCGGGGCCGCGGTGTCTTGGGTCTGGCTCATGTCGGAGATCTTCAGGAATGCGAGGAATCGGAATGGGAGGCGATCGGTGCGCGGTCGGCGTCAGCGGGCTGGAAACCACCGCCCAGCGCCTTGCTCAGGCGCACCGAGGACTGCACCTGCTGCGACTGCAGGCCGGCCAGCTGCTGCTGCGACTGCAGCAGGGTGGACTGCGCGGTCAGCACGTCCAGGTAGCTGCCGATGCCGGCGCGGTAACGCTGCTGGGCCAGGTCGAAGGCCGAGCGTGCGGTATCCACCGCCTGCTGCTGCGAGTGCGCCTGCTGCGCCAGCGAGCGCACCGCGTTGACCTGGTCGGCGACGTCGCGCAGTGCGTCGAGCACGGCCTGGTTGTAGTTGGCCACCGCCAGGTCGTACTGCGCATCGGTGTTGGCGAGGTTGGCGCGCAGCTTGCCGCCTTCGAAGATCGGCAGGCTCAGCGCCGGGCCGATGTAGGCGAAGGTGGAGCTGCTCTTCAGCAGGTCGCCCACGTTCGGGGCGACCACGCCGGCCAGCGCGGTCAGGTTGAAGCTCGGGTAGAACCTGGTCTTGGCAACCTTGATCTGCTTGTCGGCCGCTTCAACGCGCCAGCGTGCGGCAACGATGTCGGGGCGACGGCCCAGCAGTTCGCTGGGCAGCACGCCCGGCAGCTGCAGCGCCACCGGGTTCAGCGGCTGCGGGCGCTGGATCGACAGGCCACGGTCCGGGCCCTTGCCGACCAGCGCGGCCAGTGCGGTGCGGGCCGCGTCGATCCGCTGCTGTGCGGCCTGCACCTGCTGCTGCGCGGCCGGTACGCGGGCCTCGGCCTGGCGCACCTGCAGATCGCTGTCGATGCCGGCGCGGCGGCGCTGGCGGGTCAGTTCCAGCGACTTCTGCGAACGGGCCAGCTCTTCCTCGGCCACATCGTTGAGCTGCCAGGCGTAGGCCAGGTCGGCATAGGCCTGGGTGATGCCGGTGGAGAGGTTCAGGCGTGCGGCCTGGGCCTCGACGGTGGCCGCATGCGCGCCGTCCACGGCCGCTTCCCAAGCGGCGCGCTTGCCGCCCCACAGGTCCACGCCATAGCTGAAGTCGAAGGCGACCTGGCTGCTGCCGGCGTAATGGCCACCGATCTCGCTGCCTGCCATCGACTCAGGCAGGCGCAGCCCGGTATATCCACCGGACACCGACAGGCTGGGCAGCTCATCGGCACGTGCGGTGCCGACCTGGGCCTGGGCCTGGCGCAGGCGCGCGTCGGCGGCGTCCAGGCTCGGGTGGCCGGCCAGGCCCTCGGCGACCAGCGCGTCCAGCTGCGCATCGCCCAGCGCCTTCCACCAGTCCTGCGCCGGGAAGCCGGTGGCGCTGAGGTCGGTGTCGGCCAGGGTGCGTTCGCTGTGCAGGCTGTCCACGTCAAGCACGTGGCCCTGCGGGTTGAGACCACGACTGCTGGCGCAGGCGGCCAGGGCCAGGGCCAGCGCTGACACCAGCAGCGCGCGCCCGGACCGGCGGAGAGTGGAATGCGGGATCGGGTTCATGGGGTCGTCAGGGAATCGCGGATTCGGGTAAGGAGGGACAGCAGCAGCGTGCGCTCGTCGGCGGAAAGATCACGCAGGGCGTAATCCATCACCGCGTCGCCACGCAGCTTCAACCGCGCCCACAATGCGCGGCCTTCATCGGTCAGCACGATCTGCAGCGCACGCCGGTCCTGCGCATGCGGTTCGCGGCGGACGCAGCCCAGTGCCTCGAGCTTGTCCAGCAGGCGGGTGACTGCGCTGGGTACCTGGTCGATGGCCTGGGCCAGTTCGTTGGCCGTGCACGGGGCCATGTGCGAGAGCACCTTCAACCCGATGTAGTGGGTGAAGCCGATACCCAGGTCTTCTTCAGCCATGGACGCGTCGAGTTGCCGGACCAGGCCGTCGCGCACCTGGCGCAGCAGCAGGCCGAAACTGGGGGGAGTGGTTGCAGGACAGATCATGGGGGAGCATTCTCTTCCAAAAAAAATATTTCTCAATGGAAATATTCGATCTGGCATCGAATGCTGTGTTGCAGCAGTGGGCTGGATCAATGAAGGCGCCTACCTTAATGATCTGGTCAGGTGGCCCGGTAGTACAATTCAGCCAATGGATGACACATTTCAGCCAGCGGACATGATGAACAAGGCAGAAATTCCCGCTCCCAAGCGCCTGCTCAGGGACGACGCACTGGATTGGTTCGAGCGCAACGATGGCCCACCGGTGGTCGCTTTCCGCTTTGACAGCCCGCAGGGGCTGGTCCGGGAGGTGGACTGGCACCACCACCAGCGCGCCCAGCTGATCTGTGTCGAGCGTGGCCTGCTGACCACCCGCACCTCGCACGGGACGTGGTCGCTGGCGCCGGGTTCGGCCGGCTGGATGCCGCCGCTGGAGCCGCATACGGTGACCCTGGACGGTCCGCTGCGCGGCTGGGGCATGGCGCTGGCCGCGCCGGCCTGCGCCACCCTGCCCGCCGATCCCTGCGTACTGGGCCTGTCCAAGCTGGCGCAGGCGCTGGCCGACCGCATCTGCGAATGGCCGCTGGGCTATGACACCACGCCCGAGCGCCAGCACATCATCGAGGTGCTGCTGGACGAGATCCGCACCGCGCCGCGCCAGCGCATGCACCTGCCGATGCCGCACGACCGGCGCCTGCTGAAGATCGCCTCGCAGCTGCTGGCCGACCCATCCGACGAGCGCAGCCTGGCCGAATGGGCGCATTGGGCCGGCCTGTCGCCGCGCAGCCTGACCCGTCACTTCCGCGACGAGACCACGCTCAGCTTCGCCCAGTGGCGGCAACAGGCCCGCCTGTCCGAAGCCCTGCGCCAGCTGACCGATGGCCGCAGCGTGGCCGACATCGCCCATGCACTGGGCTTCAGCAGCGCCAGTGCCTTCGTCACCGTGTTCCGCCGCCACTTCGGGCTGCCACCGGGGCGCTACCTGGCGCGGGCCGGCCACGGCCTGGAAACCGGGCTGGACCCTGCACGTGGCTTGGCATCCCCCGCCGCATCCGGATAATCACAGGATTGCGAGCGGCGACCGCCGTCGCCGCCTCCCGACATAGGTAACAACGCCGCATGACCGAACTTGCCCGCCCCGTGTTCCACGGATTCGAACAACTGCCGCTGCGCGAGTACGCCGAACGCGCCTACCTCGACTACTCGATGTACGTGGTCCTGGACCGCGCTCTGCCGTTCATCGGCGACGGCCTGAAGCCGGTGCAGCGCCGCATCATCTATTCGATGAGCGAGCTGGGCCTGAATGCTGCGTCCAAGCCGAAGAAGTCCGCGCGCACCGTCGGTGACGTCATCGGTAAGTACCACCCGCACGGCGACAGCGCGTGCTACGAGGCGCTGGTGCTGATGGCGCAGCCGTTCTCGTACCGCTACCCGCTGATCGAGGGCCAGGGCAACTTCGGCTCCAGCGATGACCCGAAGTCGTTCGCGGCGATGCGTTACACCGAATCCAAGCTGACCCCGATCGCCGAAGTACTGCTGGGCGAGCTGGGCCAGGGCACCACCGACTGGGCACCGAACTTCGACGGCACCCTGCAGGAACCGACCTGGATGCCAGCGCGGCTGCCGCACCTGCTGCTGAACGGCACCACCGGCATCGCCGTGGGCATGGCCACCGACGTGCCGCCGCACAATCTCAACGAGATCGTCAGCGCACTGCTGCACCTGCTGGACAACCCCGATGCGACCGTGCGCGACCTGTGCGAGCACGTGCAGGGCCCGGACTACCCGTCCAGCGCCGAGATCATCACCGCCGCCAACGATCTGCGGAACATCTACGAGACCGGCAACGGCAGCGTGCGTGCGCGTGCGACCTTCAACAAGGAAGCCAACAACATCGTGGTGACGGCGCTGCCGTTCCAGGTGTCGCCGTCGAAGGTGATCGAGCAGATCGCCGCGCAGATGCGCGCCAAGAAGCTGCCGTGGCTGGAAGACATCCGCGACGAATCCGACCACGCCAACCCGGTGCGCGTGGTGCTGGTGCCACGTTCCAACCGCGTCGACGCCGACCAGCTGATGGGCCACCTGTTCGCGACCACGGACCTGGAGCGCAGCTACCGCGTCAACCTCAACGTGATCGGGCTGGACGGCCGTCCGCAGGTGAAGAACCTGAAGATGCTGCTCAGCGAATGGCTGACCTTCCGCAGCAACACCGTCACCCGCCGCCTGCAGCACCGCCTGCAGAAGGTCGAGCGCCGCCTGCACCTGCTGGAAGGCCTGCTGGTCGCCTTCCTCAACCTGGACGAGGTGATCCACATCATCCGTACCGAGGACGAACCGAAGGCGGCGCTGATCGCGCGCTTCGGCCTGTCCGAGGAACAGGCCGAGTACATCCTGGAAACCAAGCTGAAGCAGCTGGCCCGCCTGGAAGAGATGAAGATCCGCGGCGAGCAGGACGAGCTGGCCAAGGAACGTGAGAAGATCCTCGGCATCCTCGACAGCAAGGCCAAGCTGAAGAAGCTGATCCGCGACGAACTGACGGCCGACGCCAAGAAGTTCGGCGACGCGCGCCGTTCGCCGCTGGTGCAGCGCCAGGCCGCGCAGGCCATCGACGAGACCGAGCTGGTGCCGAGCGAGCCGATGACCGTGGTGCTGTCGGAAAAGGGCTGGATCCGTGCCGCCAAGGGCCATGACGTCGATGCGTCCGCCCTCTCCTACCGCGACGGTGATGCCCTGCAGGGCGCGGTGCGTGCGCGCAGCACCCAGCAGGTCGCGTTCCTCGACAGCGAGGGCCGCGCCTACTCGACGCCGGTGCACACCCTGCCCTCCGCGCGTGGCAACGGCGAGCCGCTGACCGGCCGCTTCTCGCCGGCAGCGGGTACCAGCTTCGTGACCCTGGCCAGTGCCGAGCCGGATGCCCGCTTCGTGCTGGCCTCCAGCCATGGCTACGGCTTCGTCACCCGCTTCGAGAACCTGATCGGCCGCAACAAGGCCGGCAAGGCGATGCTGAACCTGTCGTCCGGCTCGTCGGTGCTCACCCCGTCGATGGTCGCCAACGTGGCCACCGACCGCATCGTGGCGGTGACCAGTTCCGGCAACCTGCTGGCGATCGCCGCCAACGACCTGCCGGAACTGGACAAGGGCAAGGGCAACAAGATCATCGAGATCCCGAAGGCCAAGCTCGCCACTGAACGCGTGGTCGCCATCGTGGCGATCAGCCCGGGGCAGACCCTGCAGGTGCGCAGCGGCCAGCGCACGATGGGGCTGAAGTTCAACGAGCTCGACGCCTACCTCGGCGCCCGCGCCACCCGCGGCCACCTGCTGCCGCGCGGCTGGCAGAAGGTGGAAGGGTTGTCGGTGGAATAAGGGCTGGGCCCTGCCCCTGGCGGGTGTCAACCTTGGTTGAGGTGGGTGTCAACCTTGGTTGACACGCATTACCCCCGGCAAACGCCAACCTCGGTTGGCGTTTTCGATCCCAATGGGGTCAGAGCCGTTTTCGTTGAAAACGGATCCGACCCCGGACACGAAAAAGCCGGGGAATTCCCCGGCTTTTTCGTTGTCGGCTGGCGGGCGATGGAGCAGCTGGCTGGCGAAGGCTGGCTGGCGGTGCTCCGGTGCTGGCGGGCGACAGAACGCTGTGCTGCTGGTAGAGCCGACCGCTGGTCGGCTGCTCTTTTGCTCCTGGTAGAGCCGACTGTCAGTCGGCTGCTCTACCGAAAAGCAGCCGACCAGCGGTCGGCTCTACCGGGTGGTCGCCGGGAATTGCCCGGCGCCACCTCCGGCTCAGTGCGCCGGGGCGCCGTTGCCGTCGATCTTGCTCAGCTGGTACAGCTCCAGGCCGATGCGCTTGATCAGGCCCAGCTGCTGTTCCAGCCACCAGGCGTGGTCTTCCTCGGTGTCCTTCAGCTGGGCCAGCAGGATGTCGCGGCTCACGTAGTCACCCTTCTCCTCGCACAGCTTCATGCCGGCGGCGAGATTGTTCCGAACCGCGTATTCAGTGTCGAGATCCTTCTGCAGCATCTCTTCCACGGTCTTGCCCGGCTCGGTGGCATGCGGGCGCATGTCCGGGTCGCCGCCCAGGAACAGGATCCGGCGCAGCAGCGCATCGGCGTGCTGGGTTTCCTCTTCCATCTCGTGGTTCAGGCGTTCGTACAGCGCGAACAGGCCCTGGTCCTCGTAGCGGCGGGAATGGATGAAGTACTGGTCGCGGGCAGCAAGCTCGCCGCGCAGCAGTTCCTTCAGGCAGGCGATGACGTCCGGGTTGCCTTTCATGGGGGGCTCCTGTGAATCGATGCGGCATAGGGTGCCGCATTTCAAAATACGGTGATCTAATCGGAATCAGTCGCAGTTGCGCCTGCGGCTACAATCGGCCCACGAGTTCGGAAAGGACGTGCGATGCGACGTACATGGCGTTGGGTGCTGGGCGTGTTGGTCGCCATCGTGCTGGTCACCGCACTGGTCCTGTGGCTGCTGCTGCGCGGCAGCCTGGCCGACCTGGACGGCGAGCATGCGCTGCCCGGCCTGGCCAGGCCGGTCACCATCGAGCGCGATGCGCTGGGCGTGGTCACCATCACCGCCACCAGCCAGGCCGACGCGATGCGCGCATTGGGCCGCGTGCATGCGCAGGAACGCTATTTCGAGATGGACCTGATGCGCCGTAGCGCCGCCGGCGAACTGTCCGCACTGTTTGGCCCGAAGGCGATCGATGCCGACAAGCGCATGCGCGTGCATCGGCTGCGCGCGCGCACCGAGGCGAACATGCAGGCTGCGCTGGGCGACAACGTCGAAGCCGTGAGCGCCTATGTCGGTGGGGTCAATGAGGGCCTGGCCGGCCTCTCCGTGCGGCCATGGGCCTACCTGCTGCTGCGGCAGTCGCCGCAACCGTGGCAGGCCAGCGACAGCGTGCTGACCGGGCTGGCCATGTACGCCGACCTGCAGGACCCCGGCAACCAGACCGAGCTTGCACTGAGCCGCATCCGCGCAGTGGTGCCGCCGGCGCTGTACGCATTGATCGCCCACGACGGCACCGAATGGGATGCGCCGCTGTTCGGCGAACCCACCGGCAACGCTGCCCTGCCCGATGCCAGCCAGCTGGATCTGCGCACATTGCACGCGAAACCGGGCACCGAGCAGGAAGAGGCCGATGTCATCGGCAGCAACAACTTCGCCGTGGCCGGCGCGCTCACCGCCGACGGTCGCGCGATCGTCGCCGACGACATGCATCTCGGCCTGCGCGCGCCGGGTCTGTGGTTCCGCGTGCGCCTGCGCTACCCCGACCCGCAGGCCGCGGGCGGACAGGTTGACGTCACCGGCTTCTCACTGCCCGGCCTGCCAGCGGTGATCGTCGGCAGCAACGGCCACGTCGCCTGGGGCTTCACCAACAGTTACATCGATACCGCCGATTACCGCACTGAACCAGCCAACGCCGCAGTGACCGTGCATGAAGAGCGGATTGCGGTGGCCGGCCAGGCCGACGTGCTGTTCCCGGTGCGCGAAACCGACTGGGGGCCGATCCTGCACACGCATGCCGATGGCAGCGGCGACGCGCTGCGCTGGGTCGCCCACCTGCCCGGCGCGGTGCGCCTGGACTTCGGTGACCTGGCCCGCGCCGGTGACCTGGACAGTGCCCTGCAATTCGCCGACCACGCCGGCATCCCCGCACAGAACCTGGTGGTCGGCGACCGCAGCGGACGCATCGCCTGGCGCCTGATCGGCGCCCGCCCCGACCGCGGTCCGGGCTGTGCACCGGCCGGCTTCACCGCCGCCCACAACCAGGACTGCGCCCCCTGGCCGATCCGCAGCGACGCCTCGCCGGCATTGATCGACCCACCGAACCATCGCCTGTGGACCGCCAACGGCCGCGTCCTCGACGGCGAGGCACTGGCCAATGTCGGCAACGGTGGTTATGACCTTGGCGCCCGCGCGCGGCAGATCCGCGATCTGCTCGCCATCCAGGACCGTTTCGACGAGCACGACCTGCTGGCGATCCAGCTCGACGATCGCGCGGTGTTCCTGCAGCGCTGGTGGGCCCTGCTGCACGACGTCATCGAGCGCAGTGACGACCCTGCACTGAAGCGTTTGAGGGAAGTCAGCCATCAATGGGGCGGTCGTGCCGCGGCCAGTTCGGTCAGCTACCGGGTAGTACGTGAATTCCGCACCCAGGTGATGGAGACGTTGTCCGATGCACTGCTGGCACCGGCCCATGCGCAGCTGGGTGATGACTACCTCGACCCGCGACTGGCGCAGCTGGAAGGCGTGGCCTGGCCGATGCTGCAACAGCGTCCGGCCCATCTGCTGCCACCGGCCTTCGACAGCTGGGATGCGCTGCTGATCGACGCGGCACGCCGTACCGAGAGCGAGCTGGCCAAGCAGGGACCGCTGTCCAAGCGCACCTGGGGCGAACGCAACACTGCGGCGATCTGCCACCCCATCGCACGGGCGCTGCCGGGCATCGCCAAGCGCTGGCTGTGCATGCCCGCCGACCAGCTGCCCGGCGACCGTGACATGCCACGCGTGCAGACGCCGAACTTCGGTGCTTCCGAGCGCATGGTGGTCTCGCCCGGCCACGAGGCCGACGGCATCGTGCACATGCCGGGCGGCCAGAGCGGCCATCCACTGTCACCCTACTGGGGCGCCGGCCACGAGGACTGGGTGCATGGACGGCCGACGCCCTTCCTGCCTGGCAAGGCACAGCACGTGATGACACTGGTGCCGGCGCGGTAGTGCCGGCCGCTGGCCGGCAACCTCTTGCTGCTGAGCACACCTGCGTGGATGCCGGCCAGCGGCCGGCACCACCGTTCAACGCTCAAGCCCTGCGACGCTCGATCAGGTTCAGCAGCGGCCCGGTCATCGCCGTGGTCACCAGCGCCATGACCACCAGCACCGCGAACAGGCGGTCGCCGAGCAGGCCCAGCTCGTAACCCAGGTTGAGCACGATCAGCTCCATCAGGCCACGGGTGTTCATCAACGCGCCCAACCGCCACGCCTCGCGCGTGGGCATGCCGGCACTGCGTGCAGCACTGAAGGTGCCCAGCAGCTTGCCGGCCGTAGCCACCACGATCACCACCCCGCACAACACGATGTCGCTGGCCTGCAGCGAATCGGCACGCATGCGCAGGCCGGTCATGGCGAAGAACAACGGCAGCAGCAGGGTCACCGCAAACGGTTCGACGCGGGCCATCAACAGGTCGCGCAGCTGCACGTTGGACGATACCGCGACGCCCGCAGCGAAGGCACCGAACAGCGCGTGGATGCCCAGCATTTCGGTGATCAGGGCACTACCCAGCGACAGCAGCAGGATGCCGAGCAGCCAGCGCCCCTCACGGCCCGGCGCGATCTGCTGGCGGGCGAACCACGGCTTCACCAGCCCCAGCATCAGCGCCACGAAGGCGACCACGCACAGCAGGTTGAGGCTGGCCGGCAGCCATCCACTGGCCTGTGCAGCCGCGACGATCAATGCCAGCAGGCACCATGCGGTGGCATCGCCCAATGCCGCGCAGGCGATGGCGGTCTGCCCCAGCGACGTCTGCGCGATGCCGCGGTCGGCAAGGATGCGCAGCAGCACCGGGAACGCGGTGATGCTCATCGAGATGCCGACGAAAAGTGCGAAGGCAGTGAAGCCCACGCCCTGCGGGCCGTGCTGCGGATACAGCCAGATCGCCAACGCGACGCCGAGCACGAACGGCACCGCGATGCCGGCATGGCTGACCGTGAAGGCGAAACGCCGGCGGCCGCGCAGTGCCGCCAGGTCCAGCTCGGCACCGGCCACCAGCAGGAACATCAGCACGCCCAGCTGGCTGAGCATGCCCAGCGGCCCCAACGAGCTGGCCGGGAACAACGCACCATGCAACTGCGGCAGCAGGCTGCCGAGCACCAGCGGGCCCATCATCAGGCCGGCCGCCATCTCGCCAATCACCGCCGGTTGTCCAAAGCGCTTGAGCAGCGCACCGGCGCCCTTGGCTACCAGCAGCAGTACCAGCAGCTGCAGCAGGAACAGGCCCAGCGGAGACGCCAGATGCTGCGCCCAGCTGCCTTCGGCAGCAACCGTGGCACGGGCGACCATCTCGGGGGCCGCCGGCCCGGCATACCGCGCCAGCAGCACCCCGGCCAGCAACGGCACCCCGGCCCACGCCAGATAACGCCATCCCCATTTCGTGGGCGGCGCGTTGCCGCCTGCCTGTACGTCCATGAACATTCCCCAATGCGCAGGGGGCGATCATACAAAAAGGGGACGGAGGGGATTAAGTCGTTTATGCCACTTACGACTTAATCCCCTCCGTCCCCTTTTTGGGGCTTAGGCCAGTGCCTGCTCGTGCACGCCGGCGATCGCGCGTCCCGAAGGGTCGGCAGCTGCGGCGAAGCTGGCGTCCCAGGCAATGGCCGCCGGCGACGAGCAGGCGATCGACTTGCCGCCCGGCACGGTCTCCGCTGCCGCACGGCTTGGGAAGAACTGCTCGAACAGGTGGCGGTAGTAATACGCCTCCTTGGTCTGCGGCGGGTTGTGCGGGAAGCGCTTGTCGGCCGCCGCCAGCACGCGGTCACTCACCTGCGCCTCGGCATGCGCCTTCAGGCCGTCGATCCATCCATAGCCGACGCCATCGCTGAACTGCTCCTTCTGACGCCACAGGATGCTGTCCGGCAGGTAGCCGTCGAACGCCTCGCGCAGCACCGCCTTCTCGATGCGACGGCCACCGAACCCGGCGCCCACCATCTTGTGCGCGGCATCGAAGCGCATCGCCACGTCGAGGAATTCACGATCCAGGAACGGCACGCGCGGCTCCACGCCCCAGGCCATCATCGACTTGTTGGCACGCAGGCAGTCGTAGTTGTGCAGCGCGTCGAGCTTGCGCACCAGCTCCTCGTGGAATTCACGCGCATCCGGTGCCTTGTGGAAATACAGGTAGCCACCAAAGATCTCGTCGCTGCCCTCGCCGGAGAGCACCATCTTCACCCCCATCGCCTTGATCCGCCGCGCCAGCAGGAACATCGGCGTGGAGGCGCGGATGGTGGTGACGTCGTAGGTTTCGATGTGGCGGATCACTTCCGGCAGCGCATCGAGGCCTTCCTCGAAGGTGTACTCGAAACCGTGATGCACGGTGCCCAGCGCTTCGGCAGCAATGGCAGCGGCAGCCAGATCGGGCGAGCCCTTCAAGCCGATCGCGAACGAATGCAGGCGCGGCCACCAGGCTTCGGTCTGCCCGCCATCCTCGATGCGGCGACGTGCATAGCGCGCGGCTACCGCCGCCACCAGCGACGAGTCCAGGCCACCGGACAGCAGCACGCCGTACGGCACGTCACTCATCAACTGGCGTTCCACTGCATGCTCGAAGGCCTGGCGCAGTTCGGCCAGATCGGCCTGGCGACCCTGCACGTCGGCATAGTCACGCCACGGTTGCTGGTAGTAGCGCACCAGTTCACCGCTGGCACTGTCGAAATAGTGGCCCGGCGGGAACTGCGCGACATCGGCACAGGTATCGACCAGCGCCTTCATTTCCGAGGCCACGCGCAAGCGCCCCTGGGCGTCGTGGCCCCAGTACAGCGGCACCACACCGACCGGGTCGCGCGCCACCAGCACGCGTCCACTGTCACGGTCCCACAGCGCGAAGGCGAAGATGCCGTTGAGCTGTTCCAGCCACTGCGCCGGCGCGCCGCCCTGGCGGTAGAGCGCGTTGATCACCTCGCAGTCCGAGCCGGTCTGGAAGTCGTAGGTGGTGGTCAGCGCCGCCTTCAACGCCTGGTGGTTGTAGATCTCGCCGTTCACCGCCAGCGCCAGCTGGCCATCGGCCGACAGCAGCGGCTGCGAACCACCGGCCGGATCGACGATGGCCAGCCGTTCATGGACCAGCAGCGCACCTTCGTCGAGGTACACGCCGCTCCAGTCCGGGCCACGGTGGCGCTGGCGTTGCGACAGTTCCAGCGCGTGGCGGCGCAGGGTGGGAAGATCGTCACCGGCCTGCAGGCCGAAGATTCCGAAGATCGAACACATGAGGGAGCTCCTGTTGGGGAATTTCACGGGTGGGAAGGTGTTCGACCGGCCATCCAGGCCCGGGTAGGCTGCGCCCGGGCACAAAAAAACCCGCATCGGCTGATGCGGGTTTTCTGGTGTCCGGGCGTGTGTTGCTGTCTATCTACCCAGGGCGCAGTCCCGCATCGGCCGCGCACGATTATTCGCGCGCAGATTATTGCGGTTGTTGTTGTTGACGGCGGTGGCCAGGCGGATCGACATGGCATTGACCCTACCCCGGTTTCCGGCATGGTGCAACCGTTGCGTTGGCAACCACTCCCCGGCGCGCATAATGGCGCGCCGTGAAACGTGTAATGGAAATGCAACACCGCACTGGACGCAACGCGGCGCTGGCCGCCCTGCTCAGCCTGGGCCTGGCCGCCTGCCGGACCCTGCCCCCACCGTCGCCCCTGCCGCCGGCCCTGCCGCCGGCCCAGCTGCAGGGCCTGGAACAACGCGGCACCGACGGCAGCTTCGAGGGTGCCTTTGACACTGCGCAAACCTTCGAGCGCTTCAACGATCCACGTGCCATCGCCTACTACGAGCGTGCCGCCGCGGTCACACCCTGGACCTTCCACAACACCAAGGCGGAAGAAGCACTGGGACGGATCTGGATCTCCGGCACGCTGCGGTATGCCGACAGCCCCCACATCAATCCGGCACCGGTGCTGCGCGCGTCCTGGCGACGTGGCGAACGCGCCTATCTGGCGGCGGCCTACCACGGCAATCCCTATGCGTTCTACGAACTCGCCAAGGCCTATCGTCAGCGTGGCGACGCGCAACAGGCACTGCGCTGGGACCTGCGCGGAATGATCTACGAGCGCTACCCGAGTTCATCGTCACGGCTACCGGATGCGGTGGCCGCACAGGGTGACACCGTGCATCCGCGGGTTGCGCAGATCCAGCGTCGCGCCGAACGTGGCGATGCCGAAGCGCAGGTAGACCTGGGCGCGCTGCTGGAAAAGGGCATGGGACTGCCGCGCGATCCCGCACGTGCGCTGCAGCTGTACCAGCGTGCCGGCGAGAAGGGCAATGTGTTCGGCCAGTACTTCGCCGGACTGCTGCTGGGCCGCGGTGCACCGGGCGTGGAGAAGGACACCGACGCAGCCGCACGCTGGTTCGCCCGGGCCGAGGCGCAGCGCTTCTACATGGCGGCACCGAGCTACTGGGAAAAAGCGATCAAGCCCCGTTCTTCATTTTTGAGTAGGGCCCGGCTGCAGTTCTGTAGAGCCAAGCCATGCTCGGCTGCTCCTGCCGGGATAAGCCAACCGAGCATGGCTCGGCCCTACAGGAAAGCAATGCCGGCGAAAGTCGTGCCGACCAACGGTCGGCACCCGCCCTCCTCACACCAGCAGCCGTTCCACCAGCCGCTGGTACAGCCCCGGCAACGCTTCCAGATCGTCCACGCGCACATTCTCGTCCACCTGGTGGATGCTGGCATTGACCGGGCCTACTTCGATGCATTGCGCGCCCAATGGCGCGATGAAGCGTGCATCGGAGGTGCCGCCGCCGGTGCTTTCTTCTGGCGCGCGGCCGATGTGCTCGGCCAGCACCGCACGGGCGATGGCGCGCAGCGTGCCTTCCGGGGTGTAGAACGGCTCGCCGCTGCGATGCCACTTCAGCGTGTACTGCAGGCCATGCCGTTCCAGCAGTGCGGTGATCTCCGCCTCCAGCTTCGGCGCATCCCAGTGCGGGTTGTAGCGGATGTTGAAATCCACGTCGAGCTCACCGGGAATCACGTTGTTGGCACCGGTGCCGGCGTGGATGTTGGAGATCTGCAGGCTGGTCGGCGGGAAACTCTCGTAGCCTTCGTCCCAGCGCCGCGCGCATAGTTCTGCCAGGGCCGGCGCCGCCTGGTGAATCGGGTTGCGTGCCTTTTCCGGATACGCCACGTGGCCCTGCACGCCTTGGACGCGCAGTTTGGCCGACAGGCTGCCGCGACGTCCCACGCGCAGCAGATCGCCCAGCGTCGCGGTCGACGACGGCTCACCGGTGATGCACCAGTCGATGCGCTGCCCGCGTGCGGCGAACAGGCGTGCAACGTGGCGCACGCCATCGATGGCATCGCCCTCCTCGTCGCTGGTCAGCAGTACCGCCAGCGTGCCGGGATGGTCGGGATGGTCGGCGACGAACTGCTCGGCGGCCACCACGAACGCCGCCACGCTGCCTTTCATGTCGGCGGCACCGCGCCCATACAGCACGCCATCGCGGATCTGTGGGGTGAACGGGTCGCTGGTCCAGGTCTCGCGCGGGCCGGTGGGCACCACGTCAGTGTGGCCCAGCAGAACCAGCACCGGCGCGCCCTGGCCATGGGTCGCCCACAGATTGTCAACGTCGCCCAGACGCAGATGATCGCACTGGAATCCGGCCTGCTTCAGCCGCGCCGCCAACAGCGCCTGGCAACCAGCATCGTCCGGCGTTACCGAAGGTCGCGCGATCAGCTCGCAGGTCAGGTCGAGGACCGCGCTCACGCGGCACCCACGCCGAAGCGGGCCTTGAAGCCGTTGTCACTGAAACCCTGGCTGACCGTGCCGTCGGCGGTGACCACCAGCGGGCGCTTGATCAACTGCGGATACTCGCGCAGCAGCAGCTTCCATTCGGCCTCGGAGTCCGCAGCCTTACGGTTGTCCGGCAGCTGCCGCCAGGTGGTGGAGGACTTGTTGACCATCGCCGCCAGCCCCCCCAGCTGCGCGGCCCATTCCAGCAGCATTTCCGGGCTGGGTTTGTTCTCGCGGTAGTCGACGAAGGTGTACGGCACGCCGAAGCGGTCCAGCCACTTGGTCGCCTTCTTGCAGGTATCGCAGTTCTTTAAACCGTAGACAGTGGTGCTCATGGCCATCTGTGATGCTGGAAAACAGAGGGCCAGAATCTCACAACAGGCGCTCGGACACGACCCGGAACGGCACTCTCGGCAAGCGGAAGGCCAGGCCCGATGCAAGCGCCACGCCCATCGCCTGCAGGCGCGGGCACTGCAGGTCGCGTTCCAGGCGCAGCGGCTGCAGGTTGTCGAGGTCTACCGGCAGCGCGACGCGGGTGCTGGCCCAGCGACAGTCGCAGGTGCGGGCGATGGCCTCGTCCTGGCAGGTGAGGAAACGCAGGAGGGCCTGATGGCCACCGAAGGCGGCGCCGGCATCGGCCAGCGCCGCGACAGTGCGCGGCGCAGTCGGGTCCAGCGCATGGCGTGCAGCAGGCGCGGCAGCATCCGCCCCAACAGGGTGTCGGACGGATGCCGGTAGATCGCGGACTGCGCCAGATCCTCCGGCGCAGCCACCTTCAGTCGGCCAGGCCGCGCAGCAGGTCGTTGACGCTGGTCTTGCTGCGGGTCCTGGCATCAACCTGCTTGACGATCACCGCGCAGTACAGCGAATGCGTACCGTCCTTGCTCGGCAGCGAGCCGGACACCACCACGCTGTACGGCGGGATGTAGCCGTAGGTGATCTCGCCGGTGGCACGGTTGTAGATGCGGGTGCTCTGGCTGAGGAACACGCCCATGCCGATCACGCTGTGGTGTCCGACCACCACGCCTTCCACCACTTCCGAACGCGCACCGATGAAGCAGTGGTCTTCAATGATGGTCGGGCTGGCCTGCAGGGGTTCCAGCACGCCGCCAATGCCGGCACCGCCGGACAGGTGGCAGTGCTGGCCGATCTGCGCGCACGAACCCACGGTGGCCCAGGTATCGACCATGGTGCCCTCACCGACATAGGCACCGATGTTGGTGAAGCTCGGCATCAGCACCACGTCCTTGCCGAAGTACGTACCGCGGCGGGCAATGGCGCCCGGCACCACGCGCACGCCACCACGGCGGAACTTCGCTTCGTCATAACCGGCAAAACGCGATTCGACCTTGTCCCAGAACGGCGCCGGACGTGCGTCGACCACGGCCATGTCGTTGACGCGGAAATACAGCAGCACGGCCTTCTTCAGCCACTCGTTGACCTTCCAGCCACCGTGGCCGTCCGGTTCGGCAACGCGGAATTCGCCGCTTTCCAGGCCATCGATCACACGGTTGACCAGCGGCCTGGTCGAGCCTTCCAGTTCGTGAAGGGTCAGCGTGGCGCGGCGTTCGAAGGCACTTTCGATGCCGAACTTCAGTTCTTCCACGCCCGGCGCGGCCGGCTTGCGCAGCGACTTGCGGGCGATGGTTTCGGCGCGTGCGGCTTCTGCGCTCTTGGCCGGGGCCTTCTTCGGTGCCGCCACCTTCTTCGCCGGCGCCTTCACCACCGCGGCTTTCTTCGGCGCGGCAGCCTTCTTCGCGGCCGGCACGGCGGCAGTTTTCTTGGCCGCTGCGCTCTTGGCGGTGGCAGCAGTCTTCTTAACAGGCTTGGTGGCCATCAGGCGGGGTCTCCGGCGTTTCGATCAGGGTCCAGGCAGGCCAGCATCGCGTCATGCAGCTGCTGCCGGGCAGGTTCAGTCAGGGGGAGGTCGTGTTCGTCACTGATCACGAAGGTGTCTTCGGCGCGTTCGCCGAACGTGGCAATGCGTGCATCATGCACGCGCAGGCCCTGGTTGCGCAGCACGAACGCCACGTCGGCCAGCAGGCCGGGGCGGTCGGGTGCGACCAGGGCAAAACGGGTTGCGCCCGGTTCATCGCGGAACTCGATGCGCGGCGCGAAGCGGAAATGGCGCAGCTGGCGTGGCACCACCCGACGCGACGGGCGCAGGCGCGACAGGTCACCACTGAGTGCCTCGCGCAGCGCGGCCTCCAGGTTGGCGCTGCTGCCATCGGCGAAGCTGTCGGCCGGGTTCACTTCGAAGGTATCGAAAATGGTGTCGGCCGGGCCATCCAGCACGCGCGCGCGATGGATCCCGTAGCCCTTGCGGTCCAGGGTCATCACGATGGCGGCAAACAGGCCGTCGCGGTCCGGCGAATGCACGAACACTTCCAGTGCCGGGTCGTCGACACTGATGCGGCGCACCTTCACCAGCGTCTGGCCCTGTTTCACCGGTACCAGCGCCGCGGCCTGCCAGGCCAGCTGCTCAGGGCGCAGGCGAATGAAGCCCTCATCCGGCATCACGGCGAACTGGCGGTCGATGGTGGCGTCGTCGTAACCCTGCTCGCGCACCAGTGCGCGCACGCTGTCACGCGCCTCGGCCACGCGCTCGGCCGCCGGTACCGGGTGCTCGAGCCCTTCGCGCAGCGCGCGCCGGGTGGCGAAATACAGATCGGCCAGCAGGCGGTCCTTCCACGCGTTCCACAGTTTCGGGCTGGTGCCGGCGATATCAGCGCAGGTCAGCAGGTACAGATAGTCGAGGCGGTCGCGGCTGCCCACCAGGGTGGCGAAGCGATGGATTACCACCGGGTCGGCGATGTCCTGCTTCTGCGCGGTCACCGACATGCGCAGGTGCTGTTCGACCAGCCACGCCACCAGTTCGGTATCGGACGTGCTCAGCGCATGCGCCTGGCAGAACGCGCGCGCATCGACCGCGCCCAGTTCGGAATGGTCGCCGCCGCGGCCCTTGGCAATGTCATGGAACAGGCCGGCCAGCAGCAGCAGCTCCGGCTTGCGCAGGCGCGGCCAGACTTCATGGGCGATCGAGAAGCGTTCGTCGGCACGGCTGCTGGCGAACAGGCCGATGTTGCGCAGGACCATCAGCGTGTGCTGGTCGACGGTATAGACATGGAACAGGTCGAACTGCATGCGCCCGCTGACCTGGGCGAACGCGGGAATCCACTGGCCGAGCACGCCCAGCCGCGCCATGCGCGAAAGCGTATCGACCGGGCGTTGACCACGCAGCAGGGTCATGAACTGCTCGCGCGCGTCGGTGTCGGCCTGGTCGTAGGCTGGCAGCAGCGGCAGCGCTTCGGCCAGCGCGCGCGCGGTCAGCGAATGCAGGCCGCGTACCTGCGGATTGTTGGCCCAGCTGGAGAACAGCGCAAACACCTGGCCGATATCGCCACGCGGCCAGTCGGCCTCGTTGGCGGCCAGGTAGCCGCGGCGCAGGGAGAAGCCCACGGTCAGCGGTTCCGGCTGCGCTTCGCCATCGAACTGTTCCTCGAAGCGCTGCAGCAGGCGGTCGCTGATCCGCCGCACCACCAGCGCGGCGCGGTAGAAGCCCTGCATCATCTTCTCGACACCGAGGTTCTCGGCGTCGTCTTCGAAGCCCAGGCGCGCGGCCAGGGTCTTCTGGTAATCGAAACGCAGGCGCTCTTCCGGGCGACGTGCTACCAGGTGCAGGCCGAAGCGCAACCGCGCCAGCACCGCACGTTCGCGCTTGAGCGCCGCGGCTTCGTCGGCACCCAGATGGCCGAGCCCGACCAGGGCTTCCAGGTCGCGCACGCCGAAGGCGCGCAGTGCCATCCAGCCCAGCGTGTTGAGATCGCGCAGGCCACCGGGGCCATCCTTCAGGTCCGGCTCCAGGTTGTCGGCGGTATCGCCGAAACGCTGGTGCCGGTTGCGCAGCTCTTCCAGCTTGGCCAGGAAGAACGCGCGTGCCGGCCACAGTTCGCGGTCGTCGATGGCCTCGCGCAGCGCGCGGCGCGCCGCATCATCAGCCAGGATCGGGCGCGCCTCGATCAGCGCGGTCAGCACGGTCTGGTCCGTCGCCGCCTCGCGGCACTGGGATGCAGAACGCACCGCATGGCTGACCGCCAGCCCGCAATCCCACAGCAGCGCAAACAGGCGCGCCAGTGCCGCTTCGTGCGCCAGCTGTGCCGGCGGGCCGCCGAACACCAGCAGGTCGATGTCCGAGCGAGGGAACAGCTCACCGCGCCCATAGCCGCCCACCGCGAACAGCGACAGGCCACTCTCGACTGGCAGGCAGCGCTGCCACGCCAGGCGGATCAGATGGTCGGCGGCACGCGCGCGCAACGCCAGCAGGCGCTCGATGTTGTCGCCCTGGTCGAAACGGCGGTACAGGCGCGCGTCAGCCTGCTGCAGCGCCTGGCGCGCGGCAGCAGCCCAGTCCGGGTCGTTGAGCGACGCGGCCGGCGTGTCCAGCAGCGAACTCGCCGGCAGCATCCTCAGGAGACCTGCGACTCGCCCGGCGACAGCGTCAGCACGTCGACGCCGGTCTCGGTGACCGCGATCATGTGCTCCCATTGCGCCGACAGCTTGCGGTCCTTGGTCACCACGGTCCAGCCATCCGGCAGCACCTTGTTGTAACGGGTGCCCTCGTTGATCATCGGTTCGATGGTGAAGGTCATGCCCGGCTGCAGCACCAGGCCCTGGCCCGGGCGGCCGTAATGCACCACCTGCGGCTCGTCGTGGTAGACCTTGCCGATGCCGTGGCCGCAGTACTCGCGCACCACGCTGAAACGCTCGCCTTCGGCATAGCTCTGGATGGCATGGCCGATGTCGCCCAGGGTTGCGCCCGGACGCACCGCACGGATGCCGCGCCACATCGCTTCGTAGGTGGTTTCCACCAGGCGGCGGGCCATCACCGACGGCGTGCCGACGAAGTACATGCGGCTGGTGTCGCCGTGCCAGCCGTCCTTGATGACGGTAACGTCGATATTGATGATGTCGCCATCCTTCAGCACCTTCCCTTCGCTGGGAATACCGTGGCAGATGACGTTGTTGACCGAGGTGCACACGGTCTTCGGGAAGCCGCGGTAGCCGACGTTGGCCGGAATCGCGCCCTGCACGTTCACGATGTGGTCGTGGCAGATGCGGTCCAGCTCCTCGGTGGTGACACCGGGCTTGACGTGGGGGGTGACGATGTCGAGCACTTCGCTGGCCAGGCGGCCGGCGATGCGCATCATCTCGATTTCCTGCGGGGTTTTCAGATTCACGCTCATGGCGCCCATTATCGCCGATCCCGCTGCAATCTGAACGAACGCCACCCAACTGGCGATCCGGGGCATGCACGGTTCCGGCAAGGAAAGTGAAAGCGTGACGATCTCCACCCTTTCGCACGCCTGTTTATCACGGATTACAGACACTTACCCGCAGAAGCTGGCTACGACCGTTGTCAAAGCGGCCCCGAACCTGCCGCCTTCGCCTTGTTCAACAGACCTTCGGGTCAGGGAGGTTGTCCATGCGATCCACGCTCCGCTCACCGCTCGCCTGGGTCCTGACCGGACTGTTGCTGGCCGGCCCCGCACTGGCCGCCGACACCACGACCTTCAACGTGACCCTGGTGGTCACCAAGGCCTGCACCATCACGGCGGCGGCGGCCACCAACGTTGACTTCGGCACGGCGGCCTCGACCACGGCGACCCCCACCCTGGGCCAGGGCACGGTGACCGCCCAGTGCTCGGCCCTGACCCCGTACACGATTTCGCTGAACGCGGGCGCCAATGCCAGCACCGCCAACGACGTCACCACCCGCCGGATGAAGAACACCAACGCCGCGGTGACCGCCAACAACTTCGTTGGCTACCAGCTCTACCAGGACGCCGCTCATACCCTGGTCTGGGGTGCAACCTCGGGCACCAACACCCAGGCCGGCATCGGCACTGGCCTGGCCGTGCCCTACATCGTCTACGGCCAGATCCTGAACCTGAGCACCAACAACCCGGCCACCGGCAACTACCTGGATACGGTCACCGCCACGATCACCTATTGATGGAGCACGCCCGCATGGCCGGACCCCGCCCGTGGCGCGCCACCGGCGTGGCGCTGCTCGCCCTCTCCCTGCTGGCCGCAGCCCCTGCCGGTGCCACCAGCCTCCAGGTCGCCCCCACCAGCCTGCAGCTTGAGGCCCGCCAGCGCGCCGGCGAACTGTGGCTGACCAACAGTGGCACCTCGCCGGTCAGGCTGCAGGTGCGGGTCTTCCGCTGGGTACAGCAGGATGGCCAGGAACAACTGCTGCCCACCGAGGAACTGCTGGCCACCCCTCCGATGCAGGAACTGGGCGCGGGCCAGCAGCAGCTGGTACGGGTCATGCGCCCGAACCACGAACCGCCTGCGACACAGCAGTACTACCGGCTGATCGTCGACGAGGTGCCTGATCTGGCGACCCGCGCCAACGGCATGCAGTTCGTGCTGCGCTATTCGATCCCGGTGTTCGTGCAACCCTCGGGCGGCAAGCTGGCGCCGCGCCTGCAGGCCAGCCTGGTCCGGCTGCAGGACGGACGCAACGGCGTGGAGGTGGCCAACACCGGCAACAGCTATGCACAGATCGCCGACCTGGCGCTGGGCAGCGTCCAGCGCCCGCGCATCGTGCACCCCGGCCTGCTGGGCTATGTACTGCCCGGGCAGGTGATGCGCTGGCCGATCGAGCGCACGGCCATCGACCGCGACAACGACCAGATCACGGCCAAGCTCAATGGCGAGTCGGAACAGACGCCGCTGTCGCCGCCACCGGCTCGCTGAGGCGTTGATGGGCGCGCTGTTTGCTGCCCTGGCTCCTGCGGCGACCGAAGCCGCCGATGTGTCCGGCGTGGCTGCCGCCGGGGCTGCGGACGTCTCCGGGGTGTCGGCCGACGCGATCCTGCCCGCCCCCACGCCCCTGACCGCCAGCCAGACCCTGTACCTGGACGTCTCGCTCAACAGCACGCCCCGCGGCCTGCTGCCATTCACTGAAACCCGTGGCCGGCTGCAGGCCAGTCCGGAAGTGCTGCGCCAGCTCGGCTTCAGCGCCCGCGGCGATGCGCCGGTCTATCTGGACCAGATCAGCGGGGCCGTTGTGCGCTACGACGCGCATATGCAGACCCTGGCCCTGGACGTGCCGCTGGACCAGCTGACCCTGCCGACCACCGTGCTCAGCCAGCCGCAGACCCGGGCACCGGCCAGCACCGCCTCGCCCGGCCTGCTGCTGAACTACGACCTGTATGGCAGCCGGGTCGACATGCTCGGCAACCTCAGCCTCAGCTCGGAGCTGCGCCTGTTCGGGATCGGCAACGGCACCGTCGAGAACACAGCGATCAGCCGGCGCTACCAGCAGCCCGGCGACCGTCGCTGGCGCGGTGAGAGCGTGCGCCTGGATACGCGCTGGAGCCTGGATTTCCCCGACAAGGCGATGACGCTGGAGGTCGGCGATTTCTACAGCGGCTTCGTCGACTGGACCCGTCCGGTGCGTCTGGGCGGCCTGCAGATCGGCCGCAACTACGGCCTGCAGCCGTATCGCGTACTCACCCCCACGCCCAGCTTCCTCGGCCAGGCGGTGGTGCCGTCCACGGTAGAGCTGTACGTCGATGGCCTGCGCCAGTACAGCGGGCAGGTGCCGGTCGGTCCGTTCCAGCTGGCCGCGCAACCCGGCATCAGCGGCACCGGCAGCGCACAGGTGGTGGTGACCGATGCATTCGGGCGCATGCAGACGCTGGATTTCAGTTTCTATGGCACCCAGCAGCTGCTGGCCAAGGGCCTGTCGGACTGGTCGGCCGGCGTTGGCCGCCTGCGTGAGGATTTCGGCCAGCGTTCCTTCGCCTACGACGATCGCACCGTGGCCAGTGCCAGCTGGCGAGGCGGTATCAGCGACACCTTTACCGGCGAAGCACATGCCGAAGGCGGCGGCGGCCTGGCCCAGGCCGGCATCGGCGGCTGGTGGCTGCTCGGCGGCGCGGGCGTGTTCAACGCCGCCTATGCGCACAGTGACTATCACGGCCTGCGGGGCGGGCAATGGGCACTGGGCTACAGCTGGAACAACCGCCGACTCAACTTCAATCTGCGCAGCGTGCGCAGCCATGGCGATTACCGCGACCTGGGCGCACTGCAGGGCAGCCTGCCGCCGAGCATCAGTGAACAGGCCACGGTCGGCGCCGATCTGCTGCGGCTGGGCACGCTCAGCGCCAGCTACCTGCGCCTGCGCTATCCCGACGGAGACGACAACCGCTACGCCAGTCTGTTCTGGTCACGCACCTGGAGCCAGCGGTGGTCGGCCTACCTGTCGGTGAACCAGAACCTGGACAAGAGCGATGACCGCAGCATCTACCTGTCGGTCACCGCCAGCCTGGGCAACAACCGCCAGGCCAGCCTCTCCAGCCAGCGCAACGGCGACAGCCAGAGCTGGGTAGCGGACGTGACCCAGCCGGTGCCCGGCGACGGCAGCGCCGGCGGCGTCGGTTGGCGCGCGCAGGTGCGCCATGGCGAGGACGGCAATGGCGGCCTGGCCGAAGTCGGCATCCTCAATGACGTCGGTCGCTACTCATTCGGCGCCTCGCGCCAGGGCGGCCTGAACTATGCCTACGCCAGCGCCAGTGGCAGCCTGGTGTGGATGGGCGGGCATGCCTTCGCCACCCGCGAAGTCTCCGACGCGTTCGCAGTCATCAGCACCAACGGCGTGGGCGGCGTGCCGGTGCGGCTGGAAAACCGGCTGATCGGCGTGACCGATGATCGCGGCCTGCTGCTGGTCAGCCCACTGCTGTCCTGGCAGCGCAACCGCGTCTCCATCGACACCCTGGACCTGCCCGAGGACATGCGCGCCGATCGCATCGAAGACTGGGTGACACCCCGCCAACGCGCCGGTACCCGCGTGACCTTCGCGCTGCGTTCGCGGCCGTCGTTGAACCTGACCCTGCACGGCATGGACGGGCAACCGCTGGAGGTCGGCAGCGAGGTGCAGCTGCCGGACGGGCGACAGGCGCTGGTGGGCTATGACGGGCTGCTGTACCTGGAAGACGTGTCCGCCGGCAGCGTGCTGTACATCACCACCAGCCGCGGGCAATGCAGGGTGAAGGTACCGGACGTGCCCAAGGTGGTGGCTTCCGGCGCGCGACCGAAGCCGGCACCGCTGGCGTGCATCCCGGAGGTAGCGCCATGAGGACGTTGCTGCTCGGCCTGCTGCTGGTCGCCGGCCTGCTGGCGGCGGCACCGGCCCGCGCCGTCGCGGTGTGCGCCGCCGTCGCCGACCCGACGCTGCCGTTTGGCAACGTCAACAGCAATGCCCCCGGTGCAACCACCGGCACGCTCAACATCACCGTGACCTGCACCACTGCCGCGCTGAGCGTGCTGGCCACTACCGGCGTGCGGGTCTGCGTGGGCATCGGCGCCGGCAGCGGCGGCGGCAGCAGCTCCAGCTGGCGGACGATGAAGACCAGCACCAGCGACAGCATGAACTTCCAGCTCTACAACACCTCCAACTTCAGCCAGGTGACCGGGTTGACCCCGCGCGGCTCGCCGCCGGCGCAGGAGCTGACCCTGACCTACAACGTGCCCCTGACCGGCGGCAGCGGCACGCAGACCACGCAGCTGTCCGCACAGATCCCCGCCAATCAGATCCTGGCGTCAGGCGCCTACAGCAGCACCTTCAACGGCGCCAACGTGGTGCTGACCTGGGCCTGGAACGAGGTCCTGCTCGGCAATGCCACGGTGCCCGCCAACTGCAACGGCGGCGCCACCGGCACCAACAGCATCAGCAACGCCTTCAGCTTCACCGCCACCGCCAACGTGCTGCCGCAGTGCGGCAGCTACGTCACCACCAACATGGACTTCGGCAACGTCACCGGCGGCATTCCCGCCAACATCGACCGGACCGCCACCTTGACCCTGACCTGCCTGAAGAACACGGCCTACCAGGTCAGCCTCAACAACGGCCAGAACAACCCCTCCGCCACCAGCACGCGGCGCATGGCCACCACCATCGGCGGCAGCACCTACTACCTCACCTACGAGCTGTACCGCAATGCCGCGCGCAGCCTGCGCTGGGGCAACACCCTCAACGTCGATACCGTTGGCGGCACCGGAAGTGGCAGCGCGCAGCAGCTGACCATCTATGGCCGGGTGCCGCCGGTCACCGGCCAGCCCCCGGCCGGCATCTACAACGATGTGGTGCAGGTGACGATCACTTATTGACCTGTGTGCCGACCAACGGTCGGCACCCACCAGGCAGGTTTCGGACGATCGACGCCCACCGGGGCGGTTTCGGCAGATCCACGTCATGCGTGGATGCGCGCATCATTCCTGTGCCAGGAGCAGTCGACTGACAGTCGACGCTACAGATTCGGCCGATCCAGCCGATACCGCGCAGCGAGATCTTTCAGCACGGTGGTTGCCAGGTGGCTCGCGCATTTCTGATCGGGGCGATACTGTTCGCCAGCACATTGGCGTGGGCCGAACCCGGCCCCAGCAACCTGCAGATCCGCCTGACCGTGGTCGAAGCCTGCCGCGATGACCCCGGCAGCACCCACTGCCCCGCACCCCACCAGCGCAGCGACACACCGCAACTTCCGCCCCAGGTCCGCGAGCTCGCGCCTCCCGCCGACGACGAAGACACGACGTCCGCCGTGACCGTCATCTACTGATGCGGGCACTTCTGACCCTGCTGGCGATGCTGCTGGCGTTGCCTGCCGCGGCATTGGACCTGTTGCCGACCACACTGCAGCTGCCCGCCGAAGGTGGCCAGGGCGAACTTTGGCTCTTCAACCCCGGTCCCGGCCGCTGGCAGGGCCGGGTACAGATCCTTGCGTGGGACCAGCAGACCGACGCGGACATGCTGCGTCCCACCGACCAGGTGCTCGCCAGCCCCACCCTGCTCGACATCCCGCCCGGCGTCCGACAGCGCATCTGGCTGCTGCCACGCCAGCCGGCATCCGCTGTCGGCGAACAGGCCTATCGGGTCGTCCTGGCCCCCACTACGCCAGGGCTGCAGCGCTATTCGCTGCCGTTGTTCCGCGGGCACGCCACGCCAATGGCCCAATCGCGGCTGCATGCAGGGATCGAACCCGGCCAGTCACATACCTTCCTGCGACTGAGCAACACCGGTACCCTGCACGCACGCCTGAACGATCTCGCCTACATCACCAGCGGCGGTCAGCGCACCCTGCTGCTGCCCGGCCTGGCCGGGTATCTGCTGGCCGGCCATGAGCGCCGCTGGGCCCTGCCCGCCCGCGCTGATGGCTACGCCGGCGGTCATTTCCAGGCCCGGCTGCAGGATGGCCGCGTGATCGATCTGGTCGCTCCAGGCCCGGCAATTGCAGCCAGCGCACCGAGCGGGCTATAATCGACCGGATTCCTGCCGCCTGCGTGCGCGGGAACCCGTCCACACCGGACGTCACCGGTGAATCCACACCTGCTGCCCCCATCCGTGCCGGGGTGCTCCGCAAGGAGTTCGGCCACGGAGGCAACAGGGAAGCCCAACCCCGGAACCGATCGCGCTTCCACGCGTCCCGCATACCTATCCCCGCGGGCGGAATCGCTGGTTCCATATCAGGAGTATTGCAATGCCCCAGGTCACCATGCGTCAGATGCTGGAAGCCGGCGTCCACTTCGGCCACCAGACCCGCTACTGGAACCCCAAGATGGCTCCGTACATCTTCGGCGCCCGCGGCAAGATCCACATCATCAACCTGGAAAAGACCGTCCCGCTGTTCAACGACGCGATGAACTTCATCTCGTCGGTTGCCCAGAAGCGCGGCACCGTCCTGTTCCTGGGCACCAAGCGCAGCGCCCGCGAAACCATCAAGGAAGAAGCCGAGCGTTGCGGCATGCCGTTCATGAACCAGCGCTGGCTGGGCGGCACCCTGACCAACTTCCGTACCGTCAAGCAGTCGGTTGCCCGCCTGAAGGAACTGGAAGCCGGTGAAACCGACGGCACCTTCGAGAAGCTGGTCAAGCACGAAGTGCTGGGCCTGCGTCGCGAGCGCGACAAGCTGGAAGCCTCGCTGGGCGGCATCAAGGACATGAACCGCCTGCCGGACGCCATCTTCGTGATCGACATCGGCCACGAAGACATCGCGATCAAGGAAGCCAAGAAGCTGGGCATCCCGGTCATCGCCGTGGTCGACACCAACTACAACCCGGAACTGGTGGACTACGCCATCCCGGGCAACGACGACGCCATCCGCGCTGTGCAGCTGTACGCCCGCGCCGCTGCCGACGCCGTGCTGGAAGGCAAGGCTGCTGCTCCGCACGCTGCTTCGGTGCGTGAGGAAGAGTTCGCTGAAGCCGCTGCTGAAGGCGAAGAGAAGCCGGCCCGCCGCGCTCCGGCCAAGAAGGCTGCCAAGAAGGGCGACGACGCCCAGGCCTGATCCAGGCCCGGGGTGGACGCCCGGCGTCCACCCTCCCTGCGCGCAGCCTTTGGCGCGTGACAGGACCGTGTCACACGGGCCGGCCACCATGCCGGCCCAACCCCTTTCTTTCGTGAGGTAATCCCGTGGAAATCACTGCTTCCCTGGTCAAGGAACTGCGCGAGCGCACCGGCGCCGGCATGATGGAATGCAAGAAGGCGCTCACCGAAGCCAACGGCGACATCGACGCTGCTGCTGAAGCCATGCGCAAGTCCGGCGCCGCCAAGGCCGACAAGAAGGCTGACCGCGTGGCCGCCGAAGGCCGTCTGGGCCTGGCCCAGGATGGCGGCAAGGCCGTGCTGGTCGAAGTCAACTCGGAAACCGACTTCGTCGCCAACGATGACAACTTCAAGTCCTTCGTCAATGCCGTTGCCGCTGCCGCCCTGGCATCGGGCGCCACCGACGTCGAAGCCGTCAAGGCTGCCAAGCTGGCCGATGGCCGCACCGTTGAAGAAGCCCGCGCCACCGCCGTGCAGACCCTGGGTGAGAACATCCAGATCCGTCGCATGGTGAATGTCGACACCACCGGCAACATCGGTGCGTATGTCCACACCAACGGCAAGGTCGGCGTTCTGGTCGATCTGATCGGCGGCGACGTCGAGCTGGCCCGTGGCCTGGCCATGCACGTGGCTGCGCTGAAGCCGCCGCACAACAAGGCTGCGGACGTTCCGGCCGACTTCGTCGAGAAGGAAAAGGAAATCGAGCTGGCCAAGATGTCCGAAAAGGACAAGGCCAAGCCGGCCGACATCCTGGAAAAGATCATCAGCGGCAAGATCAACAAGATCGTCAGCGACGTGACCCTGTACGGCCAGACCTACGTGCTGGGCGACACCACCGTCGAGCAGGTGGTCAAGGCCGCTGGCGCCGATGTTGCTGGCTTCAAGCTGCTGATCGTCGGCGAAGGCATCGAGAAGGTGGTGGAAGACTACGCCGCCGAAGTTGCCAAGGCGATGCAGGTCTGATTCCAGCCCTCCGGCTGTGAAGCAACCAGAAGGAGCCGCGGGAGACCGCGGCTCTTTTTTTATGCCGGCGGCCCTGTGGGGTGCGCACAGCGGCACCTTTGCGTTGCGCGCGAATCAAGCCGATACTCGGCACAGGGAATCAACAGTCATTTAGCAGGAACGAAAATCGCGGACTGTGATGCATTCCTAGGTATTCTTGTCCCAATGGAATTGAACGACCCGACATGCCTCCCGAGCTGACAGCTGCCCTGGCGCTCTGCCGCAACCTGCCCTCGCCACCCGGTATTGCCCTGCGCATCATCGAACTGGCACAGGACCCGGAAGCGGATATCGCCACCGCCGCCGACATCATCGCCATCGACATGGCGCTGAGCGCTCGCATGCTGCGCATCGCCAATTCGCCGCTGTACGCCAGCCGCCGTCGGATCGAGAACCTCGGCCAGGCACTGACCATGCTCGGCCTGAATGCCACGATCAGCCTGGCCCTCGGCTTCACCGTCACCCAGGGGCTGACCGGCGGCACCGGCGCCGACCACGACCTGCGCCAACGCGCCTGGAAGCGCAGCATCCTCAGCGCGCTGGCTGCCAGCCAGCTGGGCCAGGCCCGCGGCCTGCGCCGGCTGGAAGAACTGATGCTCGCCGGCCTGCTGCAGGACCTGGGCGTACTGTGCCTGGCCCAGGCCGAATCGGAGCGCTACCTGCCGCTGCTGCGCGAAGCACGCGACAACATCGACCTGGTCGCGCGCGAGCGCGACGAACTGGGCTGCAGCCACGCCGAGGTCGGCGCCTGGGTGGCCGAGCAGTGGGGCCTGCCGCGCTACCTGGTGGAGAGCATCAGCCACAGCGAAGACCTGGACGCCGCGGAATCGCCGTTCCAGGCCTGCGTGCAGCTGTCCGGTGCCGTGGCCGACATCTGGCTGGACGATGACGCCGATGCCGCCCGCGAGCGCGCCCTGCAGCAGGTGCATGACCGCCTTGAACTGGACAGCGCCCGTTTCGACCAGGTCCTGACCCGCATCAGCGAGGCCCTGCCGGACATCGCCAGCCTGTTCGAGGCCGGCCTGAATTCCCCCTCGCGGGTGCGCGAGCTGATCGACCACGCGCAGGAGCTGGCCACCCTGCGCAACCTGCGCGAACTGCAGGATGCCGACCAGGCCCGTCGCCGCGCTGACGAATTCGAAGCCCGGGCCAAGCGCCTGGCCGACCAGGCCCATCGAGATGCCCTCACCGGCGTGCTCAACCGGCGCCAGCTGGAAGCCGTGCTGGAGCAGGAATTCCTGCGCGCCGGCCGCCAGGGCTGGCCGCTGTCGGTGGCCTTCATCGACCTGGACGACTTCAAGAAGATCAACGACGCCCATGGCCACCTGACCGGCGACGAGGTGCTGCGGGCCTTTGCCGGCAAACTGCAGGGCCAGCTGCGCCACAGCGACACCGTGGCCCGCTTCGGCGGCGAGGAGTTCGTCGCGCTGCTGCCCAACACCAGCGAAACGGTAGCACTGGACGTGATCCGCCGGGTACTGGCCAACATCGTTGCCACGCCGATGGCCGAACTGGAAGGCGGCCCGCTGTTCGTCACCTTCTCCGCCGGCGTGGCCACCCAGGGCGGCTACGAACGCTTCGCCGACGTGCAGGACCTGCTGCGCGCCGCCGACGACGTGCTGTACCGCTCCAAGAACCTCGGCCGCAACCGGGTGATCGCGCGCTCCCCCGGCGCCCTCGGCCACGACGAGCTGTCAGCGACCGCGGGCGCCGAGCTGGGCTGAACCGGAAGCCCCGGATGACCGGGGCGAACGCCAGGATTTTACGCCGCAGTGCACAAAACACTATGGCCCGACGCCGCATGCGCGTAGAATCGCCCGCGATTTCCACGCACCCGAGGTCCCCATGTCCAAGCTCGCCTATCGCCGCATCCTTCTGAAACTGTCCGGGGAGGCGCTGATGGGAGATGAGGACTACGGCATCGACCCGAAGATCATCAACCGCCTGGCCCGTGAGGTCATCGAAGCCCAGCAGGCCGGTGCCGAAGTGGCCCTGGTGATCGGCGGCGGCAACATCTTCCGCGGCGCCGGCCTGGCCGCAGGCGGCATGGACCGGGTCACCGGCGACCAGATGGGCATGCTGGCCACGGTCATCAACGCCCTGGCCATGCAGGACGCCCTGGAGAAGCTGGGCGCCAAGGCGCGCGTGATGAGCGCGATCAAGATCAACGACGTGTGCGAGGACTACATCCGCCGCCGCGCCATCCGCCACCTGGAAAAGGGCCGCCTGGTGATCTTCGCCGCCGGCGTCGGCAGCCCGTTCTTCACCACCGACTCCGGCGCCGCCCTGCGCGCGATCGAGATCGGTGCCGACCTGCTGCTGAAGGCCACCAAGGTCGATGGCGTGTACGACAAGGACCCGAACAAGCACAGCGATGCGGTCCGCTTCGACAGCCTGAGCTATGACGAAGTGATCCGCCGCGGCCTGGAAGTGATGGATACCGCCGCCTTCGCACTGGCCCGCGACAGCGACCTGCCGATGCGCGTGTTCGACATGGGCCAGCCGGGCGAACTGCTGAAGATCCTCAACGGCGAGAACATCGGCACCCTGGTCCAGGGCCGCGATCCGGCCTGAGCCTGAGCGCGCGGCGACAACCGGGCCGATTCAGGCCCGGCAGCGTCCCGTATTCGCCTATAATCGCCCGATTCCAGATACATCCAGGACCGGGCGATGCTCAACGACATCAAGAACAACGCGCAGACGCGCATGGCCAAGAGCATCGACGCTCTGAAGCACACCCTCACCTCCATCCGGACCGGGCGTGCCACGCCGGCCCTGCTGGACCGCGTGACGGTCAATGCCTACGGCAACGCCAGCACCCCGCTGAACCAGGTTGCCTCGATCTCCAACGCCGATGCGCACTCGCTGCTGGTCACCCCGTTCGACAAGGGCATGATCAAGGAGATCGAGAAGGGTCTCTACAACGCCGAGTTCACCCCGAACACGCTGGGCGCCGCGATCCGCATCAACATGCCGCCGCCGACCGAAGAGCGCCGCAAGGAGCTGGTCAAGCAGGTGCAGAAGGAAGGCGAAGGCGCCAAGATCGCGATCCGCAACATCCGTCAGGACGCGAACAAGGAAATCGCCAAGCTGGTCAAGGACAAGGCGATCAGCGAGGACGAGAAGAAGCGCGGTGAGGACGACATCCAGAAGTTGACCGACACCAACATCAAGGACGTCGACAAGGTCGTTGCCGACAAGGAAAAAGAACTGCTGTCGGTCTGAAGTCGATGCCTTCAGTCCCGCCTCCGTTGCCGGCCACCCTGCCCCGCCACGTCGCCATCATCATGGATGGCAACGGGCGCTGGGCACAGCAGCGCCGCCGCCCGCGCGTGATCGGCCATCGTGCCGGCGCGCGCGCGGTCAACCGCACCATCGAGCGCTGCCTTGAACTGGGCATTCCGGCGCTGACCCTGTTCGCGTTTTCCAGCGAGAACTGGGGCCGGCCGCAGGAAGAAGTCGACGCCCTGATGAAGCTGTTCCTCGGCGCGCTCGACCGCGAAGTGGACGAACTGCACCGGCGCGGCGTGCGCGTACGCTTCATCGGCGAACGCGAGCGCTTTGGTGCCGGACTGGTCAGCCGCATGCAGCTGGCCGAGCAGCGGACCGCCGACAACACCACCCTGACCCTGTCGATCGCCGCCAGCTACGGCGGTCGCCAGGACATCGCCCGTGCCGCGCGCGCGCTGGCCGCTGAAGTCGCCGCAGGACGCCTGCTGCCCGAACAGATCGACGAATCGCTGCTGGGCAGCCAGGTCGCCCTGGCCGACCTGCCGCCGCCGGATCTGTTCATCCGCACCGGTGGCGACACCCGCATCAGCAACTTCCTGCTGTGGCAACTGGCCTACACCGAGCTGTGGTTCACCGAGGCGCTGTGGCCGGACTTCGATGCCGCCCTGCTGCAGCAGGCGCTGGATGCCTATGGCAGCCGCGAGCGCCGTTTCGGCCTGACCAGCGCCCAGATCGCCGCACTGGCCACCGAGACCTCCAGCCCATGACCAAGACCCGAGTCCTCGCCGCGCTGATCATGGCGCCGCTCGCCATTGCCGCGATCCTGCTGCTGCCGACGCAATGGCTGGCCGCCGCCGCCGCCGCCGTGCTGCTGATCGGCCTGTGGGAATGGCTGAAGCTGGCCGGCATCGAAGACACCCTCGCGCGCACCGTGCTGCTGGTGCTGAACCTGCTGCTGATGGTGCTGCTGGTGTGGGCCGATGGCAGCACGCTGGTGCTGTTCCAGATCACCACACTGGCGGGTGTTGCCTGGTGGCTGGCGGCGCTGGCCTGGCTGCGCTTCTTCAACTTTGGCGCCCAGCCGACGGCCCCCTCCCGGATCGTGAAGATGCTGGCCGGCACCCTGGCCATCGTTCCTGCCTGGGCAGCGCTGGTACTGATCCACGCTGGCGGTGACCCGCCAGGCAAGCAGGGCCACCTGTGGCTGCTGGCGGCACTGGCACTGGTCTGGGCAGCCGATTCGGGCGCCTATTTCGCCGGCCGTCACTTCGGCAAGCACAAGCTGGCGCCGCAGATCAGCCCCAACAAGACCTGGGAAGGCCTGTTCGGCGGCCTGCTGGCCGGTGTCGCCGTGGCCCTCGGACTGGGCTGGCTGGCCGGCATCGACATCGCGCACCTGCCGGGCCTGCTGATCACCTCGGTGGTGGCCGTATTCGCGTCGGTGCTGGGTGACCTGTTCGAAAGCCTGATCAAGCGCCACGCCGGTGCCAAGGACTCGGGCAACCTGATTCCGGGCCATGGTGGCGTGCTCGACCGCGTCGACGGCGTCCTCGCCGCCGTGCCGGTGTTCGCGCTGGGCAAGGAAATCTTCGGGTTCTGACCATGAATGCTGTCGCAGACCTGCGCCGGGTCGCCGTATACGGCGCCACCGGCTCGATCGGTGCCTCCACGCTGGACGTCATCGCCCGCCACCCGCAGCGCTACCAGGCCACGGTGCTGGCCGCCGGCCGCCAGGTGCAGGCACTGCTGGCCCTGTGCCGCCAGCACAAGCCCGCGCACGCGGTCATCGCCGACGAAGCGCTGTTCACCGAACTGCGCGACGGCCTCCGCGATGCCGGGCTGTCGACCGAGGCCCACGCCGGTCATGCCGCACTGGATCAGCTGGCAGCAAGCGATGCCTGCGACACGGTCGTCGCGGCCATTGTCGGTGCTGCAGGGCTGTCCTCGACCCTCGCCGCCGCTGCGGCCGGCAAGCGCATCCTGCTGGCCAACAAGGAATCGCTGGTACTGGCCGGCGAGCTGCTGACCCGCACCGCCGAGCGCGCCGGCGCCGAGATCATTCCGATCGATAGCGAGCACAGCGCGATCTTCCAGTGCCTGCGTTCGCGCGACGCCAGCATCGACGGCGCCGGCGTGCGCCGCATCCTGCTGACCGCGTCGGGCGGCCCGTTCCGCGGCCGCAGCCGCGCCGAGCTGGCCGAGGTCACCCCGGCCCAGGCCGTGGCTCACCCGAAGTGGTCGATGGGCCCGAAGATCTCGGTCGATTCGGCGACGTTGATGAACAAGGGCCTGGAAGTCATCGAGGCGCACCATCTGTTCTCGGTGCCCGGCGAGCGCATCGAGGTGCTGGTGCACCCGCAGAGCCTGGTCCATTCGCTGGTCGAATTCGTCGACGGCTCGACCCTGGCCCAGATGGGCCTGCCGGACATGCGCACCACCCTGGCGGTCGGCCTGGGCTGGCCGCAGCGCATCGAATCGGGCGTGGCCGGGCTGGACCTGCTGGCGCAGGGCCGGCTGGATTTCGAGGCGCCTGACACCGACGCCTTCCCCTGCCTGGCGCTGGCCTGGCAGGCCATGCAGGCCGGCGGTACTGCCCCGGCGGTGCTGAACGCCGCCAATGAAGAGGCGGTTTCAGCATTTCTTCAGGGCCGGATCGGTTTCCTGACCATCCCGGAGCTGGTTGCTAACGCTCTTTCAACACTGCCGACCCAGCCAGCCGATACACTGGAGGTCCTGTTGTCCGCCGACCAGCGGGCACGCCAGCTCACCCTGAACGCCATCGACGCCGCCTGAACGACCGCCTCGCCCAGCATGACGCCGCCGCCCCTGCCCGCCACTGTGAGCCTGCATGACTGACTTCCTCGGATCGGTCTGGTGGATGATTGTCAGCCTCGGGCTGCTGGTCACGTTCCACGAGTTCGGGCATTACTGGGTCGGCCGCCTCTGCGGGGTCAAGATCCTGCGCTTCTCGGTCGGCTTCGGCCGTCCGCTGTGGTCGCGCCGCGACAGGCACGGCACCGAGTTCGCCATTGCCGCCATCCCGCTGGGTGGCTACGTGAAGTTCCTCGACGAACGTGAGGTCGAGGTCCATCCCCACGAGCGCGGCCAGGCCTTCAACCACAAGACCGTGTGGCAGCGCATCGCCATTGTTGCTGCAGGGCCGATCGCCAATCTGCTGCTGTGCATCCTGCTGCTGTGGGCGATGTTCGTGATCGGCAAGCAGGACTACTCGCCGACGATCGGCCGGGTTGACGGCATCGCCGCCAGCGCCGGACTGCTCAGCGGTGACCGCCTTCTGCGGGTGGATGAGCGCCAGGTCGCCACCCTGGGCGAGGCCAGCATGGCGCTGACCGCCGCCGCGATGGATCGCCGCGACGTCACGCTTGAGGTACTCGACCCTGCGGACCAGGTGCGCGTGCGCACCCTGCCGCTGTCGCAGCTGCCCGCCGGCTTCGATGAACGACGGGTACCGATCCTGGCCGGCCTGTATTGGCAATCGTGGCTGCAGCCGGCACTGGTCGACTCGCTCACCGCCGATTCGGTGGTCACCGGGCTGCTGCAGCCGGGCGACCTGATCGTGGCGATCGACGGCCAGCGCATCGACAGCGTCGACCAGGTGATCGGCGAGATCCAGGCCCTCGGCCGTGCCGGAGGCCCCGGCATGATCGAGGTCCTGCGAGGCGGTGAACGCCTTGCACTGGAAGTCACGCCCCGCCAGGGCAAGGATGGCAAGGGCAACCCGGTCTGGCAGATCGGCGTCGGCTTCCCCACCACCTACAGCCCCTCCTACGACACCCTGCTGCGCTATGGGCCGCTGGATGCAGTGACCGTCGCCGTACGTGAAACCGGCCGGCTTGCCGCCGATTCGCTGGGCATGATGGCCCGCATCGTCACCGGCAAAGCCTCGCTGCAGAACGTTTCCGGGCCGGTCACCATCGCCCGCGTGGCCAATGTCTCGGCCAAACGCGGCCTCGACTGGTTCCTGCAGTTCCTTGCCCTGCTGTCACTCAGCCTGTGCATCATCAACCTGTTGCCGATCCCGATCTTGGACGGCGGGCACCTGCTGTATTACCTTATCGAGTTGGTCAAGGGCAGCCCGCTGAGCGAGCGTGCCATCGCCGCCGGCCAATACATCGGCCTGGCGTTGCTGGCCGGGCTGATGGGGTTGGCGTTCTACAACGACATCCTCGGCCTGGTCCCGCGATGAACTTTTCCACGTTGTTGCCGTCTACAGCGTCGGCATCCCGCACCAATGAAATCGACCTTCCTACCGGACGTGACATGACGCGACTCCCCAATCGCCGCCTGCTGGCCCTCGCCCTCGCCGCCGTCACCGGCGCTCCCGCCCTGGCCCAGGCAGCCGAGCCCTTCACTGTCAGCGACATCCGCGTCGATGGCCTGCAGCGCATCAGCTCGGGCACGGTGTTCACCTACCTGCCGGTGGAACGGGGCGAGACGATCACCGACAACAAGGTCGGCGAGACCATCCGCGCGCTGTACAAGACCGGCTTCTTCGAAGACGTGCAGCTGGACCGCCAGGGCAGCATCCTGGTGGTGACCGTCAAGGAACGCCCGGCGATCAACAAGCTGACCGTGACCGGCAACAAGGACATCAAGTCCGAGCAGCTGCTCAAGGGCCTGTCCGACATCGGCCTGACCGAGGGTGGCACCTTCGACCGCCTGAGCCTGGACCGCGTGACCCAGGAACTGCGCCGCCAGTACAACGACCGCGGCAAGTACACCGTCGAGATCACCCCGACCGTGAGCCCGCTGGACCGCAACCGCGTGGACATCGCGATCGCCATCAAGGAAGGCAAGGCGGCCAGGATCCGCCACGTCAACCTGGTCGGCACCGAGAAGTTCGAGAGCAAGGACATCCTGGAGACCTGGGAGTCCAAGGAGCACAACTGGGCGTCGTGGTACCGCCGTGACGACCAGTACTCCAAGGAAAAGCTGTCCGGCGACCTGGAAAAGCTCAACTCGTGGTACCTGGACCGCGGCTACGTCGACTTCAGCATCGATTCCACCCAGGTTTCGATCAGCCCCGACAAGCGCGACATGTTCCTCACCGCGGGCGTGACCGAGGGTGC
Organism: Stenotrophomonas sp. YJH_SMC_21; assembly: GCF_059369555.1. Lineage (NCBI taxonomy): Bacteria > Pseudomonadati > Pseudomonadota > Gammaproteobacteria > Lysobacterales > Lysobacteraceae > Stenotrophomonas > Stenotrophomonas sp. YJH_SMC_21. Next base: position 344,570 of record NZ_JCAFSU010000003.1, read on the forward strand.
GCAGTACAAGATCTCCGAGATCAAGGTCAGCGGCGACACCATCCTTCCGCAGGAGGACGTCGAGCGCATGGTGATCCAGAAGCCGGGCGACACGTTCTCGCGTGCCCTGCTGGAATTCAGCTCGGACACCATCACCAACTCGCTGTCCAACATCGGCTACGCGTTCGCCAAGGTGAACCCGATCCCGACCACCAACCGTGCCGAACAGACGGTAGGGATCAACATGCAGGTCGTGCCCGGCCCGCGCGTGTCGGTGCGCCGCATCCTGTTCCGTGGCAACACCCGCACCTCCGACGAAGTGATGCGTCGCGAAATGCGCCAGTTCGAGAACAGCTGGTACTCGCAGGCCGCGATCGACCGCTCCAAGATCCGCCTGCAGCGCTTGGGCTACTTCGAGTCGGTGGACGTCGAGACCCCGGCCGTCAGCGGCAGCAACGACCAGGTCGACGTCGTCTACAACGTCAAGGAAACCACCTCCGGCAGCTTCGTGTTCGGCCTGGGCTATTCGCAGTCCTACGGCATGACCACCTCGGTGCAGCTGTCGCAGAACAACTTCCTCGGCGGCGGCAACCGCGTGTCGGTCGAAGCCTCGCGCAGCAGCTACCTGCAGCGCTACGGCTTCAGCTACACCAACCCGTACTTCACCGACGACGGCGTTTCGCTGGGCTACAACCTGTCCTGGCGTGAACTGGACTACTCCGACTTCAACACCGCGCAGTACAACAGCACCAATGGTTCTGCGCAGGTGGTATTCGGCGTGCCGCTGACCGAGACCGACACCGTCTCGCTGATGTTCGGCATCGACAGCAACCAGATCACGACCTACCGTGGCTCGACCCCGGCCTCGATCATCGATTACATCGATGCGGTCGGTTCGCGCACCTTCCATGCCTGGCGTACCGAGCTGGGCTGGGCGCGCGACTCGCGCAACGATTACTTCATGCCGACCCGCGGTACCTACCAGCGCGTCGGTCTGGAAACCACGCTGCCGGGCTCGACCATCGAGTACTACAAGCTGAACTACCAGATCAGCAAGTACTGGCCGATCATGCCGTCGCTGGTGATCAACACCCGCGCCGAAGTGGGCTACGGCGATGCCTACGGCAAGGACTACACCCGTACGATCACCGACGCCGACGGCAAAACCCGTACCGTCACCGCCAGCGGCCTGCCGTTCTTCGAGAACTTCTACGCCGGTGGTACCAACTCGGTACGTGGCTTCGAGGACAACACCCTCGGTCCGCGCGAAGTAACCCAGGGTTATCCGGAAGGCCAGCCGCTGGGTGGTTCGCTGAAGACCGTCGGTTCGGTCGAAGCCTACTTCCCGCGCCTGTTCGACAGCCCATCGGCCCGCGTGTCGGCCTTTGTCGACTTCGGTAACGTCTACAACGGCACCAAGAACTTCAAGGCCAACGAACTGCGCGTCTCCACCGGTGTGGCCCTGCTGTGGCGCGCCCCGGTCGGCCCGATCTCGATCAGCTACGCGTTCCCGCTGAAGAAGGAAGACGGCGACAAGATCGAACGCCTGCAATTTACCTTCGGCGGTCAGTTCTAAGAACTGACCACCGAAGGTGCGCCGCGGCTTGCTGCGCAAGCAGCGGGTCCCGACCTACCTCCTATCCCCCGCGCCATTGGCGCGCCCCCCTTAACAGAAGGGGGGCTCTCCACCAGACGGGGCGCGAAGCGCCGGGCATTGCCCGGCGTTTTCGTTTAGTCCGGATGCGGGAAGCGCGCACCCCGCTTTTGATTTTTTCTGTTTTTCCGTGGCTGGCACTCGCGCCAGGCCGTCGGAGGTCGGACGGGGTGGGGCTGCGGGGGTGTGAGCCGCATGGATGCGGCGACCAAGGCTACATGGACGTACTTGCGCCGCCCCCCGCAGTCCCGCCCCGTCCGACCCAGCCCATGACACTGGCTCTGCCGGCCGCGAGGGGCCCTGCCGTTGGCTGCATATGCCCCCCGCATGACCGCAATGGCGTCACACGTTAAACTCCCGCCGTGAATACTCCCACCTACACCGCCCAGCAACTCGCCGAGCAGTTCGGCCTGCAGGTCCATGGCGACCCCGCCACCGCCATCCACGGCGTGGCCACCCTCGCCCACGCCGGTCCTGGCCAGCTGACCTTCCTCGCCAATCCACGCTACCGCGCCCAGCTGGCCGACAGCCAGGCCTCGCTGGTCGTGCTGCGCGCCGACGACGCCGAAGCCGCCCCCGGCGCCGCGCTCGTGGCCAAGGACCCGTACACCACCTTCGCCAAGATCGCCGCGCTGTTCGACATCGCGCCCACGCGCCCACCGGGCATCCACCCCAGCGCCGTCATCGATCCCAGCGCCCAGGTCGCCGCCAGCGCCCACATCGGCCCCTTCGTCTCCATCGGCGCGCGCAGCGTGGTCGGCGAGAACTGCATCATCGGCACCGGCAGCGTGATCGGCGAAGACTGCAGCCTGGACAGCGGCTGCGAACTGATCGCCCGGGTCACCCTGGTCACCCGGGTCAAGCTCGGCAAGCGCGTGCGCGTGCACCCCGGTGCCGTGCTCGGTGCCGATGGCTTCGGCCTGGCGATGGACGCCGGCAAGTGGATCAAGGTGCCGCAGCTCGGCGGCGTGCGCATCGGCGACGATTGCGAAATCGGCGCCAACACCTGCGTCGACCGTGGTGCACTGGAAGACACCGTGCTGGACGAAGACGTGCGCCTGGACAACCTGGTACAGATCGCGCACAACGTGCAGATCGGCGCGCACTCGGCCATCGCCGGCTGCACCGGCATCGCCGGCAGCGCCAGGATCGGCCGCTACTGCCTGCTCGGTGGCCACGTCGGCGTGGTCGGCCACCTCGAGATCTGCGACAAGGTCGTGATCACCGGCAAGTCGGTGGTCCGCAATTCCATCCATGAGCCGGGCGAGTACTCGTCCGGCACCCCGTTGACCGACAACCGCACGTGGCGCAAGAACGCCGCGCGCTTCAAGCAGCTGGACGCATTGGCTCGCCGCGTCCTGGCTGCTGGCAAGGAGAAAGAATGAACGACACGCTGCAGCTTCCGATCGACGTCTGCCAGATCCAGGAACTGCTCCCGCACCGCTACCCGTTCCTGCTGGTGGACCGGGTGCTTGAGCTCGACATCGACGCCAAGCGCATCCTGGCGCAGAAGAACGTCAGCATCAACGAGCCGTTCTTCCAGGGTCACTTCCCGGGCCGCCCGATCATGCCCGGCGTGCTGATCATCGAAGCGCTGGCCCAGGCCGGTGGCGTGATGACCCAGCTGACGCTTGGCCGCGATGCGCAGTCCAAGCTGTTCTACATGGTCAAGGTGGAAAACGCCCGCTTCAACAAGCAGGTCGTGCCCGGCGACGTGCTGATGCTGGATGTGCAGATGAAGCGCCTGATCCGCAACATGGGCTGGTACTACGGCGAGGCCAAGGTCAACGGTGAAGTCGTTGCCTCGGCCGAGGTCATGTGCGCCGGTGCCAAGGGCTGATCCACGGGAGGCAGCAATGACTGACAACGCACCACGGATCCACCCGACTGCCGTCATCGATCCGGCCGCGCGCCTGGCCGACGACGTCCAGGTCGGCGCGTTCACCCTGATCGGTGCCGATGTGGAAATCGGCGCCGGCACAGTGGTCGGCCCCCATTGCAGCATCCACGGCCCGACCAGGATCGGCCGTGACAACCGCTTCATCGGTCACGCCGCGATCGGTGGCGAGCCGCAGGACAAGAAGTTTGCCGGCGAACGCACCGAACTGGTGATCGGCGACCGCAACGTGTTCCGCGAGTTCGTCACCCTGAACCGTGGCACCGGCGGCGGCGGCGGCATCACCACGATCGGCAACGACAACTGGATGCTGGCCTACACGCACGTGGCGCACGACTGCCATGTCGGCAACTTCTGCGTGTTCTCCAACAACACCACCCTGGCCGGCCACGTGACCGTGGGCGACTACGTGATCATCAGCGGCTTCGCCGGTGCCCACCAGTTCTGCCGCATCGGTGCGCACGCCTTCCTCGGCATGGGCGCGCTGACCAATGGCGACGTACCGCCGTTCACCATGGTCGGCACCGATTCGCTGGGCCGCCCGCGCGGCATCAACAGCGAAGGGCTGAAGCGTCGTGGCTTCGACGCCGAGCGCATCTCCGCCATCAAGCGCGCCTACCGCACCCTGTACGTGGCGGGCCTGCCGCTGGCCGAAGCCAAGGTGCAGCTGACCGAACAGGCACGCGACAGCGATGACGTGAAGGCCATGCTGGACTTCATCGAACACGCTGAGAGGCCCTTGCTGCGATGAGCAGCACGACCGGCCAGGCGCCGGCCGGCGCCGCCGTGATTCCGCTGGCCTCGATGGCCGGCAGCGTTCCCGCGCAGCGGGTGCTCAGCGAGCGCCCGTTGCGGATCGCTCTGGTGGCCGGTGAGGCCTCCGGTGATCTGCTGGGTGCGGGCCTGGTGCGCGAGCTGAAGGCACGCTTTCCGAATGCCGAATTCGCCGGCATCGGTGGCGATGCCATGCGCAGCGCCGGCTGCCTGACCTGGCACGATGCCAGCGAGCTGGCGGTGATGGGACTGACCGAAGTGCTGCGCCACCTGCCACGCCTGCTGAAACTGCGTTCCGCGTTCCGCCAGCGTGCACTGGAATGGCAGCCGGACGTGTTCATCGGCATCGACGCGCCCGACTTCAACCTGGGCATCGAACGCTGGCTGAAGCAGCGCGGCGTGCGCACCGTGCACTACGTCAGCCCCTCGGTCTGGGCCTGGCGCGAGAAGCGCGCCGAGAAGATCGGCAGCAGTGCCGACCTGGTGCTGTGCCTGTTCCCGATGGAACCCCCGATCTATGCCAGGCACGGCATCGACGCGCGCTTCGTTGGCCATCCGATGGCCGATGACATCCCCCTGCAGGGCAACCGCGAGGAAGCGCGCGCCGCGCTTGGCCTGCCGACCTCGGCCAAGGTGCTGGCAGTGCTGCCAGGCAGCCGCCTGGGCGAAATCTCGCGCCTCGGTGAACCGTTCTTCGAGGCCGCCTGGCAGGTCTCCGAGCGCATCCCCGGCCTGCACGTGGTAGTGCCTGCCGCCAACCCGGCCTGCAAGCGCCTGATCGAAGAACAGCTGTCACGCTCGGCGCTGCCGGTAGCCTTCTCGCATGTACTCGACGGTGAGGCGCGAAACGCGATGATCGCCGCCGATGTGGTGGTGCTGGCCTCGGGTACCGCGACGCTGGAGGCGATGCTGGTCAAGCGGCCGATGGTGGTCGGTTACCGCGTCAACGAGCTGACCTACCGCCTGGTCAAGGCGCTGGGCCTGATCAAGGTCGACCGCTTTGCCCTGCCCAACATCCTGGCGGGCCAGGACCTGGCACCGGAACTGATGCAGCACGACTGCACGCCGGACAAGCTGGCGGCGGCCATCCAGCAATGGTTCGACCACCCGCAGCGGGTGACCGACCTGCAGGACACCTATGCCCGCCTGCATCAACGACTGCGCCGCAATGCCTCGGCCCGCGCGGCCGACGCTGTGGGCGAGCTGTTGATGCGCGACCAGGCCCAGGCATGAGCCGCCGCCACGCCGCAGCGGCCAGCCTGGCCCTGTTCGACGGTGCTGCCGTGGTCGAGCCGGAGCGTCTGGTCGCCGGCGTCGACGAAGCCGGCCGCGGTCCGCTGGCCGGACCGGTCGCGGTGGCGGCGGTGGTGTTCGACCCGGCACGGCCACGCATCAACGGCCTGGACGATTCCAAGCAACTCACCGCAGCCCGCCGCGAGCAACTGCATGACCGCATCATCGAACGTGCCCTGGCCTGGCACGTGGTGCTGGTGGACGTGGACACCATCGACCGCCTGAACATCTACCAGGCCACCCTGCAGGGCATGCGTGACGTCGTTGCAGCGGTCGCCCACGTGGCCGGCTTCGCCCGCATCGACGGCAACGTGGTGCCCAAGGGCCTGGTACTGCCGGCGCAGGCACTGGTCGGCGGTGATGGCATCGACCGCGCGATCATGGCCGCCTCGATCCTGGCCAAGGTCTCGCGCGACCGCTACATGCAGGACGTGCATGCCCGCCACCCGCAATACGGCTTCGAGCAGCACAAGGGCTACGGCACCCCGGCCCATCTGGCCGCCCTGCGCGAGCACGGCCCCTGCATGGAGCACCGGCGCAGCTTCGCCCCGGTGCGCGAGTGCCTGGAAAACCCGGCAGCTGTGACCGCAGACATCGCAATCGCCTGAATCGCCTGAACGGTCGCTGCACCCGGCTGCGAAAGCAGGGTCAGGCGGGGCCCGCGGTTCGCCTGCGAACCGTGGGGAGCGATAGCGCGGATGCGATATCGCATGCCGTCAAGAGCTTGTCGCGCCCTCCAGCCCTCGCTACCCTGACCGGGCACTCCAGCGCTTCCCGACCCCGGCGACGATTCCCCCGTCAGCACCCGGGGCCCGCGCGCTCCAACCTGGTCCGGCATGTCCAACTCCCGCTTCGTACATCTCCACGTCCACACCGAGTTCTCGCTGGCGGACTCCACCATCCGTGTGCCGGCCAAGCCGGACCAGGCGGACCCGAAGAAGGCCAAGCAGGCCAACCTGCTGTCACGCTCGGTCGAACTCGGCCTGCCCGCGCTGGCGGTGACCGACCTCAACAACCTGTTCGCCCTGGTCAAGTTCTACAAGGCGGCCGAAGGCGTGGGCATCAAGCCTATCGCCGGCGCCGACGTGCTGATCGCCGAGGAAGGGCAGGATCCGTGGCGGATGACCCTGCTGTGCCGCGACCGCGAGGGCTACCTGAGCCTGTCGCGGCTGCTGACCCGCGCGTGGATGGAAGGCCATCGCCCCGAAGGCGGCGTGGCCATTCATCCGGACTGGCTGAAGGCCGGCAACGCCAACCTGTTCGCGCTGGCCGGCCGGCAGAGCCTGGCCGGGCGCCTGGCGCTGGACGGCAAGCATGAACTGGCCGAGCAGCAGCTGGCCGATTGGCAGCGCGTGTTCGGCGATGGCCTGCACCTGGAGCTGACCCGCACCGGCCGCGAGGGCGAGGAAACCTTCAACCAGTTCGCGCTGATGGCCGCCGGCCAGCGTGGCCTGCCGGTGGTGGCCAGCAATGATGTGCGCTTCCTGGCGCCCACCGATTTCAGCGCGCACGAAGCGCGCGTGTGCATTTCCACCGGCCGCGTACTGGACGACCCCAAGCGCCCGCGCGAGTACAGCGACCAGCAGTACCTGAAATCGGCCGAAGAGATGTGTGCGCTGTTCGCCGACATTCCCGATGCCATCGACAACACGCTGGCGCTGGCCGAGCGCTGCAACATCGAGATGCGGCTGGGCACCTACTTCCTGCCCAATTACCCGGTGCCCGACGACGAGACCCTGGACACCTGGATCCAGAAGATGTCGCGCGACGGCCTGGAAGAGCGCCTGGAGAAGAATCCGCTGGCGCCGGGCAAGACCCGCGAAGATTATTTCGAGCGCCTGGAGTTCGAGCTCAACACCATCATCAAGATGGGTTTCCCCGGCTACTTCCTGATCGTGGCCGACTTCATCCAGTGGGGCAAGAACCAGGGCATCCCGATCGGCCCTGGCCGTGGTTCGGGTGCCGGTTCGCTGGTGGCGTGGGCGCTGAAGATCACCGATCTGGACCCACTGCCGTACAACCTGCTGTTCGAGCGCTTCCTGAACCCGGAACGCGTGTCGATGCCCGACTTCGACATCGACTTCTGCATGGACCGCCGCGACGAGGTGATCGACTACGTCGCGCGCAAGTACGGGCGCGAGCGCGTCAGCCAGATCATCACCTACGGCACCATGGCCGCCAAGGCGGTGGTGCGCGACTCCGGCCGCGTGCTCGGCTTCCCGTACGGCCTGGTCGACGGTGTTTCCAAGCTGATCCCGAACATCCTCGGCATCCACCTGAAGGATGCACTGGGCAAGGGCAAGGAAGGCCCCAGCTCGGAAATGGCGTCGCCGGAACTGATCCAGCGCTACGAGACCGAGGACGATGTCCGCGACCTGATCGACCTGGCGCTGCAGCTGGAAGACCTGACCCGCAACGCCGGCAAGCACGCCGGTGGCGTGGTGATCGGGCCCGAACCGCTGAGCGAGTTCTGCCCGCTGTACGCCGAACACGACGAGAACGGTCTCGGCAAGAACCCGGTCACCCAGTTCGACAAGAACGACGTGGAAGAAGTGGGCCTGGTGAAGTTCGACTTCCTCGGCCTGCGCACGCTGACCATCATCGACTGGGCGGTGAAGGCGATCAACAAGCGCCATGAGCGCGCCGGCATTCCGCCGGTGGACATCGCCGCGATTCCGCTGGACGACACGCCCACCTACAAGGACATCTTCGCCAACGGCAATACGGGCGCAGTGTTCCAGTTCGAATCCTCGGGCATGCGCCGCCTGCTGAAGGACGCGCGCCCCGACCGTTTCGAAGACCTGATCGCGCTGGTGTCGCTGTACCGCCCCGGCCCGATGGACCTGATTCCCTCCTTCAATGCGCGTAAGCACGGCCAGGAAGAAATCATCTATCCCGATCCGCGCACCGAAGCGATCCTGAAAGACACCTACGGCATCATGGTGTACCAGGAGCAGGTGATGCAGATGGCGCAGATCGTCGGCGGCTACTCGCTGGGCGGCGCCGACCTGCTGCGCCGTGCGATGGGCAAGAAGGTGCCGGCCGAAATGGCCAAGCACCGCGAGATCTTCCGCGAAGGCGCGGCCAAGGACGGCGTGGACGAAGCCAAGGCCGACGCGATCTTCGACCTGATGGAGAAGTTCGCCGGCTACGGCTTCAACAAGTCGCACGCCGCCGCCTACGCGCTGGTCAGTTACCAGACCGCATGGCTGAAACGCCATTACCCGGCCGAGTTCATGGCGGCCACGCTGTCGTCCGATCTGGACAACACCGACAAGGTGGTCGGCTTCCTCGACGAGGTGCGCAACCTCGGCCTGACCGTGCTGCCGCCCAAGGTGAACCAGTCGGCCTTCATGTTCGAAGCGGTGACCCCGGACACCATCCAGTACGGCCTCGGTGCGATCAAGGGCGTCGGCCAGGGTGCCTGCGAGGCGGTGGTCGAGGAGCGACTGAAGGGCGGCCCGTTCAAGGACCTGCTCGACTTCTGCACCCGCGTCGGCTCGGCCAAGCTCAACCGGCGCACGCTGGAAGCGATGATCAACTGTGGTGCGTTGGACGAGCTCGGCCGCAACCGTGCCTCGCTGATGCTGCAGCTGCCGGAGGTGATCAAGGCTACCGACCAGATGGCCCGCGAGCGCGCTTCGGGACAGAACTCGCTGTTCGGTGGCCCGGACCCGAGCGCGACCACGATCCAGCTGGACCTGCCCGAAGCCGAAGAATGGCCGCTGCTGCAGCGCCTCAACGGCGAGCGCGACACGCTGGGCTTCTATCTCAGTGGCCACCCGTTCGATCCATGGCGCGACGATGTACGCGATCTGGTCGGCAACGACCTGGGTTCGGTGGAGAAGATCTGGAGCGCCAACAGCGGTGGCGGCGGCGGCGGCGAAAAGCGCTGGCGCCCGGAAGTACAGACCGTGCTGGCCGGCCAGGTGGTCGGTGTGCGTCGCAAGGGCGAGAGCCAGATCTTCATCCAGCTGGAAGATGGCCGCGGCCGCGTCGAGTGCAGCGCGTTCTCCGACGCGATGGCCGAGTTCGGGCACCTGATGACCAAGGACCGCATCCTGGTGGTCAAGGGCGGCTTGCGCGAGGACGAGTTCAACGGCGGCTACGCACTGCGCATCCGCCAGTGCTGGGACTTCGACGAAGTCTGCGCCAACTACGCCACGCGACTGTCGCTGCGCCTGGACCTGCGCCAGCAGCGTCCGGTCTGGGAGCGCATCGATGCGCTGCTCGACCGCCATCGCCCGGGGCGCACACCGCTGCGCCTGGACCTGCTGCTGAAGGGCCCGCACGGCGGCGTCGCCGGCATGCTCGATGTGTCCGGGCAGAGCGCGGTGCGCATCGATTCCAAGTTGATGGAGGCGCTGCGCGCCGACCCCGCCGTGCGCACGCTGAAAGTGCGCTACAGCCCACCGTGGGCCAGCTGAGGTCGGCTCCTCCGTATTCCTGTTTTTCCCGTTCCAGTCATCAAGGACGATTGCCAATGAAGACCCTGCTGTTCCCGTTCGCCGCCGCGCTGGCCCTGGCCGCCTGCTCGCCATCGAAGGTCGAGTTCCAGATCGACAACCCGACCGATGCGCCGCTGGCCCTGAGCATCGATGGCAAGGACCTGCCGGTGGCCGCACAGGGCTCGCGCCCGATCTCGCTCGCTGTCGGTGAGCACCGCCTGCACACCGACAAACTGGGCGACGTGCGCTTCATCGTCTACGTCGATGGCCGTGGCGGCCTGATCAACCCGACCCTGAGCGAGTACGTGATCGCCCGCGAGGTCTATGTCACCGACGAGAGCAAGCTGAAGAACTTCGGCGTCGGCAACAAGGGCATCGAACTTGGCGGGGTCGACTTCGAAGGCCCGTTCGAAAAGAGCCACGACCTGTTCATCGACAAAACCTGGACCTACGGCGTGCGCGAGCCCTTCCCGAAGGAAAAGGTGGTGGCCCACGTCGACGCCAGCGGTGGCCAGATCGTGGCCAAGGTGTTCACCGCGCCAGACTTCATCGCTTACGTGGAAGAAGGCATGGGCGAGCCCGGCGCGTTCAAGCGCGAGCAGCCGGCCGGCTACGTGGCCCCGGCGTTCAGCCTGGAACCGGCCCCGGCCAGCCTGCCGGCGCTGGTGCCGGCCTTCGAGGCCCACGCCGCGCCGCTGCGCGAGGTCTATGCGCGCTGGCTGAAGGCTACCACCGCCGATGAACAGAAGGCGCTGCGCAAGCAGGACTTCGCCGCGCAGATGGCCTTCACCTCGGCCACCGCCACGCTGGGCAGCGGGCTGGGCCGTGACGCCAACGAGGCCTACAACGACTTCGTTTCCCAGCGCAGCCAGCTGATGGGCCGCAGCGCCCTGGTGGTGCCCTGAGCTGACTGGCGCGCCCCGCCCGGCTGCGCTACCGTCGCCTTCCAGACGAAGGCGTACGGGTGGTTTGCGCGCATTCGGCTAGAATTCCCCTCTTCTTTACACGACGGCTTCCGATGAATCCGAACTACCTCGACTTCGAGCAACCCATCGCCGACCTGGAAGCCAAGATCCAGGAACTGCGCAACGCCAGTGCCGGGCCGGCGGTCAATGTCGAGGCGGAAGTGCACGCGCTGCAGGACAAGCTGCGCATGCGCACCGCGCAGATCTTCCGCAACCTGACCTCGTGGCAGGTGCTGCAGCTGGCACGTCATCCGTCGCGCCCTTACACCGCCGACTACCTCCGCGTCATGTTCGATGAGTTCCAGGAGCTGGCCGGCGACCGTGCCTTCGCCGACGACAAGGCGATCATGGGTGGCCTGGCCCGCATCAACGGCCGTGCAGTGATGGTGATCGGCCACCAGAAGGGCCGTGACACCAAGGAGAAGATCAAGCGCAACTTCGGCATGCCCAAGCCGGAGGGCTACCGCAAGGCCCTGCGCCTGATGAAGATGGCCGAGCGCTTCGGCCTGCCGGTGCTGACCCTGATCGACACCGCTGGCGCCTGGCCGGGCATCGACGCCGAATCGCGCGGCCAGTCCGAAGCGATCGCGCGCAACCTGATCGAGATGGCCGAACTGAAGGTGCCGATCATCTGCACCGTGATCGGCGAAGGCGGCTCCGGCGGCGCGCTGGCGCTGGGCGTGGGCGACCGCACCGTGATGCTGGAATACGCGGTGTACTCGACCATCACCCCGGAAGGCTGCGCCTCGATCCTGTGGAAGGACGCCGGCAAGGCCAAGGACGCGGCCGAACAGCTGGGCCTGACCGCCCCGCGCCTGAAGAGCCTGGGCCTGGTCGACAAGGTCGTACGCGAGCCCACCGGCGGCGCCCACCGCAACCCGACGCAGATGGCCAAGCGCCTGAAGGCGGTGCTGCTGAACGAACTGGACGCGCTGGACAAGCTGTCCACCGAACAGCTGCTGGAACAGCGCTACGCGCGCCTGCGCAGCTACGGCACGTACGAAGCAGCCTGACGTAGTGCCGGCCGCTGGCCAGCATGCAGGTAGGCCTGGTAGTGCCGGCCGCTGGCCGGCAACACGCAGGTGATTGCAGAAACGAAAGCGCCGGGCATTTGCCCGGCGCTTTCGTTTGCGCCCTGACGGCATCCACGCATGGCGTGGATCTACCGGGTGCAGATGACCCCGCCTCAGAACGGCTTGGCCAGCACCAGCCATACGATCGGAATGAAGGCCAGCAGCGGGATCTCGTTGATCCAGCGCAGCGCGCGCGACGACGGCAGCGCCCTGCCCTTGGCCACGCCCTTGAGCAGGCGGCCGATCCAGCCGAAGTACACCAGCAGCAGCACCACCAGCCCCAGCTTGGCATGCAGCCAGCCGGCGCCGCCAGGCGCGACCATGGTCGGGAAATCAGGGATGACCTTGTAGCCCAGCCACAGCACCAGGCCCAGCAGGAATGCCAGGCCGAACATCGAGTGGCCGAAGCGGTACAGGCGCAGGCCCATCAGCTGCAGGCGCTCGGTCACCGCCGGCTGGCCCGCAGTCTCGGCCAGGTTCACCAGGATGCGCGGCAGGTAGAACACCGTGGCCATCCACGCCACCACGAACACGATGTGGAAAGTCTTGACCCAGTAGTAGCTCTGCATGCGCTCGCTCCGGCGGCTGGCGTAGATGGGTACCCATTGTCGCAGTAGAGCCACCCCATGGGTGGCTGCCGCGTCCAATCGCCGCAGCATGGCAGCCACCCATGGCGTGGCTCTACTGCAGGTCCGCCACACCCGGGGGCGCAACACCGTACGATAGGCGCCTTTTCCCCGATCGCGCACCGCCCCATGGACAAGACCTACGACGCCGCCTATTTCCAACGCTGGTACCGCCGTGCCGACATCGGCGGCAGCGCCCGCCTGGCGCGAAAGGTCGCCCTGGCCGTGGCCAGTGCCGAGTACTACCTGGAACGACCGATCCGCAGCGTGCTGGACATCGGCTGCGGCGAAGGCGCCTGGCGCGCACCGCTGCTGAAGCTGCGTCCGAAGGTCGAATACCTCGGCTTCGACAGCAGCGAGTACGCTGTGCGCCGCTACGGCAGGACCCGCAACCTGCACATGGCCCGCTTCGGCGATTTCGCCTGGCTGCGGCCCTGTGCCCCGGTCGACCTGCTGGTCTGCTCGGACGTGATGCACTACGTGCCCGACCGCGAGCTGCGCGCCGGACTGGCCGGCGTGGCAGAGCTGACGGGCGGCGTGGCTTTCCTGGAGACCTTCGCCGCCGAGGACGCGTTCGAAGGCGACCACGACGGCTTCCAGGCCCGCCCGGCGCGTTGGTACCGCCGCACGCTGGCCCGGCACGGCCTGCAGCCGGTAGGGTCGCACTGCTGGCTCGGCCCCGCCCTGGCAGGCGATGCGGCCGCGCTGGAACGGATGTGAATCCAGATTCATTATTTTCAGCCGACTTAACCTGCGGGACACCCGGATGGGATATGCTGCGCGGCAACATATGACCATACATATTCGGTCGTCATGCTCTATCAACTGCACGAACTGACCCGCAACCTGCTCGCCCCTTGGGTGCACCAGGCCCAGGCAAACGCCAGGTTCTTCGCCAACCAGGGCCACTGGTGGTCGCAGATGCCCGGCGCTGATCGCCTGGCGGCGGTCAATGAACTCTTCCACCGCATCGGCAAGGATTACGAGAAGCCCGAGTGGGGCATCAACGAAATCGACGTCGATGGCGAACGCGTGCCGATCGTCGTGCACGAGGAAGTAAGCAAGCCGTTCTGCAAGCTGCTGCGCTTCAAGCGCCACAGCAATGAAGCCGACCAGCTGCACACCATGCTCAACCAGCCGTTCGTGCTGGTGGTAGCGCCGCTGTCAGGCCACCATGCCACGCTGCTGCGCGATACCGTGCGCACGCTGCTGCGCGACCACCGCGTGTACGTCACCGACTGGGTGGACGCGCGCATGGTGCCGGCCAGCGAAGGCGAATTCGGCCTGGACGACTACATCGCCTACATCCAGGAATTCATCCGCCACCTCGGCGTGGAGCGCCTGCACGTGGTGAGCGTGTGCCAGCCGACCGTACCGGTGCTGGCCGCGGTTTCGCTGATGGCCAGCCGTGGCGAACCGACGCCGCGCACGCTGGTGATGATGGGTGGCCCGATCGATGCGCGATGCAGCCCGACCGCAGTGAACAACCTGGCCACGCAGAACCCGCTGTCGTGGTTCGAGAACAACGTCATCCACACCGTGCCGGCCAGCTATCCCGGCGCCGGTCGCCGCGTGTACCCGGGCTTCCTGCAGCACGCCGGCTTCCTGTCGATGAACCCGAGCCGCCACTTCAGTTCGCACTGGGATTTCTATACCGACCTGGTCAAGGGCGACCTGGAAGACGCCGACGCGCACCGTCGTTTCTACGACGAGTACAACGCGGTGCTCGACATGCCGGCCAGGTACTACCTGGATACGATCCGCGTGGTGTTCCAGGACTTCCTGCTGCCGCGTGGTGAGTGGGTGGTCAACGGCGAGAAGGTCGATCCGTCGGCGATCCGCGATACCGCGCTGCTGAGCATCGAGGGCGAGCTGGACGATATCGCCGGCCTCGGCCAGACCGAAGCCGCACAGGCGCTGTGCACCGGCATCACTGCGGACCGCCGTGAGCATTTCATCGTCGAAGGTGCCGGCCACTACGGCATCTTCAGCGGCCGTCGCTGGCGCGAAGTGGTGTATCCGAAGGTGCGCGACTTCTTCGCCGCGCATGCCGAAGCACCGGCGGCGAAGGCCACGAAGAAGAAGAGCAACGTCACCCCGTTGCGGCGAAAGGCGGGCTGATTCCCGGCAGGGGTCGGATCCCTTTCCAGCGGAAAGGGCTCTGACCCCAGCATGATGGGATCCGGGGTCAGAGCCCTGTTCTGCGAACAGGGATCCGACCCCTGGCCTGTTACAACCGCACCAGCAGGTTCTTGGCAATCAGCCCGTGCAGCTTGCCGATGCCGCGTGCCAGATGCATCGTCAGCAGTAGCAGCAGCGCGCCCGCCGCAGCAACCGTGATCGCCACCAGCGGCGATGCAGCCATCGGCAGTACGTTCACGCCATCGACGTACACGCCCGGAATGTCGCCACTGAAGATCGCCGCGACCGGCGCCCAGATCAGGCTCAGCGACAGCGACAGCAGCGTCACCGCGAGGGTGAAGTAGATGACGCCCAGCGGCAGCATCAGCACGAAGTACAGCAGGGTCAGCCAGGTGCGGCCATCGGTGAACATGTCGCCGATGCGCTGCAGCCAGGTGCGGCTGCGATCGGTGTAACGCGGACGGCGCGGCATGCGCTCGCCCAGCAGCGCTTCCACCAGCCGCCCTTCCAGCAGCGCCAGCCCGCGCACCGAGCCGAAGAACAGCACGGTCAGCGGAATGCCCACGATCAGGATCAGCAGGCCCAGCGACAGCGACAGGCCGGTCACCACCCAGGTGAAGAAGAAGATGCCGGTAGCCAGCGACAGCAGCATGTAGAACAGCGCACCGTAGGTGTGCGGATCGGTCACCACACCGAAGAAGCGCGCCAGCAGCGAGCGCTGCACCGGCGCCGGCGGCGGTGCGGCCGGCTCGACGCCACTGGCTTCCGCCGCCGCGCGCAGCACCGGCGCGGTATCTGCACGTGGCGTACGCAGCGCGCGGTTCACCGTCACTTCGGTCTCGCGATAGATCTCGGCCACTTCGTCCGGGGCGCCATAGCTGCCAGCGACGTCGGCGATCACCTCGGCCTCGCTGCGGCCGGGCTGCGCCGCCAGCTCCGAGCGCAGGTATTCCTCGGCGTCGTACAGCGCGTCCTGCACCATCGCCGGGTCGGCACCTTCCAGCGCCACACGCAGCTGCGCCAGGTACTGCGGGATGGTCGTGGGCAGGGCTCGGCCTGCCAGGCTCGGGTCGTTCATTGCGGTACCCCCTCCAACACGGAATCGACGGAATCGCGGGTGGCCTGCCAGGCGTGGCGCCACTGCGCCAGCACCTCGCGGCCACGTTCATTGATGCGGTAGTAGCGCCGCGGCGGACCGCTGCTGGACGGCTCCACGTGGCTTTCCAGCAGACCGGCAGCCTCCAGGTTGCGCAGCACCGGGTACAGCGCGCTCTGCTTGCCGCTCAGCACGCCCTCGCCCACCCGCTCCAGCTCCTTGGCAATGAGGTAGCCGTACAGCGGCTCCCCGGCCCGGGCCAGCACCGCCAGCAGGGCCAGCGACACCGTTCCGGCGCTGAGCTCCTTCTGGAACTTCTTCAGCTGGACATCGTCCTCGGACATGACCGGCCCTCCACTACGTTGAAGTCCACAGTAGTACGAAGTTCGGTATAGCGAATGTGTCGTTAGTCATCGTGCCGGTTGGCGTGGCCGGGCCGCTCGCGCAGAATCGAAGCCTCGTTCATGTTCCGGGGATCCCATGCCGCACCGTCGCCGTCTTGCCCTGACCGCCCTCGCCCTGGCCTGCCTGCTGCCCTCGCTGGCCAGCGCGGCAACGCCCTACCGCAGCCCGCAGCAGATCCTTGATGCCTCCGCGGCCAGCGACTGGCGTACCCCGGACCCGGCCAACCTGCTGTACATGGACCTGCCGGCTGGACGGGTGATCATCGAGCTGGCGCCGCAGTTCGCCCCGCGCCATGTCGCCAACATCCAGACCTTCGCCCATGAGCACTTCTGGGACGGCACCAGCATCTACCGCTCACAGGACAACTTCGTGGTGCAGTTCGGCGATGCCGACGCCGATGACGCGGCCAAGGCCAGGCCGTTCGGCAGTGCCGCGCGCAAGCTGCCGGCCGAATTCGAACGTGCCAGCGCGGGCCTGAAGGTAAGCGTGCTGCCCGACCGCGATGGCTGGGCCGCGCAGACCGGTTTCGTCGACGGCTTCCCGGTGGGCCAGGACCCGCAGGCCGGCAAGGCCTGGCTGGCGCACTGCTACGGCATGCTCGGCGCCGGCCGCAGCAACGAGGAAGACAGCAGCATCGGTGCCGAACTGTACGTGGTGACCGGCCAGTCGCCGCGCCAGCTGGACCGCAACATCACTGTGGTCGGCCGCGTGCTGAAGGGCATGGAACTGCTCAGCGCAACACCGCGCGGGCCCGCGCCGATGGGCTTCTACCAAGACCCGAAACTGCGCACGCCGATCGTGTCGATCCGCCGCGCCAGCGATGTGCCGGCAGCCGAGCGCACGCCGATCCAGGTACTGCGTACCGACTCGAAGACCTTCGCCGATACGGTGGAGGCGCGGCGCAACCGCGTGGATGATTTCTACAAGCGTCCGGCCGGGCATATCGATCTGTGCAATATTCCGGTGCCGGTGCGCTGATGGTTTCCTGCGCGTGACGCGTGCTGAAGGTGCTTCACTGTTCATGGGCGTCACTTTTCTTTTCGCGCGAAAAGAAAAGTAACCAAAAGAAACGCGCCGCCAGGTCGCGAGCCGCCGTGCTTCGCACGTCGGTCCCCTGCGCTTCTCGGTGAATCAGGGGACGGTGCCGAACTCGCTGCGCTCAGACATCGGCACCTCTTCGCCCCTGATTCCCCTGCGATGCTCGGCTCACTCAAGGCGGACCCAAGGTCAAGAGCCACAGCTGCACGACGATGCATGGTAGTGCCGGGCCGGGCCCGGCGAGCGAAGCGACCGCTTCTGCCTTTGATCTTGGATCCGCCTTGAGCGAGCCGAGCACCGCAGGTCCGGCGAGGGCGAAGAGGCGCGGGTGTCTGAGCGCAGCGAGTTCCCGCGCCGTCCCTCGACGGGCCGAGGAGCGCAGGGCACCGGTGCGCAGCACCGGCTCGCGGCCGGCGGAACGTTTCTTTTGGTTACTTTTCTTTGCGTACAAAGAAAAGTAACGCCCATGAACAGTGAAGCACCTTCAGCACGCGCAACGCGCAAAACGCCAATTCCTCAGCCCTTCTGGCTCACCGCCACGCTACCCAGAATCAACACACCCGCAATCAACATCTGCACCGTCACCGCCTCCCCCAGGAACAACCACGCAAACGCCGCGCCGAACAGCGGAATCAGGTAGGTCACCGTCGACGCCCGTGACGGGCCGATACGGCCGATCAGGCGGTAGAACATCAGGAACGCCAGCCCGGTGCAGGCCACGCCCAGTGCGACGGCCGCGCCCCAGGCCTTCAGCGGAATCGCCGCCTGCGGCCAGTGGCTCACCGCCATCGGCAGCATCCACAGCGAGGCACACGACAGCGTTGCCGCCGCCGCTGCCGCCGACGGCAGGCCGGTCATGTGCCGCTTCACCAGGTTCACGCCCAGGCCGTACAGCAGCGAAGCCGCCGCACCGGCCAGCACCGCGGTGCCGATACTCAGGCCGGAAACCTTGGCGGTGGCCAGCACCACTACGCCAGCGAAGCCAACCAGCAAGGCACCGGCGCGGCGCATGCCGATCTTCTCGCCGAAGAACAGGAAGGCGATCAGCGCGGCGAACAGCACGGTCATCGCATTGCAGATCGCGCCGATCGCCGCCGGCGCCTGTTCCGCTGCATAGGCGAACAACACGAACGGCAACGCCGAGTTGATCAGGCCGATCGGCGCCAGCCACAGCCAGCGCCGCGGCGGGAACTGCGCGCGGGCGCGCCACAGGAACGGCAGCAGCACCAGCGCACCCAGCACCAGCCGCACCTCGACCAGCGCGAACGGGCCGAACGACGGCACCGCCACCCGCATGAACAGGAACGAGCAGCCCCAGATGGCGCCCAACAGGGTCAATTCCAGCGGCGTGCGCCAATCGCGCTCGGCCGCCTGTGGGACCGCATTCATGCCTTGCCTCCGTACATCGTCAATTCCTCGCCAAGGGGAATAGGATCAGGCGCAGACGCCCGCCGCACAAGCGCGTAGTATCGCTGCCAGCCACAAATATGGTTTGAGGCTCGACATGCTGCTACGCCCTTCCCTGCTACCCGCACTGGCCGTGTTCGCGGTCGCCGCGCGCCACCAGAACTTCGCCCAGGCCGCGCAGGAGCTGCACCTGACCGCCAGCGCGGTCAGCCACCACGTGCGCCGCCTGGAAGAGGTGCTCGAGGTGCGCCTGTTCCTGCGCCACGCGCGTGGCGTGCGCCTGACTGCCGAGGGCCGGCAACTGGCCGACGCCGCCAGCGCCGCCTTCACCGATGTCGCGGCCGTCGCCCATCACCTGCAGCCGGATGCCGACAGCGTGCCGCTGCGGATCACCACGCTGCGCTCGCTGTCCTACTGCTGGCTGCTGCCACGGCTGCCGCGCTTCACCCAGGCCTACCCGCACATCCGCATCGAACTGCATACCGGCAGCGGGCTGGATCGCTATGACGACAACGGCCCGGAAGTGGGCATCCGCTACGGCCTGGGCCAATGGCCCGGCCTGCGTGCGCAGCACCTGATGGATGACTACCTGTTCCCGGTCGCCTCACCGGCACTGGCCGGCGTCGAAACGCTGGTCGATCCGGCGCGCATCGCCGACCTGCCGCTGCTCACCGACCTGTCGCCGCAGGGCTGGCGCGACTGGTTCCGCCACGCCGGCGTGCGCACGCCGTCGCCGCTGCCGCCCATGCACACCTTCGCCGACAGCACCGATGCGATGCGTGCAGCGGTGTATGGCATGGGCGCGGTGCTGGCGCGAACCCACATCGCCCAGCCCTATCTGCAGCGCTACGAGGTGGTGCGCCTGCCCGGCCCGGCACTGAAGGCGCGCTATGCGTATCACGTAGTGCATGCCGAAGGACAACCGCCCAGCCCGGCCGCACGCCTGTTCATCGACTGGCTGCTGGAGCAGGCGCAGGACGAACGCACACCGATTCCCGCATTGCCGGACAGCCTGCTCGGACGCCCGGCCACACGCGCCTGACTGCACCCTCACCCGTTCTTTGCCCGGCGCTGGCTAGGCTGCAGGCAACTCCACAACGTACCTACGCCATGGCCATGCTGCGACTGCGCATCACCGGAACTGAAGACGACGCCCGTGCCATCAGCGACCTGCTGCTCGGCCTGGAGGGCATCGAGCATGTCGAGGAAACCGACGATCTGATGCCGCACATGGACGACGACGATTCCAGCTCGGCCGGGCTGTCCGACGACATCGGCCCGGGCATCCATGAGCTGGAAGTGGAAGTCGGCAATGAAAGCACCGCGCAGAAGGTGCGCGACGCAGTGCAGGAACTGGCGCTGGAGCTGGATGTGTTCGTCGAGTACGAGACCGACGAGGGCTGATGCCGGCGGGCTGCCGGCATCAGCCCCCATCTCAGAGGTTGGGCGGCAGCTTGCGACGGCGGCGGCGCCACCATGCCCGCACACCCCAGGCCGCGATCAAGGCCAGCACCGCCACCGGCAGCAGCGCGGCAACGGCTCGGATCAGGAACGCAACGCTGGTGCTGAGGATGCTGCCCGACTCGCTCAGCGCCTCGCCGATCTCGCTGCGGCTGCGCTGGCCGGACGTGGTATCGAAATGGATCGTCACCAGCTGGGTATCGATGCGCCGGCGCTGCTGCGCGGCATCCTTGCTGGCCTGCTCGACACCCGCCTCGATCTCGGACAGCCGCGTGGTGATCGCCATCAGGTCCTCGATCTTCAGGTCCTTGCGGTCCTGGTAGGCCAGCAGCCGCGCGTGTTCCTTCTCCAGCCGCGCCTTGGTCAGCGCGGTGTCGGCCACGGCCTGCGCGAGGTCCTCGGCACGCGTGTTGCGCGACTGCAGCGTGCCGCCCTCACCGGCCAACGCGATCAACGGCTCGGTGCCCTTCGGTGCAATCCGCACCTTGACCTCGCCGCTGGGCTGCTCGCCGCTGCGCTGGTCTACCTGCAGCACCGCGCAGTCACCGAACTTCGCGCTCTGGCAGGCCTGTGCCACCTGCTGGATGCGCGGTGCGATCTGCGCCGCTTCCAGTTGCACCTGCACGTCGTGTTCGTAGGCGAGGAATGCGCCTTCCGGTGAAGCGATGGCAGCCTCGGCCGCCGTGGCGCCCGCATCCGCCGCCATGTCGCCCTGCTTGGCGCAGGCGCCCAGCGCCAGCAGCAGCACCGGCATTGCTGCCATGCACGTCCACGCGCGCACCGGCCTCACAGTGCGGCCCCGTCGTAGGAGGTCACCGCCAGCGTGGCCAGATCCACTGCAGGCACGCAGCGCACGTTCACCGCCACCATCGGCATACCGCTGCGTGGATCCACCGCCTCGCTGTAGGGGGCAATGCCGCATTCGCGGCAATGGTGATGGTCGATGTGGGCCTTGTTGAAGTGGTAGGTGGCCACGTCCGCCGGATCGGTGCTCAGCTGGAACGCTTCGCGCGGGGCGAACCACAGCAGGCTGCCACGGCGGCGGCACATCGAGCAGTTGCAGTCGATGACGTCGCTGATCGGCGCCCCGGCCTGTACGGTGAATGCGATCCTGCCGCAATGGCAGCTTCCCTGGTATTCCATGTTCTGCGCTCCTTTGGAGGGTCCTTGTCTGCGCCCATGGTAATCCTATGGCACGGGGACAAAGCAGCCACGCGGCCCTATGCTCAGGGTTTGACCCTGTACAGGAACGCCGATGCGCCCGCATCTTCTTGCCCTCGCCCTGGTCGCCGCGCTGGCCGGTTGCCAGCCGGCCGACGCCCCGACCAACGCTTCCACCCCGGCCACCAGCCAGCAGGCCGGTGACGCGGCGGTCGATGCCGCCTTCGCCGACCTGTCCAAGCGCGCCCTGGACACCTGGATGCAGCTGTCGCCGGTCAGCGCTACCCAGATCGGTGACCACCGCTACGACAGCGAGCTGGACGACCTCAGTGCCGCCGGCCAGCAGAAGACCCTGGCCGCCTACAAGGCGCTGCTGGGCGAGCTGGACAAGATCGAGGTGGCCAAGCTGGGCCGCGAGAACCAGGTGGACGCAGCGATCCTGCGCAACCAGCTGCAGTCGGAAATATGGAACGCCGAAGTGCTGCAGTCCGGCAAGTGGGACCCGCAGCTGTACAACGGCATCGCCGGCAGCGCGATCTACGGCCTGATGGCGCGCGAGTTCGCGCCGCTCCCGGAGCGCCTGAAGTCGGCCACCGCGCGCATGGAAAAGCTGCCGGCGATCTTCGCCCAGGCCCGCGAGAACCTGGATCCGGCGCGCGTGCCGAAGATCCATGCCGAGACGGTGGCCAAGCAGAACAAGGGCATCCTCAGCATCGTCGATACCTTCATCACCCCCCACATCGGTGAACTGCCGCAGGCCGACCAGCAGCGTCTGCAGGCCGCCATCGACGGCCTGAAGAAGGCGGTGGACGAGCAGCAGACCTGGCTGGACAAGACCCTGGTGCCGAATGCCAAGGGCGACTTCCGCATCGGTGCGGAAAAGTACGACCAGAAGCTGAAGTTCGCGCTGAGCTCCTCGCTGTCGCGCCAGGAGATCGGTGAGCGTGCACGCGCCGAACTCAAGCGCGTGCGCGAAGACATGTACGGCATCGCGCAGACCGTGCTGAAGGACAAGCCGGGTGCGCCGGAGATGCCGGCCCAGCCGACCGACGAGCAGCAGCAGAAGGCCATTGAAGCTGCGCTGGAGCTGGCCTACGCCGACAAGCCGGCACGCGACAAGGTCGTCGACGATGCCAAGGCCGCACTGGAGCAGTCCACCGCGTTCGTGCGCGAGCACGATCTGATGACGCTGCCCGACGCGCCGGTGGACATCATCCTGATGCCGGAATTCCAGCGTGGCGTGGCCGTGGCCTACTGTGATTCACCGGGTCCGCTGGACAAGAACCTGAAGACCTTCTACGCCGTGTCGCCGATTCCGGACGACTGGAACGACAAGCAGGTCGACTCGTTCCTGCGTGAGTACAACTCGCGCATGATCCACCTGCTGAGCATCCACGAAGGCACCCCGGGCCACTACCTGGAAGGCTGGCATTCGGCCAAGTTCCCCTCCACCCTGCGTGCGGTGCTGCGTTCAGGCCTGTTCGCCGAAGGCTGGGCGGTCTACACCGAGCGCATGATGCAGGAGCAGGGCTACCTCAACAACGACCCGCTGTTCCACCTGGTGCAGCTGAAGTTCTACCTGCGCACGATCTCCAACGCGATCCTCGACCAGGGCGTGCACGTGGACAACTGGGATCGCGAGAAGGCAATGCACCTGATGACCCACGACGCGTTCCAGCAGGAAAGCGAAGCGGCGGGCAAGTGGGTGCGTGCACAGCTGACCTCGGCACAGCTACCGACCTACTTCGTCGGTGCGCAGGAACACTTCGACACCCGCAAGGCGGTGCAGGAGAAGCTGGGCGACAAGTTCAACCTGAAGGCGTACCACGACCAGGTACTGTCCTACGGCGCACCGCCGGTGCGTTTCGCACGCCAGCTGATGCTGGACCAGCCGATCGAGTGATCGGGGTGGTGTGAGTTGAAGCGGAGCGGCCCGGGGAAACCCGGGCCGATCTGTTTGTGGGGGATCGCCAGACCATCTCCGCATCACATGCCGGCAACATGGCCAGGCGCATCGTTCGCCGGATTCCCCCTTCCGCCGGTTTCCAATGTCTCTCCCCTTGCGCCTCGCCCTGCTGCCCACGCTGCTGGCCAGTGCGGGTGCCTTCGCCGCCTGCCCCGCGCCGCCGCCCGGCCAGCTGGACATCCGCGCGCTTGGCTACTACACCGACAAAGTCGGCTCGATCATCGACCCGGTACTGAACCAGCAGAACAAGGACGCCACTGCACCGCTGGACCGCTATGCCGCCGACGTGGCGCGCATGAGCGATGACTACCTGCGCAACGGTGACCCGGCAGCGGCACAGTGCACGCTGAGCTGGTTGGGTGCGTGGGCCGACGACGGCGCCATGCTCGGGCAGATGATCCGGGTCAACAACGATCAGTCGTTCTACATGCGGCAGTGGATGCTCGATGCGGTAGCAATGGCCTACCTGAAAGTGCATGACCAGGCCAACCCGCAGCAGCGTGCGCGTATCGATCCGTGGCTGCAGAAGCTGGCACGGGCCAATCTGGCGTACTGGGACAATCCGAAACGGCGCCGCAACAACCACTACTACTGGGGCGGGCTGGGCGTGCTGGCCACCGGACTGGCCACCGACGACGACGCCCTGTGGCAGGCCGGCCACGCCGCGTTCCAGAAGGGCATCGATGACATCCAGGACGATGGCAGCCTGCCGCTGGAGATGGCCCGCGGGCAACGGGCCCTGCACTATCACGACTACGCATTGGCGCCACTGGTGATGATGGCCGAGCTGGCGCGGCTGCGCGGCCAGGACTGGTATGCCAGCAAGGACCATGCAATTGACCGCCTTGCCCGCCGCGTCATCGAAGGCAGCAAGGACCCTGCATGGTTCAACCAGCACACCGGCGTTGCCCAGTTGCCCCTGCAGGCCAGCGGCTGGGTCGAGTTCTACCGCCTGCGCTCACCTGACGGCGGCGTGTTCGACGCCGCGCATGCACGCGGCCCGTTCCACTCGCCACGGCTGGGCGGCGACCTTACGCTGATGGCCACGCAGGGCATCGTGCGCACGCCGCTGCGTTAGCAGCGCGCCTCAGCGGGCTTTCGGATGCAGCAGGCGCTGGAACTCGGCGACGGTGCACCCCTGAGCCGCGCACCCCGGCACACGCAGCACGACGCGGCCCGGCGGCTGCGCGTTGGCCAGCGGCAGCGCATCGCGCAGCTGCGCGGTGGTCGGGTAGACGTAGGCCAGGCGGATCCGTTCCACCCCGCTGTGGCGATCACGCCAGCGTTCGAACTGCAGCAGGCCACCGATCGGTGTCTTCTCGTACTGCCCCGGCAGGCTGTAGTCGCTGATTCCCAACGCCGCCAGCACCGAGCCGATGTTGGAATCGTGACCGACCAGCAGGGTCACCTTCGGCGACGCCGGGTCGTCGAACAACGCATTCACTCTTGTCAGCAGCGGAGCGGCCACATCCCGCGCCACCTCGGGCGTTCCGAACAGGATGTCCTGGTAGCGGTTGCGGATCTGCGCCAACGCCTGCCACTGCGCCTCGGTGGTCAACCGGCCCCAGCCTTCGCGGGGGATGCCACTGCCCTGGTAGTGCTCCATCAACAAGGCATCGACCAGCCCGCTGGCCAGCGCCAGTGATCCGGATGCGCGAGGCTCCTTGCCCGGTTCCGTACTGAAGGTGGTATCGGCCAGCGCCAGATGGCAGTCGCTGTGCCCCTTGCATGCCGCCGACTGCGGATAGCGGGTGATCTCTTCCACCACGGACAGAGCCGGTGCCAGGTCCGCTGCGGCCAGCGCTCGCTGCATTGACTCCAGCGCGCGCGTGCGGAATGCCGCGTCGTCGCGGCGGATCACCGGATCGAACAACGGATCCATCGAGCCCAACGGCATGCGCTGTTCGACCGAAACATGGCAGCCCGGGAAAGCACCGGCAACGAAGAACTGCGCGGTGGCCTGGGTGCGCTGCAGGCTGTTGGCGTACGCGTGGAAGTCATCCTCCTGCGGGCAACCCGACACCGGCAACAGCTGTGCCTGGCGCAGCCACTCGGCGATGTAGCGGCCCATGTAGACCTCCAGCACGCCTCCCTTGGTAGTCAGCTCGCCCGGTGCCACCTCCCAGCGCGGCCAGGTCTCGGGCGTCGCGTTGGCGAGCGCGCCGGAGGCTACCACCGGCGCGCGCAGGTTGTGACGGCTGAGCAGGACGACCTGCTCGAGCTGGTCGCCGTCCATGGGTGCCGGCGCAGCCGTGGCAACCGTGGCAACCAGGCTGAGTGCCAGCAACAGGGAGCGCAGGGGGCGGATCATGCAGGTCTCCGGAAACACGCTGGGGTCAGAGCCCTTTCCTGCGGAAAGGGATCCGCCCCCGAAGCGATCATTGATCGGCAGCAACAAATCCACCGGTCTGTCGCGCCCACAACCGTGCGTACAGGCCACCGGTCGCAATCAGTTCGGCGTGGGTGCCGGTCTCCACGATGCGTCCCTGGTCCATCACCACCAACCGGTCCATGCGCGCGATGGTCGACAGCCGGTGCGCGATCGCGATCACCGTCTTGCCGCCCATCAGCTCATCCAGGCTGTCCTGGATCGCCGCTTCCACTTCCGAGTCCAGTGCCGAGGTTGCTTCGTCCAGCACCAGGATCGGGGCGTCCTTCAGCAGCACGCGGGCAATGGCGATGCGTTGGCGCTGGCCGCCGGACAGCTTCACGCCGCGCTCGCCGACATGTGCGTCGTAGCCACGACGCCCCTGCCCGTCCACCAGCGTATCGATGAAGGCTTCGGCACGTGCCTTGGCCACCGCAGCGCGCAGCTGCTCATCGGTCGCGTCTGGACGGCCGTACAGCAGGTTGTCGCGGATCGAGCGATGCAGCAGCGAGGTGTCCTGGGTGACCACACCGATCTGCTGGCGCAGGCTTTCCTGGGTGACGTAGGCAATGTCCTGGCCGTCGATCAGGATGCGGCCGCTTTCCAGGTCGTACAGGCGCAGCAGCACATTGACCAGGGTCGACTTGCCGGCACCCGAAGGACCGACCAGGCCGATCTTCTCGCCCGGCTTCACCACCAGGTCCAGGCCTGCGATCACGCCACCCTTCTTGCCGTAGTGGAAGTGGATGTCCTGGAAATGCACGCCGCCACGGGTCACCTGCAACGGCACTGCATCCTCGCGGTCCTGCACGGTCAGCGGCTGGGCGATGGTGGTGATGCCATCCTGCACCGTGCCGATGTCCTCGAAGATGCCGTTGATGGTCCACATGATCCAGCCGGACATGTTGTGGATGCGGATCACCAGGCCGGTCGCCAGCGTGATCGCACCGACGGTGATGTGGCCGCCATTCCACAGCCAAAGCGCCAGCCCACAGGTACCGGCGATCAGGAAACCGTTGACGATGGCGATGGTCAGGTCCATGCCGGTGGTCACCCGGGTCTGCGCGCGGTGCTTGACCGCCAGTTCCTGGATCGACTCGGCCACGTAGGCCTGCTCGCGCCCGCCATGGGCGAACAGCTTCAGCGTGGGAATGTTGGTGTAGCCATCGACGATGCGGCCCATCGCCTTGGAACGCGCTTCGGACGCAATCCAGGCCCGTTCCTTCGCGCGCGGCACGAAGTAGACCATGATCACCGCATAGGCCAGCAGCCACAGGATCAGCGGCACCATCAGCCGCCAGTCGGCCTGCGCGAACAGGTACAGCGCGGTGCCGGTATAGACCACGATGTACCAGAGCGAATCGACCATCTGCACCGCCGACTCGCGCAGCGAGGTACCGGTCTGCATCACCCGGTTGGCGACGCTGCCGGCGAAGTCGTTCTGGAAGAAGCTCAGGCTCTGCCGCACCACATAGTTGTGCATCAACCAGCGCGAGCGGTTGCTCAGGCCGGGCACGATGGCCTGGTTGACCAGCAGGTTGTGCAGGCCGACCAGGATCGGACGCGCGATGACCGTGATGAACAGCATCCAGCCCAGGTCGTTGGCATGGCGCTTGAAGAAGTCGGCACCGGGCTGCTCGGCGACCATGTCGACGATGCGGCCCAGGTAATCGAACATCGCCACTTCCACCAGCGCCAGCAGCAGGCCGGCGATGAGCGTGGCCAGCAGCACCGGCCACACCGGGCGCAGGTAGTGCAGGTAGAACGGCAGCACCTTGCGCGGAGGCATCCGCCCGTCCACGGGCGGGAACACCGGAATCAGGGATTCAAACCAACGGAACATCGCATTCCCTCGCCATCTTTAGCTGGCGGAGTATCCCATGCCGCATGTGTACGCCGGCCGACGATCGCTGCGGCTGCGGTCGTGCCGGCCGCTGGCCGGCACCCTTGCGACGCATCCGGGGATCATGAGGTTGCCGGCCAGCGGCCGACACTACCCATCGGATTCGTCAAACGTCAGCGCCGGGCCACGCCCGGCGGCGTCATTTCACTGGGGTGAACAGCAGGTCCTGGAAATCGAAACTGAAATCGGTCAGGTCGGAAATCGGCTGCATGCGCACCTCGCGCACCTTGCCGTCCGGGTCCAGGCTGAAGTTCACGAACGCGTCGGCGTTGAGCGAACGGTCGTCCCAGCGCACGATGAAGGTGTCGTGCTGCCAGTGCTCCAGGCGTCCGCTCAGCTGCGCGGTCCTGGCAAAGCGCAGGCGCAGTCCCTTGCCCCCGGCACTGACCTGCATGTCGCCATACCAGCGGTCGCGGAACATGCCTGTGTAGCCGGCCAGCGCCAGCGACGGCCTGCTGCCCTTGTCGCGCGCGCTCTGGTGCTTGGCCCACGCCTCGTCGGCCTTGTCCTGTCCCTTGGCCACGGCCTTGGCATAGGCGTCCACCCAGTCATGCTTTTCACCGCCCAGGTAGGCATCGAGCACACTCAGGGTGATCGCATTGAACGCCGCGCCCACTTCCTGATTGGTCAGCACCACCACGCCCAGTTTCTCGCCCGGTACCAGGGTCAGCCGCGAAACCATGCCCGGCCAGCCACCGGTGTGCCAGACCAGCTTCTGCCCGCGGTAGTCGCTCAGGCTCCAGCCTTCGCCATAGCCGGCGAAGTTGGCCCGCGCCGGTGCCAGCTCCGGCACGCTCGGCGCCGGGATCGACTGCGGCGTGATCATCCGCCACATCTGCTGCTGGCTCTTCTCGGAGAACAACGGCGTGCCGTCGGCCAGTTTGCCTTCGGCCAGCTGCACCTGCATCCAGCGCGCCATGTCGTGCGCGCTGGAATAGATGCCGCCGGCGCCGGCATTGTTCGACCAGGTCAGCGGCGCGACGGTGCGCAGGTCCTTGAAATCGTACTTGGCGTGGCCGACCGCGGCCTTGTCGCCCGGCTTCAGGTGATCGGCGTTGTAGCGCGTACCGGCCATGCCCACCTTGTCGAAGATGCGGGTCTGCAGGAACTGCTGGTAACTCATGCCGGAAACATGCTCGATCACCTGCTGGGCGACCGCGTACAGGATGTTGTCGTACGCATAGCCCTCGCGGAATCCACCCTTCAGCGGCACCTTGCCCAGCCGCTCCACCACTTCGGCATTGCTGTAGGAGGTGGTCGGCCAGAACAACAGGTCACCGGCGCCCAGGCTTAGTCCGCTGCGATGCGACAGCAGGTCGCGGATCGTCATCTGGCCGGTCACGAACGGATCGGACATGCGGAACGACGGCAGGTGGTCGATCACCTTGTCGTCCATCTTCAGCTTGCCGTCCTCGGCCAGCAGGTTCAGCGAGGTAGCGGTGAACGCCTTGGTGTTGGACGCAATGGCAAACAGCGTATCGGCCTGCACCGGTTCCGGCTTGCCCTGCTCGCGCACGCCCCAGCCGCGCTCCAGCACCACCTCGCCATCCTTGACCACCGCCACCGCAATACCGGGCACGTCGAACTGCGCGCGCACGCGCTCGACGGTTGCATCCAGCTCCTGCAGCTGCGCCGGGGTGGCAGCGCTCGCCATGGTCGTGCACGCCAGCAGCACGGCTCCTCCAATCCAGGGTTTCATCCAGCACGATCTCCGAACAGGGGTGGCGGCCATGTGCAGGCCGTCACCGGGATTTCGCGGGATGGTAACGTTCTGCGTTGCACCCTGCCCTGTGCCATAGGAGGGGTGTCATGGGCGAGAACGGCCAACCGAGCAGCGGCTCCACCATCATTCCGTGCCTGCGCTACCGCGATGCGCAGGCTGCCATCGACTGGCTGCAGCGCGCCTTCGGCTTCCATGCCCAGGCCGTCTACGCCGATGGCGATACGGTGTTCCATGCGCAGCTGACCTTCGGCACCGGCATGATCATGCTGGGCTCGGCCAGCAACCAGAGCGCGTGGAGCGAGCATGCGGCGATGCCTGATGAGGTCGGCGGCCGCCAGACGCAGAGTGCCTGCGTGATCGTCACCGATGCCGGCGCGCACTACGCCCGGGCCAAGGCCGCCGGTGCCCGAATCGTCATCGACATCGCCGACCAGGACTACGGCGGCCGTGGCTATGCCTGCGCCGACCCGGAAGGCTACCTGTGGTGGTTCGGCAGCTACGACCCGTGGCGCGCGGACCACGGCCAGTGACCGCCGGAGCGATCCGCTGCGGCATCGGTGGCTGGGTGTTTCCCGAATGGCGCGGCGGCGTTTTCTACCCCGTGGGCCTGCCGCAGCGTGAAGAACTGGCCCATGCCAGCCGTGCCCTGCGTTGCATCGAAATCAACGGCACCTTCTACCGCACGCCCACCGCCGCGCAGTGCGCGCAGTGGGCCGCGCAGACGCCGGAAGGCTTCAGGTTCTCGATGAAGGCGCCACGCTACCTGGTGCAGCGCCGCGACCTGTCCAGCACGGTCGAGGCGGCCGCGCCCTTCCTGCAGGCGGCGACTGCGCTCGGTGACCGGCTGGGCCCGCTGCTGTGGCAGTTCGATCCACGGCATCCGGCCGACGCCGAAGCACTGGAACGGCTGATGGCACAGCTGCCGAAGCATCTGGAAGGGGTGCCGCTGCAGCATGCGCTGGAGGTCCGCAACGCCGAGGCACATGGCCCGGCACTGGTCGACGCCGCCCGCCGCCACGGCGTGGCGCTGGTGATCGAGGACAGCGACGAGGCGCCATTGCACGGCGATGTCAGTGCCGGCTTCGTCTATGCGCGGATCAAGCGCAGCCAGGCCCGCTTGAACGAGGGTCTGCCGGCGCCCGTGCAGCAGCGCTGGGCCGAACGCGCACACCGCTGGTCACGCGGCGAACCGGTGGATGACCTGCCCTGCCTGGCCGCGCCAGCTCCGGAAACCCCGCGCGAGGTCTACCTGCTGTGCATCGGCGCGGGCAAGGCACGCAACCCGGCGGCGGCGATGGCCCTGCAGCGGCGGGTTGACCAGGGCAGCGATCCCACACGCGGGTAGCGCTGCGACGTTCGCCTTGCCTCACAATAGGCGGATGAGCACACCCGACACCCGCAAAGCGCTGTGGCAGATCCACTTCTGTGTCCTGCTGTGGGGCGTCACCGCCATCCTCGGCAAGCTGATCACCCTGCCCGCATTGCCGCTGGTGTGGTGGCGCATGCTGCTGGTGACGGCGATGCTGGCGCTGCTGCCACGGGTGTGGCGCGGGCTGCGCACCCTGCCCCTGCGGCTGGTGGCCGGCTACGCCGGCATCGGTGCACTGGTTGCCCTGCACTGGCTGACGTTCTACGGTGCGGTGAAGCTGGCCAACGCGTCGGTGGCCGCCACGTGCATCGCGCTGGCGCCGGTGTTCACCTCGATCATCGAACCGTGGGTGGCCAAGCGGCCGTTCCAGCTGCGTGAACTGGCCTTCGGCCTGGCAGTACTGCCGGGCGTGGCGCTGGTGGTGGGTGGCGTGCCCGATGGCATGCGCCTGGGTGTACTGATCGGCGCGATCTCGGCGTTGCTGGTAGCGGTGTTCGGCTCGCTCAACAAGCGCATGGTCAGCCACGCCGATCCGCTCACGGTCACCGCCCTGGAGCTGGGGGCCGGCACCCTCACCCTGACCCTGCTGGCACCGCTGATGCCCTACCTGCTGCCAGCACTGGCCAGCCCGCTGTGGGTGGTCCCGAATCTGCACGACGGCATCCTGCTGCTGGTGCTGGCCGGGTTCTGCACGCTGCTGCCGTTCGCCCTGGCCCTGGTCGCGCTGCGCCACCTGAGCGCCTATACGGTTCAACTGGTGACCAACCTGGAGCCGGTCTATGCGGTGGTGCTGGCGGTGGTGCTGCTGCGCGAGCAGCACGAGGTCACGCCGTGGTTCTACCTGGGCGTGGCCATCATTGTCGGCGCGGTGTTCCTGCATCCGCTGCTGAACCGCCGCAAGCCGGTGCAGCACCCGGAAATCCTTGGCACGGCCGAAGCACGCAACATCGCCGATTGAGTGCATCCCCGCATGGCGTGGATCTACCGGATCCGGATCGATGTCTCAACGCTGCGGCCAATGCCAGGCCGGCGCATCCAGCAGGCCCTGCCCGCTCAGCAGCGTGCGGCCCTGCTCCTTGTGCAGATGCAGCGAGTGGCAGCCCGGCGCCTGCTCCAACGCCGCGATCAGCCGGCTGGCGTGTGACACCACCCACACCTGGCTGCGCGCACTGGCGGCGATGATCAGCCGCGCCAGCGCCGGCAGCAGGTCCGGATGCAGGCTGGTCTCCGGCTCGTTCAGCACCAGCAGCGGCGGTGGCCGCGGCGTGTGCAGTGCCGCGGCCAGCAGCAGGAATCGCAGGGTACCGTCAGACAATTCGGCCATCGACAACGGCCGCAGCAGCCCGGGCTGGTGGAATCGCAGGGCCAGTCGACCGTCCAGCTCTTCGAAGCCGACCGTGGCGCCGGGGAAGGCATCATCGACACTGCGTGCCAACGCAACCGGATCTCCGATCTCGAGAATGGTCACCCAGGCCGCCGCCAGATCCCGCCCGTCGTGATGCAGCACCGGCGTGCGCGTTGCCATCGCCGGTTGTCGCGCCGGGGCATCGGCGTCGCTGCGGAAATGATCGTAGAAGCGCCAGCGACGGATGTACTCACGCAGGGCGATGGTTTCCGGCATGCGCTGCGGATCGCCGACCTGGGTGAACAGGCTGTCGAACAGCGACAACCGGTCATCCACGAGATCCCAGCCGTGCGCATGGCGTTGGCGCACCATTGCCCCACGGCGATCGACCAGCAGGTTGGCGCTGCGCAGGAACGGCCCGGCCCAGATCGCCTCCGCCTTGATCTGCGGATCCAGCGCAAACGCGGAACGGCTGGGTGGCGGGTAGCCCAGGTCGATGGCATAGCCGAACTCGTCGGTGGTGAATCCCAGCTTCAGCCCCACTGACGCCTGCCGGGGTCCGCCCTGCAGCGGGATCTCGCCGGCCGCAACCCGGCGATCGATGGATTCGGGGCCGGCCCACAGCGCCGAACCAAGCCCGCCTTCGCGGGCCAGCACCGCCGCGACGCCGCCCTGGGCGGTTTCCGCCAGCAGGCGCAGCGCGCGGTACAGGCTGGATTTGCCACTGCCGTTGTCACCGGTGACCACGTTCAACGGCTGCAGCGGCAGTACCAGCCCGTGCAGCGAGCGATAGTGGGCGATGGCCAGGGTCTGCAGCATGGCTGGTATCCGTGGAAACAGGGACGTCATGCTGGCCGGTTCTGATCGCAGGAGCTGCGACGCCAAGTGAAACGGGAAGAGCATCCACGCATGGCGTGGATCTACTGGAGCGGCATCGAGTCATCCACGCGTCGCATGCGTTCAACGCGCGAACCGCCGTGTTTCAGCCCGCCAGCTCCACCCGGTTGCGACCGTTGCCCTTGGCCCGGTACAGCGCCTTGTCGGCGCGCGCCAGCATCTCATCCACGCTTTCACCGGGCTGGTGCTGGGCCACACCAATGCTGATCGTGACCGGGAATCCCAGCGGCAGATCCGCCACGGCCAGGCGCAGGAACTCGCATTGCAGTTCGGCCGTGCGCAGATCAGTGCCCGGC
This sequence comes from Stenotrophomonas sp. YJH_SMC_21, assembly GCF_059369555.1. NCBI lineage: Bacteria > Pseudomonadati > Pseudomonadota > Gammaproteobacteria > Lysobacterales > Lysobacteraceae > Stenotrophomonas > Stenotrophomonas sp. YJH_SMC_21. Next base: position 377,856 of record NZ_JCAFSU010000003.1, read on the forward strand.
ATCACCGCCACGAACTCCTCGCCGCCATAGCGCGCGGCCATACCACGGCCGGCAAAATGCGAACGCAGCAGCACGCCCAGCTCAGCCAGTACCCGGTCGCCGGTGGCGTGGCCCTGGAAGTCATTGATGTGCTTGAAATGATCGATGTCCAGCAGGGCCACGCAGGCTACTCCCGGCTGCCCATCGATCTCCGCCACCGCCTCTTGCAGTGCCGCTGCCATCGCGCGGCGGTTGGGCAGGCCGGTCAGCGCATCGGTTCGGCTCTGTTCGGCCAGGTCGGCATTCTGCGCCAGCAGCACGTCCTGGTACTCCGACAGCAGGCGCTCGTAGTCATCGCGTTCCAGCATGTGCTTCTGGATGTCGAGCGCGAAACGACGCAGCTCCATCACCAGCATCACCTGCCGTGACAGCGCGGCCAGCGCCTCGGCCTTGTCGCTGGGCAGGTGCTGCGGCTGTGCATCGAACACGCACAGCGTACCCAGCGGCAGGCCATCGGAACTGATCAGCGGCGCACCGGCGTAGAAGCGGATGTGCGGGTCGCCGGTCACCACCGGGTTGTCATGGAAGCGGATGTCCTGCAACGCATCCTCGACCACCATGATTTCGTGCGGCTGCAGGATGGCGTGGCCACACATCGATTCGCTGCGCAGGTTTTCCGCCGCGTCGATGCCCTGGATCGACTTGAACCATTGCCGTTCGACGTCAATCAGGGTCACCGCTGCCATCGAGGTACCGCAGACCGCCTTGGCGATCGCCACCAGGTCGTCGAATGACTTCTCGCGCTGCGAATCAAGGATCCGGTAGCGGTACAGCGCCTGGAGCCGAAGGGCTTCGTTGGCAGGCTTGTCGGGCTTGATCATGCAGCGTCACGTTCCGGCAGGTCACTGCAAAGTCTAGCTGATGCCGGCGCGTAAACCGCACGACGGGTAGTGCCGGCCGCTGGCCGGCATCCCGCACTCATTCGATGCCTGGAGCAGCCGGCCAGCGGCCGGCACTACCGCGCGTTACCAGTCCAGCTGCTTCGGCAGCAGGCCCTGCAGTTCCTGCTCGGTCAGGTTGCGCCACTGGCCCGGCTTCAGCGCGCCGATCTTGATGTTGTCGATGCGCACGCGGCGCAGCTGGGTCACGCGATAGCCGAATTCGGCGGCCATCAGGCGGATCTGCCGGTTCAGGCCCTGCTGCAGGGTGATACGGAAGCCGAACTTGGCGATGCGCGAGGTCTTGCACGGCAGCGTCATCTGGTCGTGGATGCGCACGCCGCGCGCCATGCCGCGCAGGAACTCATCGGTGACCGGCTTGTTCACCGCCACCAGGTATTCCTTCTGGTGGCCATTTTCGGCGCGCAGGATCTGGTTGACGATGTCGCCGTTGCTGGTCATCAGGATCAACCCCTCGGATTCCTTGTCCAGGCGGCCGATCGGGAAGATGCGCTGTTCGTGGCCGACGAAGTCGACGATGTTGCCCTTGACCGAAGTTTCGGTCGTGCAGGTGACGCCTACCGGCTTGTTCAATGCGATGTAGACGTGGCGGCGGGCGCCGGGCTTGCGTGCCACGCGGGCGCGCAGCGGCTGGCCGTCGACCAGCACCTGGTCTTCCTCGCCCACCACCGCGCCGGTACCGGCCGGATGGCCGTTGACGGTAACGCGGCGCGCGGCGATCAGGCGATCGGCCTCGCGGCGGGAGCAGAAGCCGGTGTCGGCGATATGTTTGTTGAGTCGGGTGGTCATCGGCCCATTATCCGGCATCGCCGCCCGCTGCGCTTCATGCCAGGGCGGGCGGATCGAGCTCCTCACCGTCGAAGACCCGGTTGCGGCCCGCCCGCTTTGCCACGTACATGGCATGGTCGGCGCGCCGCAGCAGCCCGGCCAGATCGTCCTCGCCCGGTCGCCACTGCGCCAGGCCGATGCTGGCGGTCACCTCCAGCCCCGGCACCTGCAGGGCCTGGCCAGCCTCGGTGATGCGCTGGCGCAGGCGGTCCAGCCGTGCCGACGCCGCCTCGCGCGGCATGCCGGGCATCAGCAGCAGGAACTCTTCGCCGCCCATCCGCACCACTTCGTCCTGGCTGCGCACCGCCGCGCGCAGGGCACGCGCCACCGCCACCAGCACCTGGTCGCCCACTGCGTGGCCGTGGCGGTCGTTGATGTCCTTGAACAGGTCGATGTCGAGGAAGCCGATCACCAACGGGCCGCGCTCACGGTCCACCCGTTCCAGATGGCGGGCCAGCTGCTGCAGTCCGGCGCGACGGTTGGGAAGCCCGGTCAGGCCATCGGTCTCGGCCAGCTGGCGAAGTTCATCACGCTGCTGGCGCAGCCGGCCCAGCCGCTGGTTCAACGCATAGGCGGCCATCATCAACAGCCAGGTCACCGCCAGCTGCAGCGCCTCCACCCGGTATTCCAGCAGCCACGCAGCACCACAGGCATCGGCGATGATCAGTACCAGCATCGGTGCCAGCGCGGCCAGACCCGCCTGTGCCCAACGGTCGCCGCGCCAGCGTGCCCAGACGCCGACCATCAGTGCCAGGCCACATCCGGACAGATAGGACACCTGCAAGCCCTTCGCGACCCAGGCCAGATGCTCCGAGCGCAGCCACGGCACCAGCACGGCCAGCGCCATCAGGGTCCACAACACCGCCAGTTGGGCCGGGCGCGATCGAGGCAGCACGCGGTCGCCTCCGTTCAGCCGCCACAGCGCCGGCAGCACCAGTGCCTGGGTCGCAGCGGTCAGCGCCAGCAGCCACCAGGCGCCGTGCTCGCCCACCGGCAGCCAGGGTTCCGGATAACCGCTGAGCCCGCCGAGGATGGCCTGCCACAGCACCATCACGGTGGTGCCGGCGATGTAGACCAGGAAACTGCGGTCCCGGGTGGTCAGGAAGGCCATCAACGCCGACAGCGCCAGCGCGATCGCCACCGCGATGCAGGCCGCGCGCACCAGCAGGCGGGCGGTGTCGTTCTGCTGCACCGGGCTGGGCGCGCCCAGCCGCAGGGTCGGCACCCAACGTGCCTTCAGCGGTGTCTGCCAGGAGACCAGGAACGGCTCATGGCTGCCGGCCGGCGGCACGGCCACCAGGCCGATGCCAGCCCGGAAACGTGAATCGCGGGTGCGCGCATCGTGCATGTTGCCGCAGATCTCGCGGTCGCCATGCTGGACGCGCACTTCACCGGCGAAGACGTTGAACACGTCCAGCGCCTGCGGTTGCCCTGACCAGCCCTGCGGCGGAGCCGGTACCAGCACCTGCTGGCGGGCGCCGGACAGCATCTGCGGCGTGCATGCGCGGTGCGGCGTCGGCTCGTCGGTAGCGCCGCCGACCAGGAGATAATCATGGCCCGACACGGCCTCTGCAGCCTGAAGCGGCCACGGCAACGCCAACCACACCATCAGGACGGCCAGCACCGCTCCTGTTCCATACCGCCACTGCCTGCCGCCCACGCCACGTCCTGTTCCTGCTTACGTCCGCGCCCACTGCGCGCCGCCCCTGGCGCGCATTATCGCAGCCGGGCACGCCGCGCATGTGTAGACCAAAGTCGGCGCCCGCGGTTCAGCCAGCCGCCGGCGGCCCCTTCACCGCGACCAGCCGTACCGGGCGCAGATCGACCAGGGTCAGCCGCTCCAGCGGCTGCGGCCGTTCGATGGCATAGCCCTGCAGCCCTTGCACGCCAAGCCGGGTCAGCGCACCGGCAACCTCGGCGGTCTCCACCCACTCGGCCACCACTTCCATCTGCAGCTCGCGCCCGAGCTCGCTGATCGCGCGCACCGTGGCGTGGCTGACCGGGTCGGTATCCATGTCGCGCACGAAGGCGCCGTCGATCTTCAGGATGTCCGCCGGCAACTGGCGCAGGTAGCCGAAGGAAGACAGGCCGGAGCCGAAGTCATCCAGCGCCATCCGGCACCCCCGTGCCTTCACCGCATCGATGAAGGCGCGGGCCTGGCTGAGGTTGCTGATCGCCGCGGTCTCGGTGATCTCGAAGCACAACTTGGAGGCCAGCGCGCGGTTGCGCTCGAGCAGGTCGCAGACGAAGGCGAGGAATCCCGGCTCGGCGATCGACTGCGCGGACACGTTGACGTTGCACAGGCCCAGCTGGCGCACGTGCGCCGGGCACACCTGCAGGTGGCGGAACAGCAGCCCGAGCACGTGCCGGTCCAGCGCCACTGCCATGCCATAGCGCTCCACCGCCGGCATGAACTGGCCGGGCAGATGCAGACTGCCATCGGTACCACGCATGCGCACCAGCACCTCGTAGTGCAGGTAGGACGGATCGCCCACGCGGGCGATGCGCTGCGCATACAGCAGCATGCGATTCTCGGCCATCGCCAGGCTGACGCCCTGCAGGCGCTCGGCCTCCTGCCGCCGCTCCTCCAGCGCCATGCGGTTCTCATTGAAGCAGTGCACGCGGTTGCGCCCGGCCTGCTTGGCGGCATAGCAGGCGCTGTCGGCAGCACTCATCAACCAGTTCACGTCCGGCGCATCTGCACTGACCTCGACCACGCCGATGCTGCAGCTCAGCTGCGGGCTGCCCTCGCTGATCGGAAACGTGGCCTGGCCCAGGTTGCGGATCACCCGCTGCAGCACCCGCTTGGCTTCGTCCTGCCCGGCATGGGCGAGGAACACGGCGAACTCGTCGGCGCCCAGGCGGCCGACCCAGTCACCGTCACGCACGGCCGCCACCAGATAGTCGGCGAAACTGCGCAGCATCTGGTCACCGGCGGCATGGCCGAAGCTGTCGTTGACCAGCTTGAAGTGGTCCAGGTTGATGTAGCACAGCGCATGCGTACCGCCATCACTGCGTACCTGCAGCAGCGCACGCTCCAGCAGCCGCTCGATCTCGCGGCGGTTGATCAGGCCGGTCAGCGGATCGTGGCTGGCGTGATGCTCGATCTCACGTGCCAATGCATGGTTCTGGCTGACATCCTCGATGATCGCAAACACCGACAGGCCACCTCCCGCGCTGCGCACACCGGTGCCACTCCAGCGCCCCCACACCAGGCTGCCATCGCGGCGGCAGAAGCGCAGTTCGCTCGGCCGCAGCTGCCGGTCCCAGTCGATGCGGCCGACGCCATCGATGACCAGTTCGCCTTCCATCAACAGATCGCCGAGCGACATCTGCAGCAGCACGTCGCGTCGGTAGTCGAGGATGTCGGCCATCGCCTGGTTGGCTTCGATCACCTTGCCGTCGGTGTCGAGCTTGAGCATGCCGACGTTGGCCTGGTAGAAGGCCGCACGGAAGCGGCTTTCATGCTCGGTCAGGTCCTTGCCGACGCGGCGCGCGAGGGCCACCGCCATCAGGCTGATCGCCAGCACCGACAACCCGCCGACCACAAGCGTGGCGATCCGTACCATCGTGGCCATGCGCAGCAACGCTTGCGAAAATGCCTGCGCCTGCACCTGCAGCCGCCGGTCCAGATCACGCAGTTGTTGCAGGTACCGATCGCGGTCCGCCGCTGGCAGCACGCCTTGGGCGTGCCCCGACTGCAGCTCGGCAACCAGCCGCTGCACGGCCAACAGATCATCGTCGGTCTGTCGCCACAGCGTGGTTGCTTCCCGGAATGCACCGATGTCGCGTGCATAGCGGAACGAGAACACCAGGCGCGGGATATCGGCGCGCGCGTTGCCACCCTGCAGGAAGCCCTGCCTGGCCTTTTCCTCGTCCGGTACCGCCTGTTCCAGCGCCAGCCGGGCCTGCAGATCGCCCAATGGAATCCACAGCGCCTGGCGCGCGTCATCCAGGTCCTGGGCATGGCCACGCGCCAGGTAGCGGCTCAGCGCAGCGGTTGCATCCTGCTGCCCTCGTGACCAGTACCCCTGGCCGGCAATCCAGGCGGTCGAGGCTGCCTGCAGTTCCTGGATCAACGCGGACAACGCGACCAACCCGATCGCCATGCCCGTCAACAACGCAAAGCGCAATCCCAGCCCACGGGTCATCGGCACCCGCCGGCTCTGCTGGTCCGTGCCACTTCTACCCATCCCGGATCCCCCCGAATGTGCTGCGGTGACAACCTGCCTTGGAACCGGCCCAGCCTATGACCGGCAATGTGTGGGCCATGCGAAAAAGGGGACGGAGGGGATTAAGTCGTTTTCGGCATAAGCGCATGGCCTGCCATTTACGACTTAATCCCCTCCGTCCCCTTTTCCTGTACGCCAGCCCGGGGGCTGGCGTTGTTATGGACGGCTGCGGGTGCGGCTTAGAAGCTGCGCGGGCCGCGCGGCTTGAAGCCGTCACGACGCGGCGGGCGGCTGTCGCGGTCACCGCCGCGGTCGCCACCATGGCCACCCGGACCACCCGGACCACCCGGGCTACCACGACGCGGACCACCCGGGCCGCCCGGGCCACGCTTGTCGAAGCGCGGCTTGAACGGACGCGGGGCCGGGTTGGTGTCTTCACCCGGAGCCAGCGCACGCATCTGCAGCTGCTGGCCGGACACCCACACCTTCTGCAGGTGCGACAGCACGTCCGGCGGCATCTGTGCCGGCAGGTCCAGCAGCGAGAAGTCGTCGTGGATGTCGATGCGGCCGATGAAGCGGCTTTCCAGGCCCGCTTCGTTGGCGATGGCGCCGACGATGTTGGCCGGCTTCACGCCATGCTGGTGGCCCACCGAAATGCGGTAGGTCTCCATGCCCTGCTCCGGTGCACCACGCGGCGGAACCTCACGGCGCGGACGCTGCTCGAAACCACCTTCGGCGTCGTCGCGACGCGGGCCACGCTCGAAGCGCGGACCACGCTCGTTGCGGTCGAAGCGATCGCCACGCTCCGGACGGTCGCCACGGTCGAAACGCTCGCGCGGGGCGCGCTCTTCACGCGGGGCACGCACCGGCGGCTGCAGCAGGAACGGGGTGTCACCCTGCAGCATCTTGGCCAGCGCGGCGGCGATCTCGATGGCCGGCACGTTCTGCTCGTTCTCGAAGCGCTCCAGCAGCTGGCGGTAGAAGTCCAGGCCGCCGGCACCGAGGGTTTCGGTGATGCGCGTGGTGAACTTGTTGATGCGGTTGTCGTTGACCGCTTCCACGCTCGGCAGCTGCATCTCTTCGATCGGCTGGCGGGTGGCGCGCTCGATCTGGCGCAGCATGCCCTTCTCGCGCGGGGTGGCGAACAGGATCGCCTCGCCGCTGCGGCCGGCACGGCCGGTACGGCCGATGCGGTGCACGTAGCTTTCGGTGTCGTACGGGATGTCGTAGTTCAGCACGTGGCTGATGCGCTCCACGTCCAGGCCGCGCGCAGCCACGTCGGTGGCAACCAGGATGTCCAGCTTGCCTTCCTTCAGCATGGCGATGGTGCGCTCACGCTGGGCCTGCTGCATGTCGCCGTTGATGGCGGCAGCGGCCAGGCCACGGGCCTGCAGCTTGCTGGCCAGTTCTTCGGTGCCGGCCTTGGTGCGCGCGAAGATGATCATCGCGTCGAACGGCTCGACTTCCAGGATGCGGGTCAGCGCATCCAGCTTGTGCATGCCGCTCACCCACCAGTAACGCTGGCGGATGTTGGCCGAGGTGGTGGTCTTGGCCGCGATGGTCACTTCCACCGGGTCCTGCAGGTAGGTCTGCGCGATGCGGCGGATCTGCGGCGGCATGGTGGCCGAGAACAGGGCCACCTGGCGCTGCTCCGGCAGCTTCTTCAGCACCGCTTCGACGTCGTCGATGAAGCCCATGCGCAGCATTTCATCGGCTTCGTCCAGCACCAGGGTCTTCAGCTCGGACAGGTCCAGGGTGCTGCGGTCGAGGTGGTCGATCACGCGACCGGGGGTACCGACCACGATATGCACGCCACGGCGCAGCGCCGACAGCTGCTGCCCGTAAGGCTGGCCGCCGTACACCGGCAGCACGCGGAAGCCCGGGATCTTCGACGAGTAGGACTGGAACGCCTCGGCGACCTGGATGGCCAGTTCGCGGGTCGGCGCCAGGATCAGGGCCTGCGGCTTGATCTGCTGCAGGTCGATGTTGGACAGTACCGGCAGCGCGAACGCGGCGGTCTTGCCGGTACCGGTCTGGGCCTGGCCCAGCACGTCGCGGCCTTCCAGCATCGCCGGGATGGTGGCGGCCTGGATCGGCGACGGGGTTTCGTAGCCGATGGCGGTGACCGCCTGCATCACGGGCTCGGACAGGCCGAGCTGCGCGAACTGCAGCGGCGCTTGGGAATCTTGGGACATGGGGAACTCCGAAGGCACTGCCGTCTTCCTGGCAGTGCGATAAAAAAGGGATGGTCCGCGCTTTGGGCGCCCTTCTTATCGCGTGCCCTGGCGCTGCTCGGTCGGAGGAGATTTCACTCGCTCAGAGCGGGATGATACCGCATTGATCCTGAACGAGGCGTACAGCTTTCCGTGCGCGTGCCGTCATGCCCCGTGCTGGCGCACAATACGCGCCCTCTTCCCGGCCCGGCCGCTGGCCTGCGCCCCTCTTCCCAGGAACCCCGCTCCATGCAGATTCTCGAATTCGACCTCGACGGTGACTACGTCGAACTCAAGCAGCTGCTCAAGCTGGCCGACCTGGTCACCAGCGGCGGCGAAGCCAAGATGGTCATCAGCGAAGGCCTGGTGCGGGTCGACGGCGAAGTCGAACTGCGCAAGGCCTGCAAGATCCGCGCAGGCCAGGTGGTCGAGTTCGCCGACAGCCAGATCCGGGTGCTGGCCGCCGGCTGATGTGAGGCTGTTCAGGCTACGCGCTGGGTCAGGTGCGAGGCAATCAGCTGCCTGAACGGTGCCACGCCCTGCGCCAGGCGCAGGCCGGCCGCCCGCAGCAGTCGCGCCGGGCGGCGATCGTCGGTGTACAGGCTGGCGATCGCATTGGTGGCCTCGTACAGCGGCCGCGACGCCAGCCGGTGACCCCGCTGGTAGCTGGCCAGCATGCCGGCGGCGGCAATGTCGGCACCGCGACGCTGCTGCGCGACGATGCCCTGCGCCAGCCGCTGTGCGCTGGCCAGGCCCAGGTTGAAGCCATGCGCGGTGACCGGGTGCATGCCGACGGCGGCATCGCCGATCAGCGCCGAACGCTCGCCAACAAAACGGTGCGCGTACACACCTACCAGCGGATACGCCTGCGGCGTGGCCACCGGCTGCATCCGACCCAGCCGATGTTCGAAGCAAGCACTGATGGCCTCGCCGAAGGCCACCTCGTCCATCGCCAGCAGCGCGTCGATCTGCCGCGGCGGCAGCGTGATCACCGCCGAGGCCTGGCCCTCGTTGAGCGGCAGCAGCGCCATCGTGCGGCCGTAGCCGAACCATTCCCAGGCAGTGTGGCGATGGTCGCGCTCGACCTGCATGCGGCACACCAGCATCGACTTGCCGAAGTCGCGCATCTGCGCACCGATGCCGAGCATGCGGCGGGTGGCGGAGAAGCGGCTGTCAGCGGCCACCAGCAGCCGCGCATGCAGTTGGCTGCCGTCATCGAGTTTGACAACGTGGCCCTGCGCATCGGCTTGCACGCCCTGCACCTTGCGCCCGTCGAACAGTTCCACGCCGTCCTGGCCCTGCACCGCATCCCATGCGGCACGGCGGATCAGATGGTTGGGTACCAGCCAGCCCAGCGGCTGGCCGTCGACCTGACTGCTGGCGAAGGTCAGCGCGAACGGCGAGCCGCCGTTCATCACCTTGGCATCGCGCAGTTCAGCGACTTCGGCCTGCGGCAGGCGCTGCCACAGACCCAATTGCTCCATGCTCTGCCGCGAGGCATGGGTCAACGCGATCTCCCTGCCATCGAAGGCGGCCTCGGCCAGGGCCTGGCGCGGTTGCACTTCGACCAGCCCGACCTGCAGCCCGCTGCCGGCCAGCGCGCGCGCGAAGCACAGACCTGCCGGTCCGGCGCCGACCACCACCACGTCCATCCTGCGCATGCGCGCCTCCTGCCGTTGATTCAGTCCGCGCCAGCATAGCGCCGCGCACCTGAGCGGCCTTGATCTGGATCAGGCCGACTTACAGAAGTGCGAACACCAGCGCCAGGATCGACAGCAGCGACACCAGCCACACCAGGCTGCGCACGTAGGGCACGCCTGCGGCGTACAGGGGCAGATAGACCACACGCGCCCAGAAGTAGGCCTGCGCCGCCAGTGCAGTGGTGTCGTTGCCGCGACCGGCCACGACCACCGCGATGGCGGCGGCGGCGAAGAACGGGAACGTCTCCAGGAAATTGGCCTGCGCACGCTGCAGGCGCCCGGCCAGTGGGCTGACCGGCTTTGCGTCGCCATCGCGTGCCGAGGCATTCCACTTCATCCCGCGCTCGCGGGTGACCACGGTGGAGGTGGCGAAGATGTAAACGAAGCCGAGCAGGACCGACCAGGCCAGCATCGTCAATTCAGTTGCCATCATTCATCTCCTCAGGGTGCCGACGCACGCAGGCTGTAACCGGCCAGACGCCACACCTGGTCCTCGTCGAAACGGAACGAGACCAGCTCGCGCACCGGCTGCGCGCTGTTGGCGAAACGGGTCGGGAAACTGACGTTGATGTACAGCCCTTCCGGCACTGCGGCACCTGCGCTGTACTTGACCCGGGTGATGGTGGGCTGGCCACGCCCAGCCAGCGCACCCAGGCGCGTGCGCTCGGTGGTCAGCTGGCTGACGAATGCGGCCTTCGGTACTGCACGGCGCGCGACGGCGGAGGCGCCATCCCACAGTTCGCCGGCGCGGTTGGCATCGACCAGCTGTGCGGCTTTCAGTGCAGCAGCGCCCATCTCGGCATCCTGTTTCTGCACCTGGGCCTGCTGTGCAGCGGTCAACGCCGGAGCACCGGCGGTGGCTGGCTTCGCAGCCGCTGGCGAGGCCGGGGCCGGGCGTGCCGGAGCCGGTGCAGGCGTGGCCGGCGCAGGCGTGGCCGGCGCAGGTGCCTGCGCCAATGCGGTCAGGGGCAGCAGGGACAGCAGCAGGAGCACGCGCTTCATGGACACCGCCGGTTTTCTGGAGAGAACCGCAGTCTACGCCAGCGCGGTGACTATGCCGTCAGCGTGCCGGGGCGTTGCCCTCCACCGCTGCCGCATCAGCCTGCGCGGCGGGCGCGGCGGTGTTCACTGGCGCCTGTTCGGCCACCGGCGGCGGCTCCGACGGTGCCGGTGGCAGCGTTGCCACATCGATCTCCGACAGTGGGCTTTCTTCCGGGCACACCGCATCCGGGAAACCGAAGCGCCGCTTCAGTGCCTGGCCGCAGCTGTTGATCGATTCCATGTCGGCGCCTTCGCGCTTGCACTGCTGGTCGAAGGCAATCAGGAACGCGTCCTTGCGTTGCACGAAGTCGTCACCACAGGCCCGCATCTGCTTGATCCGTTCCAGATCGTCCTGCACCGCGTTGGTGCCGTCCAGGCCGTACTGGCGCAGCTCATCCTGCGTAAGCAGGCGCAGGCTGCGGTTGGGCACGGTCATCATCAGGTCGGCCACACCCACCGCCACGCCGTTGCGCTGCAGGTAGTCCTTCACGTTGTCGTAGACCTCGTGCAGCTCGCGGTTGAGTTCCGCGCGCGAGGTGGCCTTGGAGCTGATCCGCATCATGCGGTGGATGCCGACCTTGCCCGACAGCAGGCGGTTGTCACCGGCAGCCAGCACGAACACGCAGGCACTGTGGCAGATCGAGCCCTCGCGCACCCAGATCGTCCAGCCCGATTCACCGATGCTGTCGCCGGCGACAATCGCCGATTCCACCTGGCCGCCGCTGGAATCCAAGTCGAGGATGCGCTTGTGGATCTTCTGCTCGTCAGCGACCACGGCCAGTCGCCACATCATCTCGGCGAAGCCCGGATTGATCTTGCCGGCGTAACGCACACGCATCAGGCCGCGCTCGGCGCACGGCGCCAGTGCCTGGGTGATCTGTTCGCGCTGCAGGCCCTCCAGCTCGACGCCATCGCCCGCCTCACCGGCGTACTCGGTACTGCAGCTGACCCAGGCGCGGCCATTCTCCAACTGCGCCTGCGGCCACGGCCGATCCGCCCGGCTGCGCGGCGGCGCCGGCGGTGGTGGTGCATCGGCGGCATTGATCGACACCATGTTCTCACCATCGCTGGCCGGCGCCCGCGCGGCCTTGTCGGCGGCGGTGACATTGCCCGGATTCTCCAGCTGGCTGCAGCCCGCCAGGGCAAGGCACAACAGGGGCAACCAGCGGAGTTTGGCGGACATCGGGCAACCGGTCTTCACGTGAGCAAGAGCCACAGTCTACCCGTCCGGGGCACGCATTCAGCGCGTGGCACTGAACCCCTTCTGACCCTTGGGAAAAGCGTGTCGACCAAGGTCGACACCCACCAACAGCAGCGCAGAACGCCCGCAAGACATGTCGCAGGAACCTCTCGAAGGCGGGGTGGGTCCGGTTGCAGGGGCGTGAGCGCCATGGGCCCGAGGCATGCCTCGGGCGGGTTGGGCAGGACGCCCAACCCCGGTCTTGCCGTGTGCGCAGGACAGCGCACACGAGCAAGCGGCGACCGAGCTACATGGGTGAGGGCGCTTTGCTTGCGAAGCACTGCTTCGCAAGCGCCCGAACGCACAGCCGCCAGCGGCTGGGCCGGGCCCCGGAGGGGTACTTGCAGCGTCCCCTGCAACCGGACCCACCCCGCCCTGCCGCAGGAAACCAGCTTCTGCTGTTGCCGTTGCCGGCCAGCGGCCGGCACTACCACGGGGGCAGGGCGCAGCCCGGCCTGACGCCCTTCAGCATCCATGTCCGAATGTGGCGAGTATCGCCGTCGCCAGAGGCCTAGACTGGCGCCATGGACACCGCCCTCGCCCTCGACACCGCCGCCTGCGACCGCGCCCGCCTGGCCCGTGACGCACGCTTCGACGGCGTTTTCTTCACCGCCGTGCGCAGCACCGGCATCTATTGCCGCCCCGTCTGCCCGGCGCCGCCGCCGAAGCCACGCAACATCACCTACTATCCGACCGCTGCCGCGGCCGCTGCTGCCGGCTACAGGCCGTGCCTGCGCTGCCGCCCCGAACTGGCACCGCAGGCCCAGCAGGCACTGGCCGGGCAAACCGTGCAGCGCGCCCTCGCCATCATCCACGGCGGCTTCCTGCAGGAGCAGCCCGTTGCAGACCTCGCGCAGAAGATCGGCCTCAGCGCGCGCCAGCTGCAGCGCCTGTTCGTCGAACATCTCGGCGCAACACCCGGACAGATCCATGCCACCCACCGCCTGCTGCTGGCCAAGCAACTGCTGACCGAAACCACGCTGCCGGTGACCGATGTTGCGCTGGCCGCCGGCTACAACAGTCTGCGCCGCTTCAATACCGCCTTCCTGCAGGGCTGCGGCATGGCACCGACGGCGCTGCGTCGCCAGCACCAGCCGCTGGCCGCCGATGACGGCGGCCTGGTACTGCGGCTCGTGTACCGCCCACCGTTGGACTTCCCGCGCATGCTGGCCTTCCTGCGCAAGCGCAGCCTGCCTGGCATCGAACTGATCGGCGAAGACAGCTACCAGCGCGTGCTCGGCACACCCGAGCGCCCCACCCTGCTGCGCGTCACCGCCGACCCGAAGCGCCCGGAACTGCGTCTGCAGCTGGGTGCGGTCGACCCGCGCCTGATCCCCGACATCGTGCGCCGTGTGCGTCGTGTGTTCGATCTGGACGCCGACCTGCAACAGGTCCATGCCGCCCTGGGCGAGGAACCGCTGCTGGCACGCGGCATCGCCGAACGCCCGGGGCTACGCGTTCCGGGCGGCTGGGATGGCTTCGAGGTCGGCGTACGCGCCGTGCTCGGCCAGCAGGTCAGCGTCGCCGCCGCCACTACCTTTGCGCGGCGTCTGGTGGATGCGTATGGGGCGCATCTGCCGGGCATGCCGTTCGAGTTCAATCGCCAGTTCCCAGCGCCCGAGGTGCTGGCCGAGGCGCCGCTGGAATCGATCGGCCTGCCGCGCAGCCGCGCCGCCACGGTGCGTGCGCTGGCCGCTGCATGTGCCAGCGGCCAGCTCGACTTCGGACCCGGGCAGGCCCTGGAAGACTTTGTTGCGCGCTGCGTGGCATTGCCCGGCATCGGCCCGTGGACCGCGCAGTACATCGCCCTGCGCGGGCTCGGCCAGCCCGACGCCTTCCCCGCCGGCGACCTGGTGCTGCAGCAGGTGCTCGGCCACGCACAGGGCCAGCGCCTGAGCGAACGTGCAACTGAAGCGCGCTCGCAACCGTGGCGCCCGTGGCGCGCCTACGCCGTGCTGCACCTGTGGCACCTGTCCGGCACGTTCGTTGGAGAACCGACATGACCCTGTTGTTTGATCGCTTCGACAGCCCCATCGGCGTGCTGACCATCGCCGGTGACGAACGTGGCCTGTCACACGTGCTTTTCCCCGAAAACCGCCATCCGGCACGCGGACGCGATGACTGGCACTACGCACCGGATGCGCTGCCGGAAGCGCGCGAACAGCTGCTGCAGTTCCTGCACGGCGAACGCAGCAGCTTCGACCTTGTGCTGGCGCCACGTGGCACGCCGTTCCAGCTGCGGGTGTGGCAGGCGCTGGCACTGATTCCGTTCGGCCAGACCTGGAGTTACCTGCAGCTGGCGCAGCACCTTGGCCAGCCCAGTGCGACCCGCGCGGTCGGCGCGGCCAACGGGCGCAATCCGCTGCCGATCATCCTGCCCTGCCATCGCGTGATCGGCAGCAACGGCGCATTGACCGGTTTCGGCGGCGGACTGGAAACCAAGGCGGCACTGCTACGGCTGGAACAACGCCAGGCCCCGCTGTTCGCCTGAGAGGGCTGGCCGGGCTGCGCCCGGCACCCGCAGAGGCTAGAGCAACAGCAACAGCAACAGCGGGCTTCCTGGGGGGAGGCAGGGTGGGTCCGGTTGCAGGGGACGCTGCAAGTACGTCCCTGTAAGCTCGGTCGCGCCATCCATGGCGCTCACGCCCCTGCAACCGGACCCACCCAGCCTTCGACAGGTTCCGGCGATCTGTCCGGACGTCATTCTGCGCAACTGTTGGTAGGTGTCGACCTTGGTCGACACGGTAGATCCACGCCATGCGTGGATGGAAGCATCAGGAATTATGTCTGGAGAAAAGCCCCCTTCCTGTTGAAGGGGGCGCGCCGACAGGCGCGGCGATAAGGAAAAATGCGCGGACACGGGGCGCGATAGCGCGCCGTGTCTTGGGCGCGTCATTGCGCGGGCTTATCATGCGTGGATGACTTCCGTACGCCTGACCTGCGCGCTGGCGCTGCTGCTGCCATTGGCCGCCTGCACCACCGCGCCCGCCCCTTCCGCCTCCGTTCCCGGTTCCGCCGCTGCGGCTTCGCCTCCGAAGCTGCTGCTGATCTCCATCGACGGCCTGCGCGCCGATGCGCTGGACCGTGGGCTCACTCCGAACCTGCAGCGACTGATCGACGGCGGCGTGCGTGCACGCTGGATGACGCCGTCCTATCCGTCACTGACCTTCCCCAACCACTACACCATCGTCACCGGCCTGCGTCCGGACCACCACGGCATCGTCAACAACAGCATGGACGATGCAACCCTGGGCCGTTTCGAACTGAGCAACCGCGACGCAGTCACCACCAGCGGCTGGTGGGGTGGCGAACCGATCTGGGTCAGTGCCGAGAACGCTGGCGTACGTTCGGCCACCACGGCGTGGCCGGGCAGTGAGTCTGAAATCCGCGGCGTGCGCCCCAGCAAGTGGCGCGTATACGACGGCAAGGAACCGCTGGAGCAGCGGGCCGGCATCGTGCTCGACTGGCTGGCACAGACCGATGCTGATGCACCGCGCCTCACCACGCTGTACATGGAACACGTGGACAAGGCCGGCCACAACTACGGCCCCGGGTCGAAGCAGTACGCCGACGCCATCGTGCGCGCCGACCAGATCGTCGGCCAGGTGCTCGACGGGCTGCAGCAGCGCGATCTGGCCAAGACCACCAACGTGATCGTCGTCTCCGACCACGGCATGGCCAGCGTCGCCGACGGCAACGTGATCGCCACCGAGTCGATGGCCGACCCGGCCATTGCACGCAATATCAGCCAAGGCCAGTCAGTGGGTTTTGCGCCGGTCGCCGGCCGCGAAGCGGAAGCCGAACGCGCCCTGCTCGGACGCCACGCGCACTACGAATGCTGGAAGAAGGAGAACCTGCCGGCACGCTGGCACTACGGCACGCATCCGCGGGTTCCGGCCATCGTCTGTGTCATGGATGAAGGCTGGGATGCCCTGCACCAGGAGAAGATCGCCAAGCGTGCGAAGCAGGATCGAGGTTCGCATGGCTACGACAACGCACTGCCTTCCATGCGCGCAGTGTTCGTGGCCGGCGGCCCGTCGTTCCGCCAGGGCCTGGTGATCGATAGCTTCGACAACGTCGATGTCTATCCGCTGCTGGCCCACCTGCTGCAGGTACCGGCCGCGCCGAACGATGGCAATCCGGAAACGCTGAAGAAGACACTGCGCTGATGCGGTTGTAGAGCCGAACCCACGCTCGGCTCACCGGACAGGCATAAAAAAACGCGGCGCCAGGCGCCGCGTTTTTCATTGAACCGGTCGCTCGACCGGATCAGGCCTTGGCGACGGCCTTCTTCGCCACAGCCTTCTTCGCCGGAGCCTTGGCCACGGTCTTCTTGGCAACCGGAGCGGCGGCGCCTACGGCGACCTTGCTGGCGGTGTGCGAACGGGCGTTGCCATAGCTGGCGTTGTAGCGCTTGCCCTTGGCGGTCTTGCGGTCACCCTTACCCATGTCTTCAACTCCTCAAATGTGAAATCTGGTTACCCCGTACTGACACGGGTTCGGCGGGGCCGCCTTGCTGGGCGCCCCCGCGCACGATCGAAAATCCTATCACGGAGCGCCTAGTGCGCGCAGCTGGCGTCGTGCACGTGACCGTGGTTGAGGCGCAGGTTGACCAGATGGGCCACACCCACCAGCAGGCCACCGATGGTCATCACCACCGCGTGCGGCACCGCATTGTGGTGCAGCGGGTCATACAGCACGCCGGCCCACAATGCGACCAGGCCGGGAATCAGGAAGCCCAGCGCACGCAGCGCACCGTGCCGGCGGTAGCCCCAGACCAGGCTGAACAACCCCAGCAGGGTCACGAACACCACCAGCGCCTGTTCCACGCCGTCGCTCAGCCAGAACGACAGACCCAATGAAGGCGCTGCGGCCAGCAGCACCGGGATCACCGCGCAGTGCACCGCGCACAGCATCGAACCAGTGGCGCCGAAACGGTCGAGCAGGTGGCGCAGGCGTGAGGACAGGGACATGACTTCCAGCAGGGTCGGCGAATCGTTATGGAATAATATAACATCCCTCTCCGACCCGCACGGTTTCCCTCCCCCTGTCCCATCGACTGGATTCGTGCGCCCCGCGATTGATACATTGTAACAAAGGACCCGTCCATGCCCGCCCACACCCCTCGGCTCAAGCCGCATTCCCTGGCCCTGGCGCTCGCCGCCCTGCTGCCGTCCGTCGCCTTTGCAGCCGGCCAGGACACCGCCCATCGTGACCGCCACCTGACCGAGCTGTCGTCGGTGCAGGTCACCGCGTCGCCATTGCAGGGTGATGCCGAATCCCTGGCGCGCCCGGTGGAGGTGCTGGCCGGTGAACGCCTGGACGAGCAGAAGGCCGGCACCCTCGGCGATACCGTGGCCAAGCTGCCCGGCGTGCAGAGCACCTTCTTCGGCCCCGGCGTCGGCCGCCCGATCATCCGTGGCCAGGAAGGCCCGCGCGTGGCCGTGCTGTCCAACGGCATGGGCAACATGGATGCGTCCACGGTCAGCGCCGACCACGCCACCAGCATCGAACCGTTCCTGGCCGATCAGATCGAAGTACTGAAGGGCCCGGCCACGCTGCTGTTCGGCAGCGGCGCCATTGGTGGTGCGGTCAATGTGGTCGACGGGCGCATCGCGCGCGAGCTGCCTGAGCGGCCGCTCAGCGGTCGTGCCGAACTGCGCGGCAATTCGGTGAACAACGAGCGCAGCGGCATGTTCCGCCTCGATGGCGTCAGCGGCAACGTCGTGCTCCATGTGGATGGCCTGGTCCGCAATGGCGACGACTACCGCATTCCCGGCTACGCGGTGATCGACAGCCTGGAAGACCACCACGACGACCACGATCATGATCATGCGGGCGAGGAAGGCGAAGAGCCGCGCCGCGGCCGCCTCGACAACAGCTCGATCCGCACCCGCGCCGGTGGCGTCGGCGCAACGTGGCTGGGCGACGGCGGCTACTTCGGCGTATCGGCCAGTACCTACCGCACCAACTACGGCATTCCCAATGGCGCGCACGTGCACGCCGATGGTGACGATCATGGCCATGACCACGGTCACGACCATGGCGACGAAGAGGAAGGCGGCGACGAGCACGACGTGCGCATCGACATGGTGCAGAACCGCTTCGAGACCAAGGCCGGCATCTACAACCCGGTCTCGTTCCTGAAGAACATCAACGCACGCGTGGCCTACACCGACTACGAACACGTGGAGCTGGAAGCCGGTACGCCGTCGACCCGCTTCACCAACCGCGGCATCGAAGCGCGCCTGGAAGCGGTGCAGCAGCAGATCGGCGGCTGGGACGGCGCCTTCGGCCTGCAGTTCGGCAACAGTGATTTCGGTGCCAAGGGCGAAGAGGCGTTCGTTCCGGATACCGGCACCAAGAACATCGGCCTGTTCGTGCTGCAGGAAAAGCAGTTCGGCCCGTTCAAGCTGGAACTGGGCGGCCGCCACGATCAGGTCAAGCTGGACCCGAGCGGTGACTACCGCCGCCGCACGTTCGGCGCCACCAACCTGTCTGCCGCTGGCATCTGGAAGCTCAACGATGCCGTTGACCTGCGCATCGGCGTGGACAGCTCCGAGCGAGCACCGACCAACGAAGAGCTGTATGCCGCCGGCGCGCACATCGCCACCCGTTCGCTGGAAATCGGCGACGCCAACCTGAAGACCGAGCGCGGCCAGCGCGTGGAACTGGGTATCCACACCCACAGCGAGCACCTGGACTTCTCCGCGTCGGTCTACCAGACCAGGTTCAAGGACTTCATCTACCTGGCCGACACCGGCATCACCGAGGGCCTGCCGGTGCGCACCTGGACGCAGCAGGATGCGGTGTTCCGCGGTGCCGAGGCCGAAGCGCTGGTGCACCTGTTCGAGGGCGGCGCCGGTGACTGGGATCTGCGCCTGTTCGGCGACTACGTGAGGGCCAAGCTGGATGGCAGCGGCAGCCGCAACCTGGACATCGCCGTGCCGCATGGCGACCACAACCACAACTACACGGTGGAACTGGCCAACACCGGCTATCTGCCGCGTATCGCACCGGCCCGCGTCGGCGCCGACCTGCGCTGGTCGAAGGACGGCTGGCGCGCTTCGGTCGGTGCGGTCCGCTACAGCCGCCAGAAGGACGTCGCCCAGAACGAAGCCCCGAGCGACGGCTACACCCTGGTCGACGCGCACCTGGCCTACCGCTGGGATCGCAACGCCAGCAACAGCTACGAGGTGTTCCTGGATGGCAGCAACCTGACCAACCGCGAAGTGCGTCCGCATACCTCGCTGCTGCGCGACTACTCGCCGCTGCCAGGCCGTGGTGTCGCATTCGGCATCCGCGCGTTCTTCTGATCGCACACGGCGGGGTCGCAGCCCTTCTCGAAGGAAAGGGCTCTGACCCCCACGCCATTCCACAGGGGCCTTCGGGCCCCCGTTTTCATTTCGACCCACGCCATCACGCATCCGTCACAAAGATGTGCGTACCACAACAAGCGGACAATCCCGTCACCCAATGTCTCGCCAATCGGACACTTTTGTCCGAAAATAATTCCATGACTGCCCAACGTGCCGATGCTGCTGCCCGCCGTGCCCTCATCCTCGATGCCGCCGATCATGTGTTCGGCCAACATGGTGTCACCGCCCCGCTGGACCTGGTGGTCGAACGCGCCCAGGTAGGCCGCGCCACCCTGTACCGCAATTTCCCCGACCGCACCGCGCTGATCCAGGCGCTGCTGCAGCGCACGGTCGACCGCATCCGGCGCCAGGTCGAGCAGCTCGGTGACCGCGACGACGCCCTGTTCGAGGTGTTCGAGGGCATGGCCCAGCGCATCATTGATTCGCCGGCATTGGCCGATTACTGGCGTGCGGTCGATTCGGACGTGCCGTCCATGCGCGCCGCGCGCGAGACCGTGCGCGACCTGCTGGAGGAACCGATCGCGCGCGCCAAGGCCGCCGGGCTGTGCCGTGCCGACCTGGAAAAGACGGATATTTCACTGATCTCGGGCATGCTGGGTGCGGCCCTGCGCGGCAAGACCCGCGACGAGCGCGCCCAGTTGGCCGGGCGCGCCCTGCAGCTGCTGCGCGGGGGTCTCCAGGGAGCAACCAGCGAGGCTCGCTGATGGTCCAGCCGTATCTGAAGCCGGTTCCGGATTGGGAGGAGCACGAAAAGCCGACCATGCCCGGTTCGGCATCGATGCCCTGGCACCCGCCGTATCGGCGCGCGGCCTATGCGCTGGTATCACTGCTGGTGGCGATCACCGGCGGCCTCGGCAATGCGCTGGTTACCGCCAACCTGCCGTTCCTGCAAGGCCAGCTGGCACTGACCCCGACCCAGGGCAGCTGGCTGGTGGCGGCCTATGCCATGGTGAATGTCACCGCCAACCTGTTGGCCTTCAAGTTCCGCCAGCAGTACGGCATCCGCCTGTTCGCCGAGATCGGGCTGGGCCTGTACGCAGCGCTGGCGGTACTGCACCTGTTCGTCGGCAGCTTCGAGACCACGATGCTGACCCGCGCCGCCAGCGGCTTCGCGGGTGCGGCCTGTTCGACACTGGGCACGCTATACATGCTGCAGGCGCTGCCGCGCCGCTTTACCGGCAACCTGCTGGTGGTCGGCGTCGGCCTCTCGCAGCTGGCGGTGCCGATCGCCTGGATCGTTTCACCAGGCCTGGTCGATACCGGCCAATGGCATCAGCTCTACTCATTCGAAGCCGGGCTGGCACTGTGCGCGTTCGCGGCAGTGGTGGTGCTGAAGCTGCCGCCCGGCATCCAGGTGAAGGCCTTCGAACCGCTGGACTTCCTCACCTTTGCCCTGCTCGCACCGGCCGTCGCGCTGCTGGTGATCGTGCTGGCGCAGGGCTACACCCGCTGGTGGCTTAACACGCCGTGGCTGGGCTGGGCCCTGGTCGCCTCGATCGTGCTGTCCACCACCGCCTTCGTCATCGAGCACTACCGGCGCAATCCGCTGCTGCAGACACGCTGGCTGGCCAGCCTGCCCGTACTGCATTTCATCGTCGGCGCCTTCCTGATCCGCTTCCTGACCACCGAGCAGTCCTACGGCGTGGTCAACCTGATGCGCACGCTCGGCATGGGCCCTGATCAGTTGCGGCCGCTGTTCGTGGTGATTCTTGCCGGCGTGATCACCGGTATCGCCGGCACTGCACTGACCTTCGGGCCCAAACGGCTGATCCCGCAGCTGCTGATGGCGATCCTGCTGCTGGGCGCCGCCGCGTTCTTCGACCAGCACCGCACCAGCATGGATCGGCCGCACGACTTCTACGCCAGCCAGTTCCTGGCCTCGGTCGGTGCCGGCATGTTCATGGGCCCGTTGATCATGCTCGGCATTTCCGCCGCGCTGAAACAGGGCGTGGACCACATGATCACCTTCCTGGTGACGCTGTCGATCACGCAGACGCTGGGCGGCCTGGCCGGCTCGGCCGTGCTGGGGACCTTCCAGCTGCATCGCGAGCAGCTGTATTCCAGCGCGCTGACCAGCCAGCTCGACCCGGCCGACCCGGTGGTGGCACAGCGCCTGCGCATCCAACAGCAGCTGTACGTCGCCCAGATCACCGATCCGGTGCTGCGCAGCGCGCAGGGCAGCGCGCAGTTGGCGCAGACGACGCGCCGCGAAGCCAACGTACGCGGCTTCAATGATGTGTTCACGCTGAGCGGTTGGTTGGCCATCGGCTTCCTGTGCTGGTTGCTGCTGCTGTCGCTGCGCACCGCCGTGCTCAAGCAATGGCGCAAGCGCCACCCCACTTCCCCCGCTGTGGCCACGCCGGCCGCGCCCCGCTGAGTTCTCGACCATGCCTCCCGTCCCGCCCCGACCCGACGACGCCGACAACGTAACCCCACCGCCGCCGACCGACGCGGCGCCTGCCCCTACGCCGGTAGAACCCGCTGTCGCGCCGAAGTACCTCAAGCCCAGCGCGCGCAGCGTGGTGGTGATGGTGGTGGTGGCCCTGCTGGGCATTGCGCTGATCCTGCGCGCCTGGCACCTGTGGCCGTTCACCAGCAGCGTGATGGTGACCGACAACGCGTATGTACGCGGACAGATCACGGTGATGGCGCCACAGGTCAACGGCTATGTAACCGAGGTGCTGGTGAAGGACTTCCAGCACGTGAAGGAAGGCGAGCCGCTGCTGCGCATCGATGACCGCATCTATGCGCAGCGGGTCGCCCAGGCGCAGGCGACGCTGGACAGCGCACGCGCGGCCCTGGCCAACTCGGACCAGTCGCAGGCGCAGAACCGTGCGCAGATTGCCTCCGCCCGCGCCACGTTGTCGGCCGGGCAGGCGGAGCTGCAACGCTCACGCAACGAGACCAAGCGCTACGAGGAACTGGCTGCGCAGCAGCTGGTGTCGATCAACGATCGCGACAAGTTCCGCACCGCGCAGGCCTCGGCGCAGGCCAGCGTGCAGCAGTCGCAGGCGCAGATCCGCATCGCCGAGGAGACCCTGGTATCGACCCAGGTAGCGCGCAAGAGCCTGGAGGCCCAGGTGGAGAGCGCGCAGGCGCAGCTGGAACTGGCGCGCATCGATCTGGCCAACACGGTGATCCACGCGCCGCGCGACGGCCAGATCAGCGAAGCCAGCGTACGCGTGGGCCAGTACGTCGCCGCCGGTTCGCAGCTGCTGTTCCTGGTACCTGACACGCTGTGGGTGGTGGCCAACTACAAGGAAGGCCAGACCTGGGGGATGGCGATCGGCCAGCCGGCCACGTTCTCGGTGGACGCGTTCCAGGGCCAGGTGCTGCGGGGCCGCGTGCAGGAGATCGCGCCGGCCACCGGGTCGGAATTCAGCGTGCTGCGCCCGGACAACGCCAGCGGCAATTTCACCAAGGTGGTGCAGCGGCTGCCGGTGCGGATATCGATCAACAAAGGCCAGAAGCTGGCCGCGCAGCTGCGCCCCGGCATGTCGGTGATCGTGCGGGTGGATACCCGTTCCAAGGCGATGGACTAAGACGCAGGCCCTGCCGCACCGTTTCCAAAATGCCGGCCAGCGGCCGGCACTACCGTTGCGTTAGCCGGCGCAGCGCGCGCAGAGGCCATGCACTTCCAGGGTCTGCGCCTGCGGTTGGAAACCCAGCTCCTTGGCGCGCTTCTCCAGCTGGGTGACGATCTCCCGGTCTTCCAGCTCCACCGCGCTGTGGCAGCTGTTGCAGATCAGGAACGGCACCGAATGCGCGGCGCTGCTGGGATGGTGGCAGGCCACGAAGGCATTCACCGATTCCAGCTTGTGCACGAAGCCATTGGCCATCAGGAAGTCCAGCGCGCGGTACACGGTGGGCGGGGCGTCAGCACCCACGCCCTTGCCGTTGCGCACCCACTCCAGCAGCTCGTACGCCTTGACCGGCTTGCCGGCCTCGGCGATCAGCTTCAGTACGTTGGCGCGGATCGGGGTCAGGCGCAGCCCGCGTTCGCGCGAGACGCGCTCGACCACCGCCACGAAGTCCGATGCGTCGTGGACGTGGTGGTGCGGGGCGGTACAGGCGGTGGCGGTCTTGGCGGGCATGCGTGTTCTCCGGTTCGGGCCTGGCAAGGATGCCTCAGGCCGTTGCTACCTTGGTGATGGCCACATCAATGCGTTTCAAGGCCTGCTCGCGGCCGGCCAGGTAAACGGTATGGGAAATGTCAGGACTGACCTGGGTGCCGGTGATGGCCACGCGCAGCGGCTGGGCAACCTTGCCCATGCCGATTTCCAGCGCTGCGGCCGCGTCGTGCAGGGCGACGCCCACCGACTCGGCGGTCCATTCCGGCAGGGCGGCCAGCAGCTCGCGGGCCTTGCCCAGCGCCACCTCGGCACCGGCCTTGAAGTGCTTGGCCACCGCTGCTTCGTCGTACTCGGTCAGCGGCTGGTACCAGACCACGGCCTTCTCGGCCATTTCCTTCAGGGTCTGCACGCGTTCACGCAGGGCGATCACCACGTCCTCCGGGGCCGGGCCAGCGGCCACGTCCAGGCCCAGCTTCTGCAGCTGGTAGACCAGGTGCGGCACGATCGCGGCCACGTCCTCGGTCTTCAGGAAATGCTGGTTGACCCAGCCCAGCTTGGCCATGTCCAGGCGCGAGGCCTTGGAATTGCAGTCCTTCACGTCGAACAGATCGATCAGTTCCTGGCGGCTGAACAGCTCCTGGTCACCGTGCGACCAGCCCAGGCGGGCCAGGTAGCTCAGCAGCGCGTCCGGCAGGTAGCCGGCGTCCTTGTACTGCATCACGTCGGCCGCGCCGGTGCGCTTGGACAGCTTGGCGCCCTGCTCGTCCAGAATCATCGGCATGTGGCCGAACTTCGGGACCGGCGCGCCGATGCCTTCGTACAGGTTGATCTGGCGCGGGGTGTTGTTGATGTGGTCGTCGCCGCGGATGACCTCGGTGATGCCCATGTCCCAGTCGTCCACCACCACCGCGAAGTTGTAGGTGGGGTAGCCGTCCGGGCGGAAGATGACCATGTCATCCAGCTCGCTGTTGGCGATCTCGATACGGCCCTTGATCAGGTCGTCGAACACCACGGTGCCGTCCAGCGGATTCTTGAAGCGGATGACGCGGTTCGGATCATCCCTGCGCGGCAGGCCCAGGTCACGCGCGGCACCGTTGTAGCGCGGCTTCTCCTGCCTGGCCATGGCGGCCTCGCGCATCGCGTCAAGCTCTTCGCGGGTCTCGTATGCGTAATACGCCTTGCCGTCGGCCACCAGCTGTTCGGCCACTTCCAGGTAACGGGCGACGCGGTCGGTCTGGTAGATCGGGCCTTCGTCATAGTCCAGGCCCAGCCACTCCATCGCCTCCAGGATCGCGTCGATCGCGCCCTGGGTGCTGCGTTCACGGTCGGTGTCCTCGATGCGCAGCACGAACTCGCCGCCACGGTGGCGGGCCTCCAGCCAGCAGTACAGCGCAGTGCGGGCACCACCGATGTGCAGGTAGCCGGTGGGACTGGGGGCGAAGCGGGTGCGGCAGGTCATGGACGGCTCGAGGAACGGGAATCCCCCGATTTTACCAGCCCTCCGCCCCCGACGGAAAAAGGGGACGGAGGGGATTAAGTCGCGCTTGCCCAGCCTGAGGCGCTGCAACCGGGAAACGGAGGGGAGAAACGACTTAATCCCCTCCGTCCCCTTTTAGGGTTCCACCTTGCGCGGGAACGGCTGCTCGCGCATCGCGGCGTTGTAGGCGAACGAGGCGACGATGGCTGCGGCCTGCTTCAGGTCCTCCGGTTCGGCGTGGTCCCAGGTGTCCAGGTGGCTGTGGTGGACATTGGTGAAGTAGTCCAGCCGGTCCTGGATGAACTGGAAGCCCGGCAGGCCGATGCGGTCGAAGCTGATGTGGTCGGTGCTGCCGGTGTTGCGGGTGGCCACGGTGGTGGCACCCACGTCATGGAACGGCGCCAGCCAGGCTTCGAAGATCGGCATCGCCGCCAGGTTTTCCTGCGCATAGATGCCGCGGAAGCGACCCGAGCCGTTGTCCATGTTGAAGTAGACCTGGAACTTGCCGTAATCGCGGGTCTTCTGCAGCGCGCCGGTGGGCTCGCGCAGCGAGGCCGGCAGCGCCTTCTGCGCCGGGTCGGTGGGTTCCGGGAAACGACCGAAGTGCTTGGCCACATAAGCCTGCGAGCCGATCAGGCCCTGTTCCTCACCGCTCCACAGCGCCACGCGGATGGTGCGCCTGGGCTTGGCGCCGGTGGCCTTGAGGATGCGCATCGCCTCCATCATCACCGCCACGCCAGCCGCGTTGTCGGCCGCACCGGTACCGCTGTGCCAGGAATCCAGGTGCGCACCGATCATCACCACTTCATCGGGCTTGCTGCTGCCACGGATCTCGGCCAGCGTGTTGTAACCGGGCTGGTCGGCCTCATCGGTGAAGCGCGCTGCCACATCCACGCGCAGGCGCACCGTCTGCTTGGCCTCCAGCGCGCGCACCAGCGGATTGAAGTGCTCGCTGATCATCGCCAGCTCGGGGATGCCCACCGACTCACCGGCCTTGCGCGAACCACCACCGGCAACCCGGATGATGCCGTTGTCCCAGCTGCTGATGCTGATCGAGGCCAGCGCGCCCTCTTCCACGAAGAACGCATTGACCTTGGTCGCCAGCTGCTGGCGTTCCTGGTACTCCTTGACCCGCTTGGCACGTTCGGCGGTGGCGTCCTTGTCCTTGGGCAGGGTGAACTCCTGCAGGCCTTCCAGCGAGGTGGCGTCGTGGCGATGCGAATCCGCCTCGGTGCCGCGCTTGTACTCGCGCGCCTCGCCCAGCAGCAGGATCTTGCCGCGCAGCTTGCCGCGGTACTTCTCGATGTCTTCGGGCTTCTTGATCTCGACCTGGACCAGCTCGCCTTCAACCGGCCCCTTGGTGCCCGGCGTCCAGGCCTTGGGCAGTGCATGCAGCGGCTGCACGCGGTCGCCCAGCATCTCCACGCTCGCCGAAGTGAACTCCCAGCCGCGCCCGAAGTCGTCGAAGGCCTCGTCGTGGACGTTGTCCAGCTTCCATTCGTTGAACTTGCCGCGGGTCCAGGCGTTGGCGCGACCCATGGCCGGCGAGTTGGTCAGGCGCGGGCCGATGCGCTCGGTGAGATAGCTGAAGGTGTCCATCACCTGCGAACGGTGGAAGGCCTCCTGGCGGATGCGGCTGACCATGTCCAGGTCCACCGTCTCGCGCTGCTGCGCTCCTGCGTTGCCACCCATCGCCAGCGCTGCGGCCAGCATGCCCCACTTCAACACATCGCACCCCTGCCCTTCGGCTCGATCATCAACTCGTCGAGTCTAGCCAGCGGGGGCGCGGGGATACCGTCCCATCGGTCATGGGCGGGAGCGTGCGAACCAAGGTTCGCACCCACAACAGTAGATCCACGCCATGCGTGGATGAACAGCCCAATCACCCGCTCCATCCCAACCACAACTGTGCCCGTTCCGGCAGCAGCAGCAACCAGTGCCGCCGGTCGATGCTGCTGCAGCCGTACACCGCCGCGTGTGCGGGCCAGTCATCCAGAAGGCCACCGATACCGATCTCGGCCAGCGCCTCCGCCCCGGCCTTCCATGGCCGGTAGCGCGGCACCCGGCCAGCCACCGCGCCGCGTCCCTGCCGCGCGCCCTGCAGCCAGCGCAATCCCTGCGCCTGCAAACCTTCGCAGGTCACCGCCGCCAGCTGGAAGCGGACCAGGCCGGGGGCGATCCGCGCCCCCGGCAGGGCCGCCAGCACGCCATGTGCCTGCAGCAGTGCATCCACTTCCAACAGGGCCGGAATGCCCTGCCGTGCCCGTTGCCGCAATCCCTGGCGCCAGCCCATGGCCTGCTCCTTACTTCAGTTCCGCGCCGAGCGCGTACCAGTCGACCCGGCGGGTCACCCACATCGCCAGCGCCAGGATCACGAACAGCAGCAGCGAACCCATCAGCAGCGCGTTGTTCTCCGACACCAGCAGGCCATACAGCGCGCCATACAGCACGGTCAGCAGCGCCGCGAAGCCGAGGCCGCGCTTCCAGTGGCCCAGCACATTGGCCAGGTACACCGCCTGCAGGCCGATACAGGCCACCGCCGAGACCAGATAGGCCTTCCAGAACGCGATGTGCTCGGACAGGCTGATCAGCAGCAGGAAGAAGATCGCCAGCGCCAGGCCCACCATCAGGTACTGCAACGGGTGGATACGCAGCGACTTGATCAGCTCGAACAGGATGAAGCCGACGAAGGTGAGCAGCACGAACAGCACGCCGTATTTCGAGGCACGGTCGGCCTGGGTGTAGGTATCGACCGGATCGACCAGCGACACCGTCACCGCCTGCGATTCGACCGCACCATCATTGCGCAGCTGGCGCTGGGCATCGGAGGCCAGCGAGGACACCGCCCAGCGTGCATCGAAGCCCTGCGCATCAACGCGGCGTTCGTTGGGCAGGAACGCGCCGCTGAACGACGGATGCGGCCAGCTCGAACGCAGCGCGATGTGGGTGTCATCGCCCAACGGCACCACCGACAGCATGCGGCTGCCATCCAGGCGCAGCTCCAGTTCAACCGTGCTGGCAGCCAGCGTGCCGCCCTGATCCGCAGCGAAACCGGCCACCGGTGCGTGCAGGCCTCGCCCCACCTCGCTGGCCGCGCCAACGCCCGGCAGCAACCGCAGCTGCTTGCCATCCACGCGCAGGTTCGGCGTACCCACCAGGCCACGCACATCGGATACACCAACCGCGACATACGGCTGGCCGTAGCTGCGGCCGGCCTTCACCGGATAGTCGTCTGCGGCGAAGGTCGCCTTCATCTGGCCGTTCCAGCTGTACACCGGTACCTTGAACAGGCCCACTTCGCGCTGGCTCGGCAGCATCTCGCCGCCCACCTCCAGCGACGCCGGCATCTGCAGCCAGTGCCCCTCGGTGACCTGTATCTCGGTCTTCTTGACGCCCAGCGGGTCGACCAGTTCAACCTGCTTGCGTTCCACCCATGGCACCACCCGCACCGGACCCACCAGCTGCTGTGCACCGGCGCGGCTGTCGGCCACCCGCGAGAACGCCTCGTCGCGGTATGCGCTGCGTTCGTTGATGACCCCGCGGATCATGGTCAGCGGCACCAGCAGCAGCAGGGTCAGCCCGCCGACAATGGCGAACCTCAGCAGCATCTTCAGGGATTTCATGGTCCATCCTCGTTGGAGAGGGCTGCAGGATGGACCGCTGGGGTGAGCAGGGTTTGTGGCGAATTTGAAGCGAGTGTGAAGTCAGCGGCGCGGGCGCTGGCCCGGCGCACCCGATGGCAGCCACAGGCTGGCCACGGTGCCGCCGCCCTCGCGGACGTCGACACTGGCGCGTCCATCGTGCAGGCGCGCGACTTCCTGCACGAATGGCAGGCCCAGGCCGGAACTGCGCCGCCCGCTGCCGGGCCGCGCCAGCGAATAGAAGCGTTCGAACACCCGCTCGCGCGCATAGTCCGGGATGCCGGCGCCGCGGTCGGCCACCTCCAGGCGCACGCCCTGCCCGTCCACCTCGGCCTGCAGCGCGATCTCCGCGCCGGAGGGCGAGAAGGCAATCGCGTTGTCGATCAGGTTGTGCAGCGCCTGCCGCAGCAGGTAGCCGTCGCCCTGCACCCGCAGGTCGGGCACGTTGCCGATGTGGACCCGCACACCGGCCGCCTGCGCGCGCACCTGCGCGGCCGCGGCCGCATCGGCCAGCAATGCCTGCAGCGCGATCGGATCGCGGGTCTGCAGCCAGCCGTGCTGTTCCACTTCGGCCAGCGCCAGCAGCTTGTCGATGGTCTCGGTCAGCCGTTCCTGCTGATCGACAATGCTGCGCGCGAAATGCACGCGGTCCGCTTCGGGCAGCGGCTCCTGCAGCAGTTCGGCGGCACCGCGGATCGCCGCCAGCGGGCTCTTCATCTCGTGCGTCAGCGACTGCACGTACTGCTCGACGTAGGCCTTGCCTTCGAGCTTGCGGCGCATCGTTTCCAGCGCCTGGCCGAGATCGCCGATCTCGTCGCGACGGCGCCGTGGTGGTGGCACCGGTTCGCCCGCGCTGACCGCGCGTGCATAGCGGCTGAGCTGGCCGAGGCCAGTGGTCAGCCACATCGTCACCAGCACGCCGACCAGCGCCGACAATCCGATGAGCCAGGCACCGCGCTCGATGATGGCGCGCTGGCTGGCAGCGATGAACGGATCAATGCTGCGGTTGGGCTGGGCCAGGCTGAGCACGCCGATCAGGGTGCGGCCATCGGCCGGGTCGTATACCGGCGCCGCCACATGCATCACCGTATCGCCTTCCTCGCCCGGAATCTCGGGGCTGGAACGGGCACCGTACTCGCCACGCAGAGTGCGGTAGACATCATTCCAGCGCGAATTGTCGCGGCCAAGGTCACGGCCCAGCGAGTCGTAGATGACGATGCCCTTGGCATCGGTGATGGTCACCCGGTAATCCAGCGAGCGCTTCGGGAAACGCCAGACCATTGCCTTCAGGTCGCGCTGCCGTGCCTTGGCCAGGTTGCGGGTGAAGCTGCCGCTGCGGATGGTGCCGTCCTTGACGTCGGCCGCGGCCATCTCGGCCAGCACGTTGGCCGCGTCGACCAGGGTCGATTCCATCGCCTGGCGCACACCCGGCTTCACTTCGTTGACGAACACGCGCATCACGAAGAAGGCCGCGATGCCGGTGATCAGGAAGAAGCCCAGGAACAGCTTCAGCACCAGGCGCATCGGCTAGACCTCCAGCGCGTAGCCAAGGCCACGGTGGGTGCGGATCGGGTCGTCGCTGGCACCGGCCGCGCGCAGCTTGGCACGCAGCGTCTTTACATGGGTATCGACGGTGCGGTCGGCACTGTCGGCGCTGCTGTCCCAGCCACGGTCCATCAGCTGAGCACGGCTGAGGATGGCACCGGGTCGCTGCAGCAGCGCCTCCAGCAGCGCGTACTCGTAGCGGGTCAGGTCCAGTGCCTGGCCACGGAAGCGGATGCGCCGGCCTTCGCGGTCGATGGCGAACGCGCCATGTTCCTGCCAGCCTGCATCGGCGCTGGGCGCTGCGATGACCGGCGCCGCACGGCGCAGGCGTGCACGCACCCGCGCCACCAGCTCGCGCGGCGAGAACGGCTTGGTCATGTAGTCGTCGGCGCCCAGCTCCAGGCCGAGCACCCGGTCCACTTCATCGTTGCGGGCGGTCAGGAAGATCACCGGCAGCTGCGCCACCGGCCCGGGCTGCGCGCGCAGCCGTCGGCAGACCTCGAAGCCGCCCAGGTCGGGCAGGCCCACGTCCAGCACCACCACGTCGATATCCCCGGCCTGCAGCCGCTGCAGCGCCTCCCCGCCCAACAGGCAGTGGCTGGCGGCATAGCCCTCGCTGCGCAGCGCATAGAGCACGGTTTCGGCGATGGCGGCTTCGTCCTCGACTACCAGGACATGGGCAACGGGAGCTGTCATGGCGCGCAGCATAGCCGCTGCGGCCGCCGCCCCGTACACTGCCGCCCATGAACTATCGCCACGCCTTCCATGCCGGCAACCACGCCGATGTGCTCAAGCACATCGTGCAGCTGGCCCTGATCGACAGCTTCAAGCGCAAGGACAGCCCGTTCTTCGTGCTCGACACCCACGGCGGTGCCGGCCGCTACCTGCTGGCCAGCGAAGAGAGCCGCAAGACCCTCGAGGCCGAATCCGGGATCATGCGGCTGATGGCCCAGCCCAAGCTGCCGGAGGTAGTCGAGCGCTACCTGAAGGCGGTCCAGGCCGACAACCCGGTGGGCGCGCTGACCAACTACCCGGGCTCGCCGCTGCTGAGCGCACAGGCGATGCGTGCTCAGGACCGCATGGCGGTCTGCGAGCTGCAGGAAGCCGAAACGGCCACGCTGAAGGCCCTGTTTGCCCATGACAGCCGCGTCGATGTGCGCGCTGGCGATGGCTATGCCCTGCTGCGCTCGCTGCTGCCGCCGAAGTTCAACGGCAGCAAGATCGGTCGTGGCCTGGTGCTGATCGATCCGCCGTACGAGGCGCAGGACGCCGAATACCAGAACATCCTGGCTGCCCTGGCCGAGACCCTGGCACGCTGGCCGCAGGCCACCTGTGCGGTCTGGTTCCCGATCAAGCAGCGCCGCACCATCCTGCATTTCCTGCGCAAGGCCACTGCCCTGCCGGTCAAGTCGGCGATGACGATCGAGTTCCTGGTGCGCCCGGACGACTCGCCGCTGCGCCTCAACGGCAGCGGCATGCTGCTGCTCAACCCGCCGTGGCAGTTCGACCGGGTGGTCGGCCCGGCCCTGCCGGCGCTGCGCCAGCACCTGGGCGAACCGGGAGCCAGCACCCGCCTGGATTGGCTCAAAGCCCCCGAATAACGGCCTTCACGAGGCTGTACCGCCGTGAGCCTTTCGTTCACGGAATGCAGCCCCGGTGATGCCACAATCGATGGACCACCAAGGAATCACCCGGTATGGCCACTCGCAACCGCATGCCGCCCTGGCATGAGATCTTCAAGGCTCCCAGCGGCCACGAGCTGCTGATCCGCCCCATCCGCCCGGAAGATGGCGCACCGCTGCAAGCGGCGTTCAGCCTGTTCGGGCCGGAAGAAATCCGTGATCGTTTCCTGCAGGCGGTGACCGAGCTGTCACCGGAAACCACCCAGCGCCTGACCCACCCCAATCCCAAGACCGAGATCACCCTGGTCGCAGCCGAGTCCCTGCCCGCTGGCGAAGCGGTGGTCGGCGCGGTCGCCCGGGCCTCGATCATCCCCGGTACCCGTGAAGCCGAGTACGCGATCCTGATCAGCCGCTTCCTCATTGGCCAGGGCCTGGGCCGGCAGCTGATGCGCAAGCTGGTGAAGTGGGGCCGCGGCAAGTACCTCGACCGCCTGTATGGCGACGTTGCCGCCGAGAACGAGCCGATGAAGCAGCTGGCCGCCTCGCTGGGCTTCAAGCCGGTGCCGCACCCGACCGGTGCCGAAGGCCTGGTGCGGATGGTGCTGGAGCTGGACAACTGACGGATGCGCCGGGCCCTGCCCGGCCATGCCTCCCGGTAGTGCCGGCCGCTGGCCGGCATTGTGTTCCCCCAACGGCACGTGAGGCCGTCGGCAAACGGCCGGCACGACCCACCGGGCTTCGATCGGGCTTCTGCTAAAATCCGGGGTCCATGTCGCGTACCTCATACCCCGCCCCGCCGCTGCCGCGCGCCGGCCAGCTCCGCGCCTGGTGGCGCGCCCCCGCCTCGCCGACCGCCCTGGCCTGGTACCTGGCCCAGGCCGCGCGTGCGCATGACGCCCCGCTGCTGGTGATCGCCCGTGACAACCACGGTGCCAACCAGCTCGAAGCCGACCTGCAGACCCTGCTTGGCGGTGACCCGGCCCTGCCGGTGGTCGCCTTCCCGGACTGGGAAACCCTGCCGTACGACCGCTTCAGCCCGCATCCGGACATCATCTCGCAGCGCTTGTCCGCCCTGCACCGCCTGCCGGCGCTGAAGCGCGGCCTGGTGATCGTGCCGGTGCAGACCCTGCTGCAGCAGCTGGCCCCGCGCAGCTATGTGATCGGTGGCAGCTTTGACCTGAAAGTCGGCCATCGCCTGGACCTGGAAGCCGAGAAGCGTCGCCTGGAAAGCGCCGGCTACCGCAACGTGCCGCAGGTGATGGACCCAGGTGACTTCGCGGTGCGCGGCGGCCTGCTCGACGTGTTCCCGATGGGCGCCGACGAGCCGCTGCGGGTAGAACTACTGGACGAGGACATCGACTCGATCCGTGCCTTCGATCCGGAAAGCCAGCGTTCGCTGGACAAGGTCGAGGCGGTGCACATGCTGCCCGGCCGCGAAGTGCCGATGGACGAGGCCAGCATCGCACGCGTGCTGGCCACGCTGCGCGAGCGTTTCGATGTGGATACCCGGCGCAGTTCGCTGTACCAGGATCTGAAGTCCGGGCTGGCCCCGGCCGGCGTCGAGTACTACCTGCCGCTGTTCTTCGAACGCACCGCAACCCTGTTCGACTACCTGCCCGACGGCAGCCTGCCGGTGGTCTGTACCGGTGCGTATGAAGCGTCCGTCGCGTTCTGGGCGCAGACCGCGGACCGCTATGAGCAGCGCCGCCATGATGTGGAGCGCCCGCTGCTGCCGCCTTCGGCGTTGTACCTGTCGCCGGAGCTGCTGCGCGAGCGCCTGAACGATGCCCCGCGCATCGAGGTGTGGTCGGCTGACCACGCGCGCATCGCCGATGCCCACGCGCTGGGTGACCAGCCGCTGCCGCCGCTGCCGGTGGCCGCGCGCGAGGCCCCCGCTGGCGACGCGCTGAAATCCTTCCTCGGCCACTATCCGGGCCGGGTACTGATCGCCGCCGATTCGCCCGGGCGTCGCGAGGCCCTGCTGGAAGTGCTGCAGGCCGCCGAGCTGAAGCCGCCGGTGGTGGCCGACCTGCCCAGCTTCCTCGCCGACGATGCGCGCTTCGCGATCGCGGTGGCACCGCTGGAAGATGGCTTCGCACTGGACGATCCGCGCATCGCGGTGCTGACCGAGCGCCAGCTGTTCCCCGAGCGCGCCGGCAGCACCCGCCGCACGCGCCGTGCCGGCCGCGAGCCGGAAGCGATCATCCGCGACCTCGGCGAACTGACCGAGGGTGCACCGATCGTGCACGAGGACCATGGTGTCGGCCGCTACCGTGGCCTGATCGCGATGGACGTCGGCGGCATGCCCGGCGAGTTCCTCGAAATCGAATACGCCAAGGGCGACCGCCTGTATGTGCCGGTCGCCCAGCTGCACCTGATCAGCCGCTACTCCGGCGCTTCAGCGGAAACCGCGCCGCTGCATTCGCTCGGTGGCGAGCAGTGGAGCAAGGCCAAGCGCAAGGCCGCCGAAAAGGTTCGCGACGTCGCTGCCGAACTGCTGGAGATCCAGGCCCGTCGCCAGGCGCGTGCCGGCCTGGCACTGCAGGTGGACCGTGCGATGTACGAGCCGTTCGCAGCCGGATTCCCGTTCGAGGAAACCCCCGATCAGCTGGCCGCCATCGACGCCACCCTGCGCGACCTCGCCAGCAGCCAGCCGATGGACCGTGTGGTCTGCGGCGACGTCGGTTTCGGCAAGACCGAGGTGGCGGTGCGTGCGGCATTCGCCGCCGCCAGTGCCGGCAAGCAGGTGGCCGTGCTGGTGCCGACTACGCTGCTGGCCGAACAGCATTACCGCAACTTCCGCGACCGCTTCGCCGATTACCCGCTGAAGGTCGAGGTGCTGTCGCGCTTCAAGAGCACCAAGGAGATCAAGGCCGAGCTGGAAAAGGTCGCTGCCGGCACCATCGACGTCATCGTCGGCACCCATCGCCTGCTGCAGCCCGACGTGAAGTTCAAGGACCTGGGCATGGTCATCGTCGACGAAGAGCAGCGTTTCGGCGTGCGCCAGAAGGAAGCCCTGAAGGCGCTGCGCGCCAACGTGCACCTGCTGACCCTGACCGCCACGCCAATCCCGCGCACCTTGAACATGGCCATGGCCGGCCTGCGCGACCTGTCGATCATCGCCACGCCGCCGCCGAACCGGCTGGCGGTGCAGACCTTCATCACCCAGTGGGACAACGCGCTGCTGCGCGAAGCCTTCCAGCGCGAGCTGGCACGTGGCGGCCAGCTGTACTTCCTGCACAACGACGTGGAGAGCATCGGCCGCATGCAGCGCGAGCTGTCCGAGCTGGTGCCGGAAGCGCGCATCGGCATCGCCCACGGGCAAATGCCCGAGCGCGAGCTGGAAAAGGTGATGCTGGACTTCCAGAAGCAGCGCTTCAACGTGCTGCTGTCGACCACGATCATCGAATCGGGCATTGACATCCCCAACGCCAACACCATCATCATCAACCGCGCCGACCGCTTCGGCCTGGCCCAGCTGCATCAGCTGCGCGGCCGCGTCGGGCGTTCACACCACCGCGCCTACGCCTACCTGATCACTCCTGACCGCCGCGCGATCACGCCCGATGCCGAAAAGCGCCTGGAAGCGATCGCCTCGATGGACGAGCTGGGTGCCGGTTTCACCCTGGCCACGCACGATCTGGAGATCCGTGGCGCCGGTGAACTGCTCGGCGAGGACCAGAGCGGGCAGATGGCCGAAGTCGGCTTCAGCCTGTACACCGAGCTGCTGGAGCGCGCGGTGCGCAGCATCAGGCTGGGCAAGCTGCCCGACCTGGATGCCGGCGAGGAAGTGCGTGGTGCCGAGGTCGAGCTGCATGTGCCGGCATTGATCCCGGAAGACTACCTGCCGGACGTGCATACCCGCCTGACCCTGTACAAGCGTATTTCCAGCGCGCGCGACAGCGATGCGCTGCGCGAACTGCAGGTGGAGATGATCGATCGCTTCGGCCTGCTGCCGGATGCGGCCAAGCACCTGTTCGCCATCGCCGAGCTGAAGCTGAAAGCCAACGCGCTGGGCATCCGCAAGCTGGACCTGGGTGAGAACGGTGGCCGCATCGTGTTTGAGTCCAAGCCGAACATCGATCCGATGGCGGTGATCCAGCTGATCCAGAAACAGCCAAACCTCTATGCCATGGAAGGGCCCGACAAGCTTCGCATCAAGCATCCGCTGCCGTTGCCGGAGGACCGCTTCAACGCGGCCCGCGCCCTTCTGACCACCCTCGCCCCGGGTTGATCGCCCCCGAACACCCCGCACCGGTCCCCACCCGGTGCGGGCGGATGACCATGTTTCCTGACGCCGTACCCGCCCCCGACCTGCTGCATGCACAGGCCTGCCTGATCGATGCCCTCTCGATGTCGCTGCAGATGCGCGACGCTTACACCCGCCACCATTGCGACCGCGTTGGCCTGCTCGCGCAGCGCCTGGCCACGCACTGCGATCTGGATGACGATGCCAGTGCGCAGATCGGCCTGGCAGCGCGCTTCCATGACATCGGCAAGATCGGCATTCCCGATGAGGTGCTGCTGGCCCCGCGCCGGCATACCGACGAGGAGCGCGCGATCATGCGCGAGCATCCGGTGCGCGGTGAGCATATCTTCCTGGCCACCGGCCGCAGCGATGCGGCACCGGTTGCGCGGCTGATCCGCGCCCATCACGAGGCGTTCGATGGCAGTGG
Organism: Stenotrophomonas sp. YJH_SMC_21; assembly: GCF_059369555.1. NCBI lineage: Bacteria > Pseudomonadati > Pseudomonadota > Gammaproteobacteria > Lysobacterales > Lysobacteraceae > Stenotrophomonas > Stenotrophomonas sp. YJH_SMC_21. Next base: position 414,401 of record NZ_JCAFSU010000003.1, read on the forward strand.
CTATCCCGATGGGCTGCGCGGCGAGAGCATTCCGTTGGGCTCACGCATCGTCACCGTTGCGGATGCCTATGACGCGATGACCAGCGTGCGTCCCTACCGTGCCGCGATGGAACACGAGACGGTACTGCGCATCATCGACGAGCAATCCGGTGGCCTGATCGACCCTTACGTTCTGCAACGCTTCCATCGCCTGCTGGCGCAGGAACCTGAGCTGGCCTGAGATCTTCCCGCACGTGAAACGACCCGCCGGTAGAGTCGACTGTTAGTCGACTGCTCTTCGTCCAGATCGAGAAATCCCGCGCTGCGCGCGATAGTCGACCAACGGTCGACTCTACCAAGCGGATTCCGTCGAACCGGTTGGTCGACTCCC